>JACQUA010000360.1 GCA_016210565.1 Chloroflexota bacterium
CGGCTGTCGGCTGTCGGCTGTCGGCTGTCGGCTGTCGGCTGTCGGCTGTCGGCTGTCGGCTATCGGCTGTCGGCTGTCGGCTGTCGGCTATCGGCTGTCGGCTGTCGGCTATCGGCTGTCGGCTATCGGCTATCGGCTGTCGGCTGTCGGCTGTCGGCTGTCGGCTGTCGGCTATCGGCTGTCGGCTGTCGGCTGTCGGGAGCCTGGGCGGAGAATCTGGAATCTGCAATCCGCACGGGGAATCTTGAATCTTGAATCCCTCAGTGCAATAATGTAGTCCGTTTCGCTCGATGGCAAGTCCGCACGGTCCGAATCAACACTTGCGACTACCACTGGCAGTTCGAGCTATGGGGTTACCGCCGGAGGCGGCGCGGAAAAGCACCTCGCACAATTGAAAAGGACAGATGGAAGATCATAGCATCCCCAGGAGCGAAAGGACCACGTTCCGGCTGCCCGGCATACCGTCGCTCAGAATACCGCTGCAGGTGCCCAGGCCGAAAACGATGTTCTCTTCAGCCCTGTTCCTGATATACAGCTTCGCCGGGATCATACTGGCCGGGACCATCCTGCTCATACTGCCGGTCTCGAGCAGGTCGGGGGGATTCACCTCACCGGTCGATGCCCTCTTTACAGCCACTTCGGCGGTGTCCGTTACGGGCCTGGTCGTGCTGGACACGGGCGACTACTGGAATATGTTTGGTCAGGGGGTCATCCTGGCCCTTTTCCAGATCGGAGGCATCGGTTTCGTCACGGGTGCAACCCTCATCCTGCTGGGAACAGGACACGGACTGGGGCTTCGAGAGAAGCTCCTTATCAGTGACGCGATAGGGATAGACCGTCTCGGGGGTCTGGCAGGCATTGTTGTCCGCGTGACGATATTCTCCATCCTCGTCGAAGGCATCGGCGCCACGGTCTTCTACCTGTACTGGAGTGGAAGCGGCGCCGAAGCCCCCCTGTGGAGAGCGGTATTCCACGCGGTTTCTGCCTTCAACAACAGCGGCATGGACATCTTCGGGCGCTTCCGGAGCCTGGCGGATTACCAGGGAGACGCCGTGGTGCTACTCACGACCGCGGCGTTGATTATTACCGGCAGCACCGGCTACCTGGTCGTCGAGGATGTGGTCCGAACTCGAAGTTTCACGAGGTTGTGCCTGGAAAGCAAGCTGGTCCTCGCCGTCTCGTTTACACTCGTGGCAGCCGGAACCCTGTTTTATCTGGCCGCCGAGTCTTCGAATCCGGCCACGCTCGGCCCCCTTGAGTTCCCCCAGAAGCTGCTGGTCGCCTTCTTTCAGGCAGTGAGCCCCAGGACCGCCGGCTTTGCCGCCATCGATATTGGAGGTTTGCGAGGGGTTTCGCTTTTCTTCACCATGTTTCTGATGTTTGCGGGAGGGGCTGCCGGCTCCGTGGCCGGCGGCGTAAAGGTGAATACCATCGGCATCCTGGGCATGACCGCCCTCAGCGCTTTGAAAGGGAATGAACGCGTCAACGGGTTCGGCAGGGAAATCACCCAGCAGAACGTGTACCGGGCGGTCTCGCTGGTCCTGTGTTACCTCGGGGTCATCGGACTCGTTGTCATTGCCCTATCCCTGACAGAGGCGTTCCACGTCGACCGTCTCCTGTTCGAGACCTTCTCCGCCCTGGGTACCGTTGGCTTCACCACGGGCATTACTCCGGACTTAACGATAGGAGGCCGGTTGATAGTCATTGTCGCCATGTTCGCCGGCCGTCTGGGACCCCTCACCTTCGTGACATTCCTCGCCCACCGGCAGCAGCCGGCCCATACGGGTTACCCTCATGAAACCATAAGGATTGCGTAGACGCAGGAGGGATATGAACAAGCAAATAGCCGTGATCGGACTGGGCAGATTCGGGACGAACCTGGCTACTGCCCTGAGCAGGCTGGGCCATGACGTCCTGGCGGTAGACAAGACCGACGAAGCAGTCGAAAGCATCGCCCCCAGGGTCGCCCACGCCGTTAGAGCGGACGCCACGAATGAAATCGCGCTCAAGAAACTGGGGATAGGCAGCCTGGATATGGCCGTAGTTACCATGGGAACGGCGATTCAGGACAGCCTGATGACCACCATCCTGCTGAAAAAACTAGGCGTCCGTTACATAGTGGCCAAGGCCGGAAACGAGTTGCACGGGGATATCCTCGAGAAAATCGGCGCCGACAAAGTAGTCTACCCGGAGCGCGACACGGCAACCAGGATAGCCCCCATCCTGGGGATGAAAGATATCGCGGACCATATCCCGGTGGCCAATGGGTCCGGGGTCTCCATGATCAAAGCCCCGGCCTATTTCGTGGGACAGACCCTCTCGGACCTCGGTTTCGGACCGGGAGGCAGAAGAGAGGTCGTGGTGCTCCTGATCCAGCGGGGAAAAGAGGCCCTGGTACACCCCGGTGTGCAGGAAGTTGTCAGCCACATTGACATACTCCTCGTCGCCGGCAATGACTATGAAGTAGGCAAATTACTCGCCGAGGCCGAGCAGCGCGAGGCTTCGAAGACCAAGGTCAGCTAATCTGTCATTCTGAGCGAAGCAAGCGGAAGCGAGCATAGCCGAAGAATCCTTCCCTGTCATTCTGAGCGAAGCAAGCGCAGCGAGCATGGTCGAAGAATCTTTCCCTGTCATTCTGAGCGAAGCAAGCGGAAGCGAGCATAGCCGGAGAATCTTTCCCTGTCATTCTGAGCGAAGCAAGCGCAGCGAGCGAAGTCGAAGAATCTTTCCCTGTCATTCTGAGC
>JACQUA010000031.1 GCA_016210565.1 Chloroflexota bacterium
ATTCGGTCCTGGCCGCCGAGCTGGTCGGGGCCAGGACTCTATTGAAGCTCCTGGACTCGGCCAATACACGAGTTAACGTAATCAGCTTCGGCAGAGACCGCTTCTTTCATTGGGGTTGTGGCCATCTTCATCGCAGGCGTGGCCAGCCCCATTGGGATTACCTCGATCCTCGGATGCCCGATGCCCGCGTAGAGCAGCCCCTGACCTCGGACTACTGGAAAGTTCGGGAGGCCCTGGCCCGGATCCGGGCCAGGGGACCCCGGGGGGGCACCAACATAGCCGCCGCCATCCGGGAGGCCACTGCCGAGCTGATCGGAGCCAGGGCGGATGGCCTCGCCAGACCAGAAGCAAAGAAGGTGATGCTTCTCCTCACCGACGGCTTCCCCTCCTCCCCTGCCGGCTCTCCCGATGTAGCGGACCCCGAGGACATCATCCTGGCCCTCCGGGCGGCTTACCTGGCCCGGAAGGCAGGCATCAAGATCCATCCCTATGCCCTGGGCCCCGGGGCAGTCGCTATCCCCTTTGCCTTGATCGAAATCGCCCGGATCACCGGCGGCCGTTTCCATACGATCTCCGATCCCTCCCAGGTGGTCTACCGCCTGCAGGAAGGCCTCTTTGTGCGGCTGGAATCCCTGGTGGTGGAAAATGCCACCCTGAGTCAGCCGGCCGGGCAGGTGGCCCTGGGACCGGAAGGAGCCTATATCGCTACAGTTCCCGTGAAGGCAGGCGTGAACAAGATCACGGTCACCGGCATTGCCAATGACGGGACTCGAGGGGGAACGTCCGTCCTGTTGAATTACCTCCCAACGGGGGAGCGAGACCCGGCCCTACAGCTTACCAAAAGGGAGATGGCTCTGAGCCCAGACATCAAGAGTTTCGATGATCTCTAGCTGGAGCTAGAGAAAGAGAAGAATCGGTGGCTGGATCTGAACCGAAAGACAAAGGAGCTGGAGCTCAAAGCCAAAGAAAAAGGGAAAGGTCAAGAGCAGCTTGAGCTCGATCTCGAAGTAAAATAGAGGTGAAAGAAGTAAGATAGATGTCAAGGAAAGGAGAAAACAAAAATGAATCTAACTCATATGCTAATGTCTGTTGTTATAATTCTAATTAACATATTTATAATAACTATTATTCTTTCTCAAAACTGGATATAGAGACTCTGAAACATCCCTGGAGATACTAAAAAAACGATATGCTAAAGGTGAAATAACTAAGGAAGAATTTGAACAGATGAAGAAAGATCTTTTAAGTTAATCGAGGCATGTTTTCTAAAGTGATGTTGAACATACCAAATCTGTGGAACTGGGGCGGGGCCATCGTGCTGACATTCCTTTTGCATTACGCCTGGGAGATGGGCCAAGCCCCGCTTTTTACGAATTTCACGGATGTGTCGTTCTTTGACCATGCCCTTCGTTGTCTGGGTGCGGCATTTGGAGACCTGGTCATCACCAGCGTCGCCTATGGGGTGACCGCTGTTGTCTTTCGGCGGTCTTCCTGGGCACTTCAGCAAAGTTGGCTCTTTCCGGCCGGGATCTGGATCGGCCTTGGGATCGGACTAACGATTCTCATCGAATACTGGGCGCTATCCGGGGGACGTTGGGCCTATACGGCAGCAATGCCGAGAATATTTGGAATTGGGCTGACACCGCTCATCCAGTGGGTAGCTATCCCGGCAACCACTCTGGCCATCTTTCGATGGATAGCATTGCGGCCAATCAAGCGGTAGAATGCCAGTGGATGTACTGTCTGGAAAGATTATCGCCGCGTCGTGCTCGTCGCTTTAAATGGATGGGTTAAAGCACGGTGTATATCGCAAACCGTAATCCCTGAAATGGATTCCTTTGCCCAGAGGTTTCTCGCTTTGTCCTGGGTGGGGATTTCCCTTCTGAGTATGGTATCCTGGCAAACCCTGGTTCATTTTGGAGATCGTCATCTGTAGTCTGATTAGTCCAACCTGTTCAAGGAGAAGTGGTGAAGGCTCGGTTAATACGGCGGAGATCTTGGAGGCCATCGTCCAGCTGGGCAAGGGGAAAGGCCTCCTCCTATCCATCGGAGGCCCGTAGAATGAAAATGTAAAGGTCTGGCTTGCCCTGGCTCATCCATGTATGGTATATAAACTCGCGCTCTCCAGAAAATCTGTCTCTATTTCACTTCGAGATCGAGCTCCAGATGCTCCTGACTTTTCCCGTTCTGCTTGGCTCTAAGCTCCAGCTCTTTTGTCTTTCGGTTCAGCTCCAGCCACCGACCCTTCTCCTCCTCCATCTCCAGCTTGAGCTCGTCGAAACCCTTGATGCCTGGGCTCAGGGCCACCTCCCTTTTCGTACGCTGTAAAGCCGCGTTTCGCTCCCCTTCTGGAAGATAGTTTAACAGGACGGACGATCCCCCCTGAGTCCCATCATTGGCGATGCCAGTGACCTTGATTTTGTTGACGCCTGCTTTCACCGGAACCAGGGCGATATAGCCCCCCTCCGGACCCAAGACCACCTGCCCGGCTGGCTGATTCAGGGTGGAGTTTTCCACCACCAGGGACTTCAGCTGCGCGAAGATGACCTCCTTCAAACGGTAGACGATCTGAGAGGGATCGGAGATCGGGTTGAAGCGACCTCCGGTGATCCGGGCGATCTCGGTCAAGGCGAAGGGAGCGGAGACTGCCCGGGGGCCCAGGGCATAGGTATGGATCTCGATGCCCGCTCTCCGGGCCAGTGAGGCGGCCCGCAGGGCCAGGATGGTGTCCTCGGGGTCGGCCACGTCGGGAGAGCCGGCAGGGGAGGAGGGGAAGCCATCGGTGAGCAGGAGCATCACTTTCTTCGCCCCAGGCTTCGCAGGATGATCCGCTTTGGCTCTGATCAGCTCGGCAGTGGCCGCCCGGATAGCGGCGGCCATGTTGGTGCCCCCCTGGGGTCCCCTGGCCCGGACCCGGTCCAGGGCCTTTTGGATTCCCCTGTAATCCAATGTCAGGGGTTGCTCTACGAGGGCATCGGGCATCGGAGGGTAGCCTCCTCGATCCCAATAAGTAAAGGGGCCCCGATGACCCCAAAGATCGCCGTGATCCCAATAAACGAAGAGATCTCTGCCGAAGCTGATCACGTTAACCCGTATATTGGTCGGGTCCAAGAGCTTCAATAGATTCCTGGCCCCGACCAGCTCGGCGGCCAGGACCGAATCGCCCGGGTCGGTGTTCCTCCATTCCATCAGCTCTCCCACGGTCCCATCCCCGTCGATATCCGCGCCGGAAGGGCCGGCGGTGCTGCCCGATCGATCGATCACGATGGCCAGGTCCAACCGGGGGGCCAGGGTACCACTGACCTGAGCGTGGCCGGCGATGATCGCCTGAGGAGCGAGTTTGGCAAAGCTGGAACCATCCGGGGGAAAATCTATCGTAACCTTGATCTCTGCAACGTAAACCCCGAACGCGGGGTTCCCTATGGCGGCAAGGAGGAGCGCCAAAGCAGGGAACCAAGACCGCAAAATGAAAAAGGCAAGGCCTCTTTTGAGGTGGCCAATATCTTCTGCTTCCATCGCTTCTTTCCCTCTCTATAACGCCCTCTATGATCCCCTTGGGAAGGGGAAAAGGGCAGGGTCTTCAGCTTTCCCTGCTGAGGCTCGGTCAGAAGGGCCCTGGCCCGTTCGGCCGTCTTCCGGGGCATCAGGAGCAACTGGGCGTACAGGGAGCCGACCTCCTTCTCTTTGACTTCCAAGTCTGAACGGTCCGCCTGTCCCCTACTCCAACGTTCCATCAGATTCCCCAGATCGACCTCGGCCACTCGGAGCTCTGCCTCCTTTTGGATCACCTCTTTCTGGCACTCCAGCCCAATTGACCCTAGCTCTTTGGCCTGAGCCGCCGAGAGGGAGAGCTCGCTCTGATGGTCCAGGTAGGTAGAGGCATGGCAAAGCCGGTCGAAGATTACCCTCTCCGGAGTGGCCCCCAGGTGAGACTCATCGTGGCCCATCATCGCTCCCATCATTCTTTCCATCATCCGGTTATGCCATCGGACCACTGCGCAGCCTTGGAGAAAGAGAAGTCCCCCACTCAGAAGGAGGGCAACCCCTACGGCCTTCGCTCTCGCTTTCATTCTAAACTTCCTTCTCATGTATTACCTGGGATCAAAGGAGTAAGGATCACCCTACCCCTTCGTCCACAACACGCCCACTTCCTTGGAGGGGGCTGCCAGGGATCTACGACCCCCGGCAGCCGTCAGCTAAGGCCTCCCTTAGTGGGAGTGAGCCTCTCCCCCTTCCGGGGCAGAGCCCTCTGAGGAAGTCTCTCCCTGGTGGCCCATCATCACTTGGCAGTGTTTGGCCATCTCTTCGGTCATCTGCTTGTGATGTTGGGCCATCTCCTCAGAGGTCATCTCGCCCATCATCGGACAATCCATTCCTTCCCCTTCGTGCCCCATCATTCCTCCGTGCCCCTTGTGCTCCGTAGCCCCGCCCTGGGCGAAGGCAAGGGTGGCGGCCAAGAGAAGGCCAGAGGCCAGGGAAACGATCGCCTTTGCGCTTGATCTCATCGCAGATCTCCTTCTGGGCCACCTTCGTCCGCGTCGATTTTAAGCCCTCAGGCCAAGCAGGCAAACCTCGTCTGCACTGCCTGCCAATCCAAATAGAATCGCTTGCGGATGAAAAGGCGGCGCCAAAATCAACGGTTACTGGATTTAACGACTAGAGACTCCTGGAAGATCAGCGGACGCGGATGGATCGAGGGGGTTTCGGAAAAGAGAAGCGGTAGCCAGCCAGGGGAACGCCCTCGCTTCCTAAGGCGAAGAGGAAAAGAAGGCTCAGGAAAACCGAAAGGTTCAGAGGATTAAAAAGAGAGGCATAACTGCAGAAGACTGGACATCCACTATAGCCCCCC
>JACQUA010000032.1 GCA_016210565.1 Chloroflexota bacterium
CTTTGACCCTACTCGCCGGCCATCATGGATGATTGCCCTGCCAAAATGATAATATATGCCACAGGCACAAATCCCATCACAAGCCGGCATGGTCGCCTAGCACGAGTATAAGGTACAAAAACAATGTCTCACAGGGAGGGCCGGAAAGGCAAGTTGATAACAAAAGACAAGTACAGCCTCAGGCGTTTCGACACCCAAAAAGAGGAGGTGATCGATACCGCGGTCCTGGAAACCATCGTGTTTGACTACCCGGGAACGGATACCGAAGTAAGCTACGAGACCGGCGAATTCACCGCGGTCTGCCCCTGGACGGGACTTCCTGACTTCGCCCGGTTGACCATCAAATATGTCCCGGACCGGACCCTGGTAGAGCTCAAATCGTTGAAGTACTACTTGACTTCGTTTCGCAACGTTGGCATTTTGCAGGAGCACGCCGTCAACCGGATACTCAAAGACATGGTAGACCTGCTGCAGCCGGTGAGAATGTCGATAGAAGCCGTGTACATGGAACGCGGGGGGCTGCGGACCATTGCCTCGGTGAAGTATCCGATAGGAGATAGGCGTTAGGCGTTAGGCATCCAGCATCGGGCGGCGTTCTGGCGCCGGGCGGGCGAGCCGCACCCCCAGCCCCCACCCAACCACCCATGGCGTCGCCCCTACAGGCTGTTACCTGTTACCTGTTGCCTGTAGCCTGATGCCTGATCAGCCGATCCGCTCCAGATACTCTCCGGTCCTGGTATCTATCTTCAACCTATCGCCCACATCCACAAACAGGGGCACTTTTACCTCCAGCCCTGTCTCCAGTTTGGCCGGTTTTGACCCCCCGGCCGCGGTATCCCCTTTAAATGCCGGGCCGGTATCCGCTACCTTCAGTTCCACCGTGATCGGCAATTCAACAGTGACCGGCTGGCCTTTGTAGTTCATTATTTGCACATTAATGCCATCCTGCAAGTAATAGACCGCATCGCCCAGGACTTGCTTGCTCAAGGTAATCTGCTCAAAGGTCCTGATGTCCATGAAATAATAGAGGTCCCCATCGCTGTATTGATACTGGGCGGTCTGCGGCTCCAGTTGCACCCGCAGCATCTTTTCCCCCGGTTGCATCGTCCTTTCGAATGTCCGCCCGGTCTTGATATTCTTGAATTTGACTTTGGCCATTGCCGCTCGCTGGGCCATCCGGAAGGGGTTGTATTCCACGATCTGGAATATCTGACCATCGATCTCAACCATCATGCCTTTTTTCATTTCGCTGAAAGAAATCATGGCGGTTCTCCTGAAGAAAAAATTGCCGGGCTTTACCGCAATCTTAGCATAAGAATTCTCCTATTGCTACCGCTCTTAACCTCACCCTCACCCTGACCCTCTCCCATCTAAGGGAGAGGGAACGGGGAAAGGGTGTATAATGAATACCTATGCCCCCTCCGATCGCGATACTGATCATTGGTAAACTTAGCCCTCTTTTGAAATACCTCGACAGGGACCTGGTCGATCATGAGTTCGAAGTGGTCAAACTTGCCGACACAGAATCCCCCCGGCCTGAAACACTTCCGGACCTGGCCCTGCTTGACGCCAGCGTCACCAACTTCAACCGCAGGTCCGAAATCGAATCGGTGATCGCCCGGACCAGGGAAGCCTTTCCCATACCCCTCATCATATTCATTTCTCCCGAACTCCTGGACCGGTACGAAGCGCTCCAGGGGATTGCCGATTTCGTTGTATTGCCGTATGTGTTCCCCGAGCTTCATGCACGCATCAAGCAGGCGGTCTGGGAGAACCAGAACCTGAAAAGCGAGAATGTGATCAAGCGGGGAGACCTTATCCTGGACCTGGTTGGTTACAAAGTCTACCTTGGCGGCAAACCCGTTGATCTCACCTTCAAGGAATATGAGTTGCTCCGTTTCCTGGCCGGCAATCCGGGGAAGGTGTATTCGCGGGAAGCCTTGCTCAACCAGGTCTGGGGCTACGATTACTATGGCGGCGACCGCACCGTCGATGTCCATATCCGCCGTTTGCGCAGCAAGATCGAAGACGCCACCCACGCCTTTATCGAAACGGTCTGGAATGTGGGTTACCGGTTTATGGGGTAAGGCCCGGCTCGAGGCCCCTCAGAAACCGCCATGAAATAGCCCGGCACGCTCAAACGCATTCAGCCTGACATCAGGCCCTCGCATTGGCCTGGCATTGTAGTCACGGCCCAGCCTGTACTTGCGGTAAACCAAGTATCTGCCTCGCTTCAGCAGGCATGGCAACTTCTCTTCCCATGTACCTTGCCATTCCCGCCACGGCTTCGACTACTCTGGCATTGCTATCGATCGGGCTGGTGCTATGGGGATACATATACATAGCATCTTCCATGCCTACCCTGACAATGTCAGCGCCAAGGGCGATAGCAGCCATGGTCAGGGGCAGCCAGAATCTTCCCCCCAGTAGTGTCTGCCATAGCACACCCCTGGGAAGCATACGCACATAGGTGAACAACCATTCAAAGGCTTCTAAACCGGGTCGAGGGCAGGGACTATTGTGGACCCCCAACAAGGTATCGAGGATGACAGGAGCTTTCGCTAAACCCGTGTCGAGGACCCACTCCTTCACATTAGCCAGGTCGGCATGATGGAAAGGAGATAGCTCCACCCTCACTCCCCTTGATTGAAGAAATTCAACGTCGGAAACAATGCCTGGCCTGTTGTTGAACGAGATGGAATTAGTGCCCCCTGTGGCGCCGCAGGTACACAGCGAAATGGCTACTTCGACATAGCGATTCTTTGGTCCAAGCATGACGAGCCGGTCTATCAAAGGCGCGAGACGAGTTTCGGCCAGGATCGAGTTTTCATCAACCAGAGTTCCCTTGACCTGCTTCCAGGGAGTCACATAGATTGCTCCCACGTCAGTGATAATATCAGGGGCCCTGGAAAAGACCGCATCGCACCAGTTCTTGTGTATTTGGAGGCGTTTGTCAAGACCCAGTTTCACCGCCAACCCGGTTTCGGGGTCGCGGGGGTGGAAATGCCACATTGAGGCGCCGGCATCCCAGGCCCGCCCGACTTCGCGGGCTACCTCTTCAGCGGTTATGGGAATATTGGGGTTATGTCTCCTGTCGATGAAGCTTCCCGAAGCCGCGACGTTGATTATGAGCTTCTTTGCCATGGTTTGGTCGGGCGTCTCCCGGTGTGCCGCAAAAACTTTCTTGGCCTCTTCGATCGCGAGATCGATTTCAGGCTGCACCACGTTGTTCTCCTGTCCTCATAGATTCGGGCTTGAATTTGTACTTATCGATAGGCATCCGTTCCGAACTGACCTCCATCTTCCCTTCTCGTTTTTTCAAAGTGACCCACCTCAGCCAGTTCACGTCGTCGCGGGCAGGATAGTCTTCACGGAAATGAGAGCCGCGGCTTTCTGTGCGCTGGAGAGCGGCTCGGAAGATCATTTCGGCGCACAGGGCCATGGCCCTGGCCTCATGGCACTTCATCAATTCGTGACTGTCCTTGGCCCACAACGAAGTCAATTCCCCTTGCACTTTCTCGATTCTGTACAGCGCTTCTTCGAGGCGCTCTTTGGACCGGACCAGATTATATTTGACCGGATACACCAGCTCCTGTATTTTCCAGAATGCCTGGTCAGGCACCAGCCCGCTGCTGCGCTGTAGCGGAGCAAAGATGGTTTCTTTCAACCTGGCCAGTTCGGCAGTGTCGAGTTCGGCAGGGGCACCGGCGTAAGAAACAGCCCGGGCGGCGGAGGGCGCCGCCATCATGGCGCTGATCACCGCGTAGGCGATGGCCCAGCCCGGGATGTCTGAGCCTGGCACGGTGCCGGCAAAACCAGAACCGAGATGACTGCTGTCGCCCACTGCCCATAAACCAGGGACGGTGGTTCTGCATTCGACATCGACTCGTATCGGCGAGTGCTTGCCAAAGAGGGTCGGGACGACCTCGAGCTTTGTTGTAAGAGGGTCAACCCCGGCTTTGTCATACATGTGCCAGAAACTGTGAGGATAGACCATGGTATCAGGGGGACGCACCTGCGACCTTAAATTGGCGGGCACCTTGCTCAGGTCCAGATAGATCGGTCCCATGCCGGCTGCTACTTCTCTGGCCATACCCAGGACGACCGGTGTGAATTTCTCAACCTCCGGCGGCCGGTATTTTTCGGAGACGTTCTCTCCCAGGGCATTGAAGTAATACATGGACCTTATGCCGCGGCTGAAAGAGTCATAATCTTTGATGCCGGGGCCGTAGGAGTTGCCAAACTCGGCGTTCCTTAGCTCGGCGCCGGCATTGTAGGCGCTGGCAATCCCTTCTCCGCAGCTCGAGCAGAATAATCTTTGCACCCGGAAGTCACAACTGCTAGAAGCAAGAATAGTCGCCCTGGCCCTGATTATCTTCAGGGATCCATCGATGATATTGAAACCAACGGCTCCGACCACGCGGCCGTTCTGACTGAGCAGTTCGACCACTTCTACCTTGTCAACAATCCTGACGCCGCTGGCACGGGCCCTACCTCTTAAATAGGGCATGATCTTTCCCGGCTCGAAGCGAACAAACCCGTATCTGTTGTCAAAATACGGGTTCCTGAAGATCTCTGTCCCGCCTGCGGCGTTTTTCATAATGGGCGCGCCCCAGTCTGCTAATTGCTTTATGGACTGGTACCATCTCCGGGCCGCGGCGTAGATGAAGTCCTGGTCGCCCAGATAATCACCCATCCTCACATGGAAATCAACGTACTCATCGATATCATCCTCTGGCGTCAACAAGCGAATCCAACCGCCTGCTGCCGGCACCTGTCCGGCCCAGCCAACCGTCGCCTTTTCTACCACCAGGACATCCACCCGCGTTTCTCTGGCCCTGATGGCCGCGATAACCCCCGAAATACCGCCGCCAATAATCAACACGTCTGTGGTGATTATGTGGCCCGGGCTGCCATGTTCTGCCACTGAATCTTTCTGCACCAAACTTGAGCCTTTCAAAGGAATTGCCCCATTTTGGACCGCAGGCCTTTCCTGGACAGCTCCGCGGCATATATTGCTTCGATCTCCGGGTCCTGGTCCCGGTATTCGATCTGGTCGCCGCCTTTCTTTATGTCTTCGTCCGGCCTGCCGATCTTGCCGATAACATCCAGGATGTTTTTCTTGCTGCCCCAGCGCAGCGCCAGATACCGCGCTGGTTCGGCTCCGGTATTGAAGTGCTGGTGGAACCATTTATCCGGCGGGACGAACATGCTGCCCGGGCGCCAACCCACCTTGACTTTCGGTTGTCCTTCAAGCCACATGAGAGAATAGCCTTCTCCGTTGAGAATGATGACATTGCCGCCAGGGCCGTGGCGATGGGCCTTCTTGTAGGTACCCACCGGGAACTCCGAGATATGGGCTGTCATGGTGTTGTCGGACAGTTCGAAGTGAATATTGTCGCCCCCGGCTCCCCGCTCGTTCCAGCGGTATAGCTTTACCTTTCGCGTATCGGGGACAAAGTTAGTCTCCCAGATACGGTCCTCGACACTGAAGAACTTCCCCGGGCGGGTAAAGTAGTCCTGTTCGCCTGAGAACCGGTCGTCGAAGATAAAGCTATCACCGAAAATGAAGTTGGTGTTGTGGAAAAGGTTCATGATCAACGGGGCGCTGGTTGAGGCCACGTACCTCACTGGTCTGTCACCCTGCCCGTTGAAATGCTGGTGCCAGGTATTGATGGGAATGGCAAAAAGGCTCCATTCCTGCCATTCGAAGGTCTGCGCCGGACCACCTTGCTGCCAGAGGGTAGTGGCGCCGCGGCCATTCAGTATAAGTATGGTCTCTTCGTAAAGGTGTTTCTGAGGTTTGAGGCTTCCACCGGGGGCAATTTCACAAACATAGGTGTCGTTGACGCCCTCGTTTCCCACCAGGTTGATAAAAGCACCTTTGCCGCCTTTGCGTCCCCATGGCGCCAGCGGCAGATTATTCAGGTCCTCGACGGCATATCCTTCCACGACGGGAATCCCCTCGGTTTGGACCCACCGCTGGTAGGCGCTGCGGTATTTTTTCCTGGGGTCATGGCTTGCGCTCGGTCCTGTCATGTTTTCTCTCGCCAGCCTTCCGGCTTCAACTTATATTTTCCAATTGGCACCGGCACGGCGCCTAACCTCATTTCGTCTTGAGATTTGGCAATGGTTATCCATTTCAACCAGTTTTCGTTGTCCGTGCCGGGGTAGTCTTCTCTCCTGTGCTGGCCGCGGGATTCCTCGCGCATCCTGGCCGCTCTGGCTGACATTTCTCCGGTGAGGGCAAGATTTTGGACCTCCAGTGCCTTGACAAGTTCCGGCGTATCCAGTGCCCTGATTGAGTTCTGGCTTTCGGTTCGAAGGTTGAGAAGCTCGTTCGCGCCTTTTTCTAGCGCTGGGCCAGTCCGGCATATTCCGAGACTTTGGAGGGCAATTTCTTTTATTATCCTTTCCACGGCAAAAGGGTCTTCGCCATGCTTCCTCAGAAGAGAATGGAGGCGCTTCTTTTCCTCTTTCACAGCAGCCGCCCTGAGTGCAGGCCGGTTACACTGGAGAGCGAACGCGGCCGCGTATTTCCCGGCACGGTGGCCAAATACCTGGGCGGCGCCGATACCGCTGCCCACGCGATCGGCGCCGAAAACCCCGGCCTGGCCGGCAGCTTCGCCGGCGCCGTAGAGGCCGGGTATTGACGATTCCCCGTTGCTGTTGATGATCATGCCGCCCAGGAAAGTATGAAGGCCCGGTATCAAGGCCAACCGGTCGCGGCGAGGGCTGAGACCGTGAAGTTGCATGGCCGCGTATGGCCCCTGGGTGGTGTTGTCTTCCCAGAGGTCCTTTACTCTTTCAGCCACCTTCGACATGTCAAGATATACCGGCCCCCGGCCCTCCTGATTTTCCTTGGATATTGCGTAGATGTTCCGCCACCAGTCAGTGAATTCCGCCCTGGCGGGGTCGTACCGTGACATGAAGGCCTCACCCCGGGCATTGACCCATCTGACTCCATTGGCGATCATCGGCTTGATGCCGCCGATATCCCTGACATGTACCCCATCGATCATCCCGGTAATAGAGAACTGCAGGAACTCCATATTCATGAGAGAAGCGCCGGCCTCGAAGGCCAGAGCGTAGCTGTCGCCGGTAAGCTCGTTGACGCAGGTAGGATATTTGTAAAGACCGGTCGCACTGCCGCTGGCCAGGATAACTGCTCCGGCGCTTATAGAATAAAGGTCTCCTGTGCGGACGTTAATGCCAAAGTCGCCGGCAATACGGTTGTTTTCGAGGAACAGCCTTGTAACCATAACGTGTTCCAGGGTGCTTATCCGGCGGCTGAGGACCGCTTCTCGAATGGTCTTCATCACCACCTGGCTTCCACCGATGGCATTGGAACTGGGTGGCCTCGGGTAGGAAAAAGCCATCGTCCTGGCGATGGGATATTTGCCTTCAGGGGTCCTGTGATAGTGGACCCCCAGAACCTCGGTTTCCAGCAGCCTTTCCAATGACTCCACGTTCAGTATTTCAGTGTGCTCCTGGACGTTGAGGTACTCCCCTCCCTTGACACAGTCCGCCAGCATCACGTCGTGGCTGTCGCGGGGGTCACCGCCGAACTCAGGGGGCAACAGCACCCAACCGGTACCGCCTCCGCCACACCGGGGCGAAGTGCCACTGAAACCAATCCTTCCCTTGTCGATTATCAGGACTTCAACCGGAGGTTTTCTGGCGGCGATGGCCGCGGTGCAGGCGGCCATGCCACCACCGACAACGAGAACATCGGTGCACAAATTAGTGATCGTGTCCGTCATGGATCAGTTTCCCATCAGGCTGTCGTTCATTTCAGCAGCGATGAAATCAGTTGCCTGAAGATCGGGGCGCCTTTCTCTTGAGTCCTGACCCATTCTTCGGCGTCAACCACAAGCTTGTATTCTTTTCCGGCCTGCCTGGCAAACCTCGGGTCCGGGCTGGATGGTGCCACATCCTCCCTGAGAGAGTCGAAAGCGTAACCTTTGACATAAACGGTCTGGCCCTCCTGCGTTAGCAGCCAGTTGACGAAGACCCGAGCTGCGTTGGGATGAGGCCGCCTGTTCTGCAGGGAAACCGTCACCCCGGTAGCGTTTATGAACGTCCCTTCCCTGGGAATGATCTCCTGGACCGGGGCCCCTGCCGCTTTGAGCGGCCCGAGAAGATCTGAGCGGGCGCCAAAGGTAACCGAGTACTTGCCTCGCGCCAGCCAGTCGGCCACCAGCCGCTCATCTCGAAGAACGGCTGGCTCCTGCCCGACCAGCTCTTTAATGAAATCGTAGCCCATGATGAACTCAGCCACCCCGGTGGCCGTGGCATTCGCGGTTCCCGGCACGGTGGGATCACCCATGATGATCTTTCCCTTGAACTTCGGCTCCAGCAAGTTCCGGTAAGAAACTATCTCCTCCGGTTTGACCAGCGTGGTATTTATGGCAACCGGGCGGTACAGATCGCCGCGCATGGCCAGCAGGGTTTCCGTCTTTTCCACGAAGGGCAGCCGGCCTCCATACCAGTATTTACCGTCGGTCGCTTCAGGCAAAATGAGTTCGGGTGATAAAGGGTCCAGCGCGCCTGCAGGAAGAAGACTTTCTACCGCAGTACCCGAGCCGGCTATATAGACGTCTCCACTGTAGAGCCCGGCCCGCCGTTCGGCCAGGATCTTGGCAACGAGCTCCGTCCCCCGGCCGACCACGAACTGCATTTCCAGGCCGTATTTATCTTTCAAGGCATTACTGAAAGCCAGCCTGGCTTCGGGCACCGCCGTGGTATAAACCACTACTGTGTTTTCCTGTCGTGCGGCCTCCAGCGTCTTTTGCCATTTGGTTTCTCCTGGCCGTTGCGCTACCTCAGGCTTCCTGGGAACGGCGGTAGCCGCAGGTCCAATGGTCCCTGTCCCTGCCGAACAGGCAAAGGCTGAAAACACGAACAAGGTCAAGAGGATAGCAGTCACTTGTCTCACCATTTGCTTACTCCTTAGATCAGGGCCTAAATCTGTACCGGTCGATAGGGACCGGTTCGGTCCGCAGGCTCATCTGGCCCTTTTCTTTTTTTAAAGTAATCCATTTCAGCCAATTCTTGTCGTCCCTCTTTGGGAAGTCCTCTCTGAAATGGGTGCCGCGGCTTTCGGTGCGCATGACGGCGCTGCGAAAGACCATCTCGGCCATCAACGTCATACTTTGGGCCTCGTGACATTTAACCAGGTCGTGCATATCCCTGGCTCGCAGCGAGGCGGCTTGAGGCTGAAGGCCCTTCACAGCAGTCAAGGCATCTTCGAGTCTGTCTTTTTGCCGCACCAGGGTGTTCTTCAGCGGCATGACGATTTCCTGTACCTGGTAAATGTAGTCATCCGGGAGGGTCCCTGCCTGTAGATATAGCGGCGCGAATGTCTCACCCCGAAGACGTTCAATCTCCACGGGGTCCGGGGTCGGCTGGCGGACGTCCGGCGCCGACCGCGCCGCCGATTCCCCGGCCAGGCGGCCCGTAATTATGGCCTGGGCGATGCCCCATCCCGGGTACTGCCCGGCCGAATGGGTGGCGCCGCACCAGCGAGAACCCTGGCCGCAGGCTTCGCCACAGCTCCAAAGACCCGGCACGGTGGTTCGGCAATCTCTGTCAACCTTGATGGAGGAGACATTTATGTTTCCCTTGGGCATCACCTCAATCCTTTGTCCAAAAGGATCCAGGCCCACCACGTCACAAATGTGCCAGAAGCTGTGTTTGGTTGGATTTGCCGGTCTTACCACAGATTTCATTTCGGGCGTAGCCCTGCTCAGGTCAAGCCACAAGGGGCCGCGCCCTTCTCTCAGTTCAGTGACCATGCCCCTGACCAGTGGCAACCAGTTCTCGCCGCCGGCTTCAGGCATATACCTGTCCGAAATGTTTTCGCCGGTATTGTTGTGGAAGTTCCTCACCACGATATTGCGCGCGAAGGAGTCATAGTCCTTGATGCAGGGCAGGTCGTAGGTACCAAACTCGGTTCCGGAAAATTCGGCGCCCGCATGATACGCCATAGCTACCCCCTCGCCGCAACTGGCCTGCCACAACCGGTGAATTTTGAAGTAACCGCCCGCAGTGGCCAGAATGGTCACTCTCGCAGGCATGACCACGAACTCGCCGCTGACGATGTTGAAACCGGCTGCGCCGGCTACGCTGCCACCGGTGGTGAGCAGCCGGGTGACTTCAGTCTTGTTCAGGAGCTTGACGCCCGCGGACCGGGCCCTGCTACGGAGAATTGGCATCATCTTGTGTGTATCAAACATGACGAACCGGGTCTTCCTGGAAGAAAAGGGACGCCAAATAATCTCCATCCTGCCATCAGACTGTTTCTTGATGGGAGCGCCCCAGTCAAATATTTCCTTGATTGAGTCAAACCAGCAAGTGGCCATGTGGTAGGTCCAATTCTGGTCATTGAGATAGTCGCCTTCTTTAACGACGTATTTGACGAACTCGTCCAGGTCCTCGTCCGGAGGCAAAATCGTTATTGCGCCACCCGCCACCGGGACCTGCCCCGCCCAACCGACCGTAGCTTTGTCAGCCAGGACAACACTGGCTCCCGATTGCCTTGCTTTTATGGCGGCAACCACGCCGCTGATTCCCCCACCAATAACGAGAATGTCTGCCGGGACAACCGCTCCCAGCTTGTTCAGGTCTACCATTGTTCACCTGCCTTGTAAGGCTCGGGTATGTGCCTTGCCTTGGTAGGCATGATCTCGATGCAGTCCATCGGACACACGGATTCACAATTGAAGCACCAGATGCAATCATCTTTGTAGGCAATAATCGGTTTCTTCTCCCCATCATCGAAGCGGATCACATCCACCGGGCAAGCGTCCACGCACACCCGGCATCCATTACATAGGTCCATGTCAATCTTTTCGATTGCCATCGTTCTCCTTGCGAATATCGGCTACTTCAATAAGGGTTGCAGAACTTCTTTGGCAATCTGCATGAGCCTTGGCCGGGTCTGCATCGACTTTTCATTTTCGTAAATCAGCTTTTCTCCTGGAATTTCCAGGAGCATGGGGTCCATTCCGGCAGTAGGAACGTCCACTCTCAAACTGGGACTCCCATATCCCTGGGCCAGCACGGTCTGTCCTTCCTGGCCAAGCAACCAGTTGATATAGACAATGGCGCTGTTTGGATGGGGCAGTTCACCCTCTGGCAAAGAAATTGCGCCGGTAGTGGTACTTACATAGGTGCTCTCTTTAACTGGAACAATATCAATGGGCGCCCCTTTGCCCTTAAAATCAGGCGCTACCGAATAAGAAACTCCTATGAGGATGGGATTCTTGCCGCGAGCCACCCACTCGACGGCGACGCGGCGGTCCCTTATGATCACAGGTTGTTGGGCAACCAGGTCGGACAGGTATTTTCTTAGCTTGTCCAGGTCGTAATCAAAAATCTCGGCCACGTGCCCGAGCCAGACCCCACCGGCACCGGTCTGAGAGATATCATCCATCAGCATTTTCCCCTTCCACTCGGGCTTCAACAGGTCAAAAATCGATGTGATCTGGCCCTTCTTCACGATATCCGTGTTCACCAGAATGCCGCGGTAATACATGCCGATAGGGGCAAAAACCGTACGGTCCTGGTCAAGATAAGGTAACTTGCCGCCTTTCCAGGCCAGGGGGTTGGTGACTTCGGGAAGAACGAGTACCGGTTCCAGGGGGGAAAGAAAGCCAGCCGGCTTGAACAGCATTGTTTGGGTGGTGCCGCCGAGACCATAAATATCCGTTGTCCTGAGACCGGCGCGCCGCTCAGTCGATATTTTTTCGAACTGGGCATCTGCGCGGCCGACGGTCATTTCGAGCTCTATGCCGAACTTCTTACGAAAGGATTCTTTCAGCGGGTTTGTCACCTGGGGTCCTGCCGAATGGGCTACCGTCAGGGTACCCTCTTTCCTTGCCGCGGCGACCAGATCCTCCCATCTTGTTTGCGCGGTTAGCCTCGATGCTCCATCCACGACCGGTTTGATCGTTGGGGGCGGGGCAGGGGACATCGCTGGACCGCGTCCGCAGGCTAGCGCGGCAACAGGAAAGCAAATCATAAGCACCAAACGCAACAGAAACTTATTCATATTGATCTCCTTCTTCACAGCGTTCTTGTGGTGTCCTCTGGCTTTTCCTTTCACGCTCGCTATATCCCGTGAACATAGGCTTCCCTGGTACGGCGTCTCAGGTCAGCCAGGAAATTGTATATGTCGTCCCCGGACCGGAATCGCGACCGGTCGTATTCCTCATGGTGGACTATTTCTGCAAGCTTACGCCGGTAAGGCGGAGCTGGTTTGTAATCAGGATAGCCAATTGGGACCAGGGTCGGAACGTGGAGTTCCTCAGGTACTTTGAGCAGGGCCTTAAGGGATTCCTCCCAACTGCTGACGCTGACCCATTGCGCCCCCAAGCCGAAAGCGGTGGCTGCCAGGCACAATAGCTGAGTGGCATTTGCCATGTTTTTGTAATAGCCGGCCCCCGCTCCGCCTTCGCCAAATGAAAAGTTGGAACTGAGGACACTGGCCTGCAAGGTCCTGCTATCTCCAACCACCGCGATAACCACCGGCGCCCCTTTTAGCGAAGGCACCTGGTCAGGCCTGTGGGTATACGCGGGCATTCGCACTTCTTCCACCCTGGTTCGCTCTACGGCAAATACGCGTTGGCGGGCATTGAGGAATATCTCAGCGATCTTATCCTTGGTAGCCTGGTTGCGTATGACAATGAACTCCCAGGGCTGACCGTTGGCCCCCGACATGGCCCAGCGGCTGGCTTCCAATATTTTTTCCACCAGTTCGTCAGGAACAGGGTCAGATTTGAACTTGCGGCAACTCCTTCTGCGCCTCACCAGCATCAGGAATTCATCACCAGACATTTTCTCTGTCATGTGATAAGGCTCCTTTCTCCACAGTAAATGCTATGAGTAATGCTATGAGAACACCGGCCAAGCGCACAAGCAGACGATGTCACTACCTCAGAAGTGGGCCGAGGGCTTCTCGGGCGATATCCAGGATGACTGTCCCTTTCATGCGCAGGTCTTCCTCGGTTTCCAGTTGAACGCGTTCGCCGGGCCTGGGCAGGAAGAGTGGATTGAAACCCGGCGGAGGCGGCACATCCAGCCGCGACGCCGGTATGCCGTAGCCTTTGGTAAAGACAGTCTGTCCTTCGCTGGTGAGCAACCAGTTCGCCAGCAACATGGCGCCATTTGGATGCGCGGGTTTGGTGGGCAAAGACAGCACGCCGGCAGAGGTGCTCATGCTGCCGCCCTCGGCAGTGGCAACCTGAGCTACTGGCGCGCCCTCCCTGATGAATCCCATCGCCGTTTCTGTTGACGGGGCGACCGCCAGGTGATACTTTCCCCGGGCCACCGTTTCTACTTGCAGCCGGATATCGTTGGTGAGAACTGGCTCCTGTTTGGCGAATTGCCTCAAGTAGTCCCTGGTCTTTTCCAGACCCCAGTTGTCAACAAGAACTGAAACCCAGGCATTGCCCGCGCCCGATCTGGTAGGATCATTAACTATCATCTTCCCCTTCCACCGCGAGTCGAGAAGCTCAGTGAAAGACTTTATCTCCCCTTCTCTTACGAGATCGGTGTTGCGCATCAGATACCTGTTGAAGCCGCCCACCAGCGGTATCAGGGTACGCTGTTTATCCGTAAAGGGAAGTTGGCTGCCACGCCATGCCTTCGCGGCTTTGGCTTCGGGAAGAATAATGAATGGTTCCAGAGGTTGAAGAAAACCCTCCGGTTTCAAAACATTGATTGAAGTGGTGGCCCCGGATATGATGACATCCACGGCATATATTCCGGCCCGTCGTTCACTGAAAAGTCTCTCCGCCAATTGGGCCCCCCGGGGCACAGTGGTAAAACTCATGGTTATCCCATATTTTTGTCTTATGGCGTTGGTTACCTCGCGAATTGTGTCGGGTCCGAGAGAGCAAGTAACGGTTATCTCCCCCTCTCTTTTGGCGCCCTCTACCACCTTTTGCCATTCTATCTCCCATTGCTGCCGGGTTTCCTGGGCCGGTGACACCGCTGTAACCGTAACGGCCGGCGCGCCGGGTTGCGTAGAAGCGCAGGCAACAGCGGACAGGAAGCCTGCGACCAGGGTGGCCCCCAAGCACATCTTCATTTTTTCTCCTTTCTCCTTTTCCCCTTTCTCCAATGACATCCCTTCCTCTGAGGCGGCGTTGTTGCGCACCCGATTTAAGGGCTTCTTAGACACAGTTGGGCGACGTCAATGAACCTCGCGAACCAAACACCGGTATGCTCCTTGATATGGCGCAGAAGGTCCTCCATCGCCTTGGCCCTTGGCGGCCTCGGAGTAACCCAGACATGCCAGGTGGTCATGAACAACCTTGGGGCGGTTTCCGATTCCGCATACAGGTAATCGAATTCATCCCGATATGTCTCAAAAAGGGACCCTATGTCCAATTTGCCGGTATCGTCGGTCATATTGGTTCGCGCCATTTCCACGATCTTCTTTCCGCCAATGTCGATCACATATGGAAGTTCGGCATCAAAAAAATCGCTGTGATGGACAAAATTCATCTCACCAAGGAGCTTCAGGGTATTCTCCGACGGGTTGGCTCTTGGAGACAACCAGCCCAAAGGTGCTTCGCCGGTGGCGTCCGTGATTGCGGCGACTACTTTTTCGAGGGCTTTCCGTTCGTCTTGCTCATTCAGTTGCCACCACTTTTCTCCCCCCTCCCATCCATGTGCGGCGACTTCATGCCCGCGTTTCTTGATCTCGCGCACTGAGTCCTGGTAGCCTGCAGCCGTGGCGCCGCTTACAAAGAAAGTAGCGGGAACGCCGAACTTGTCCAGAATACCCAGCACCCGCCAGATTCCACACCTGGCCTCGTATTCGTATGTGCTCATTGCCCTCAAATCCCTGACCCCGTCACCCAATGGAGGAATGGGCCGGGTGGGTTCGTACTCCACGTTTACCAGCACCGCTATTCTGGCATTCCCAGGCCACCGGAGTCCCTTGAGGTCAGATGCATTCCACGGGAGGCTCATCTAATCCCCTCCAGGACTTTATCGTATCTCGGCTTCAACCCCACTGCCTGTCGGTATTCGTTCGGGGTCATTATTTCTCGCCCGAGCAAGCGGGCAATTTCTGTAGCTTCCCGGAGATCTTCAGCGTTGTTGGAAATCTTTTCGTCCTTGTGGGGATATTTCCAGCAGGTATCTTCCATGCCTACCCGGATGTGGACTCCCAGGAGAAGAGCGAGGGTGGTCAGGTACCTGGTGGCTCTTCCAGCGCCACAAACGGTAATGAAACCCTCCGGATCAACTTCCCGGATTCTTTCAACCAGAAACATGAGGTTTTGACACATAGCCCTCTCATTCGGAATGAAGTCGTGCAGACGGTGCGGCCACTGAAGAAGCAGCCCGGGCAAGATTATCCACAAATTGGGGTTTGGCATAAGCCCGGTTCGAATCAAGAGCCGTTCGGCAAAGTCGATCTTGGCAGAGGAATGCACCACCAGCTCGGCCTTGATGTCGTAGTCCTGAAAAAGCTTGACCGTCGTCCTTATCCAGGTGGGGGAATTGCTGGGATTTATGTAAGAAATTTCCGCTAGCCCGTTGACCACGATTCCCATCGCCTCTTCATACGTCCCGCGGAGGCAGTTGATATGAGGACAAAATTTTTCTCGGCCGTATTTTTCCAGAAGAGGCTTGGCCACGTACATGTAAGATTCTGTCCCGATGGGTAGCTTCCTACCGTCCCTGGTGACGCATGCCTCCGGCTGATTATCAAGATGAATCACGGAAGCGCCCGCTTTGATACATTCCTCGGCGGAATCACGTATTTCATCCAGATTCGCCGGTTGGCTGGGATTGTGTTTCTTGGTGAAGCCAGCTCCCCCACCTGAGATTGTGGCCTGAATGCATACCTTATCAGGGATTTTCCACTTCGGCTGGAAGGTCAAATCGGCCGCCGGGTTCAGTTCCCCTGGTTTGAAATCGGACGGGCCTTTGGAGTCGAACGGATTCAACTTTTTCCAGTCAATTTCCTGCGCCATTTCTTCCTCCTTGTCATTTTTTGGCAGGACTACTGGCAGCAGAACGCATTATTGGTTCGCGCCTAGTTGCCGGCCTGAGAGCAAGCTGTGCCCATTTGAACCGTTGTTGGTGTCCACCGGGGTGCCCTACAAGTCTTCCGGGCCTACGGCAACCCCTCGCTGTTTCAAAAATTCTGCAACTTCTCGACCTTCCCAAGACTAATTAGTCATTACCTGAAGCGGTTGATTCTGAAGTTCGCATAAGATATCATATGTGAATAGTCATTGTCAATACCCCAAAAGGAGGTTTTTCGGGCCTTAGAACGAAAAATTCCGTTGACTAAGCTGAAACCTTTATCCATATGCTAAAATTCAGGGGTTATCCGGCGCAGCGTTACTGTTTTCAACCCCTGCCAGAGTTCCAGGCGACATTGCGACTGGAATTCGAGCCGAAAAGAGGAGATTCAATATGCCACCCCGAGTAAATGGCCAGATTTCTCTGACCGTTGGTCCATCCAAAGGAACGGACGACGTTTTGGGCGATCGGGACTATAACCTGTTTGTAATGATGACCCAGACCAGCAGGCTCATGTTTCAGGTTCGGGAAGACGAACTCGGTGCTTACGATATTTCTAATATCGAATCCGGGGTCCTGTTCGCGGTCGATGCCATCGAGAAAGCCGGTGGGAAGGCCACGCTTGGTGAAATAGCACGCTGGTTGCTGCGAAGGCCCCATACCATTACACAGCTCATCGACAGAATGGAGAAAAAAGGGCTTGTGACCAAGCTAAAGCTACCTGGGCAAAGGAACTCAAAGAGGATAGTGCTGACTGAACAGGGAAGGCAGGCGTATCAATCGTCAACCAGGAGGCGAGCGATGCGGCGGTTAATGTCCGTGCTGTCAGAAGAGGAACGCCAGGAACTGTGGTCCTGTTTGAGTAAGCTTTCTGGCAGGGCCATTAAAGACCTCGGTTTGAGAAACGGAAGCTTCTATCCATTGCACCTGGGTAGTCGCTGAGGGACTCCCCGGATCCATTCCAAAGAAACGCATAGCCTTGCTCGAGGGCTTACTGCGCATGAAAAAGCGAGGATACGGTTTGGTTGGTAAGAAGATCCCGGTAATCGGGGCGGAGGGCAAAGGGTCGGGGGCCGCCTTGTATGGGGGGGATATCCGGCGCCCTGGAATGTTAACAGGCCGCATAGTCTGCAGCCCGCTGCCGCATGCCAGGATAAAAAGAATAAGCACCTCCAGGGCCGAACGTTTGCCAGGTGTCAGGGCGGTGGTGACCGGCAAAGACCTTCCTCGCGTTCTGATTGGTAGCTGGGTAAAGGACCGGACTGTGTTCGCTCTCGAAAAGGTTCGCCATGTTGGAGAGCCCATTGCAGCGGTAGCAGCCATGGATGAAGAAACCGCCGAAGAAGCCGTCAAGCTTATTGACGTAGAATATGAGGAGTTGCCGGCGGTTACCGATCCACGCACGGGCATGGAAAAGGGCACGCCCCTGGTCCACCCGGAGCTTGCCGGGTATGAACCGTTGTCCCCCGGGCGTTTGAGTTGGGGAAACGTCTTGCATCAGATTGACACCGTCAAGGGAGATATATCCGCTGCCTTGAGAGAAACAGATGCTATTATTGAGGGAGAATACAGTACCCAGTTTCAGCACCAGGCCTTTATTCAGCCTCACCAAGCGGTAGCCGAAATCGATCCCGGGGGACTTATCAGCATTTGGTCCAGTACCAAATTCCCGTTTTCCGTGCGGAATATGGTCGCCGGGGCTTTGGCATTGCCACTGTCGAGAGTCAGGATAATAACCGCTGTAGTTGGTGGTGATTTCGGGGGCAAGTCGACGGCCATAATCGAGCCGATGTGCGCCCTCCTGGCACTAAAGACTGGCACGCCGGTGAAGATGGCGATGAACTGGGATGAGGAATTCACGGCAAGCTTTGTGCGGTCGCGGATGTTCTATCGCATAAGGACCGGCGTCAAGAAGGATGGCAGGGTCATTTCCCTGCAAGCTGACATCATAGTTGACATAGGCGCCTACTGCGGCATTCGCATTCCCCAGATTGACCGCACCGCCGCTTCATACGGACCTTACAACATACCGAATCTGAAGATTTCCACCTACAACGTCTACACCAATAACATACCGACGGGATATTGCCGGGCGCCACGTGTGGCCCAGCTCACCTTTGCCGTGGAATCCCACATGGATGTTGTCAGTCACCAACTGGGCATTGAGCCGCTGGAACTGAGAAGAGTAAACTGCCATCGTGATGGTGACATACTCCACAATGGCCTTGAGCTTCGTAATGTGAGTATCGCCGATACGGTTGAACGGACGGAGGAATATCTCAATCGGCATCCGGAGCCCCCGAAGAAATGGCGCGGCTGGGGAGTTGCCTGCGCTGAATATTGCCTGTGGCCTCTAAGCGACCTTATGAGTCGGGAATCCGCTGCCCAGGTGAAGCTCAATGAGGATGGTACTGCGGTTCTCATCACCGGGGCTGCCGAGTCCGGTGGGGGGCAATTGACAGTACTGGCGCAAATTGTCTCACAGGTTTTGGACCTCCCACTGGACCACATATCTATAGTGGCCGCGGATACAGCGAGTTGCCCTTACGAAATGGGTACGGTCGGCAGCCGTACGACTTACCAGGTCGGGAATACGGTCAAACAGGCCGCTGAAGATGCCAGGAGAAAGGTACTGAAGTTCGCTGCCAGCCTGTTCCTGGTGGACGAACAAGAACTGAAAATGAGGGGCGGTCTTGTTTTTCTGGCCTCAGACCCAAAAAAGATGGTCTCTGTGGCAACCATAGCCGCGCGGGCGCTCGGGTCTGCGACGGGACCGATTATTGGCGCCAGCGCTAGAAATAGGGAAGAATCGGCAGAGACCACACGATTTGAGCGGGACACAGTGGATGCTCCGGACTATGCAACTCACGCTGCTCTGGTTGAGGTTGATCCGGAAACCGGGCGGATAAAGGTTCTCCGCTATATCGCAACCCACGACATCGGGTTCGCCATAAACCCCATGCTGGCGGAAACCCAGGTTGAGGGAGGGGTCGTCTTTGGTCTGGGGTATGCACTTTCCGAGGATACGAGACCGGAGAATGGCCGCAATTTAGCCCGTAATTTCACCGACTACAAGCTGCCAACAGCCGTTGATATTCCTCCCATGGAGATAATCTTCGCCAATCATCCTTCTACCTGCGGTCCTTTCGGAGCCAAGGGAATCGGGGAACCTCCTACTATTCCTGTGGCGGCAGCAATTGCCAACGCAGTTTTCGCCGCCGCAGGGGTAAGGGTCACCAGCCTTCCTATTACTTCCGAAAAGGTATTGCAGTGCCTGCAAAGGAAAGGAACAGACCTTATTTCCAAGATTTAACACCGGCGAAATTTTTTGGAAACATGTGATACGTAGACTATTCGCCATCAGGCAAGCCGGGCGCTTTGAATGTACCGGGGGACCCATTGCCTGAAAAATTCTGGGAAAAGGAAATGGCATATGAATATCGACACGGGCGATACCGCCTGGATTCTTACGTCGGCAGCCCTGGTTTTGCTGATGACACCGGCGCTGGGTTTTTTCTACGGAGGCATGGTACGCAGGAAGAATGGGGTTGCCACCATCTTCCAGAGCTTCATCATCGTGGCTTTGATCAGCGTCCAGTGGGTGCTGATAGGATACAGCCTGGCCTTTGGTCCCGATAAAGGCGGCATAATCGGGGGGCTGGAATGGGTCGGGCTGCGGGGGGTCGGCCTGGAGGCCAACAAAGACTACGCGGCAACGATCCCCCACCAGGCATTCATGGCCTTTCAGCTTATGTTTGCCATCATAACCCCGGCCCTGATTACCGGCGCTTTTGCCGAAAGAATGAAATTCAAGACCTTCCTGATCTTCACCCTTCTGTGGGCCACATTTGTCTATGACCCCATCGCCCACTGGGTATGGGGAGTGGGCGGCTGGCTGCGAAACTTGGGCGCCATGGATTTTGCCGGCGGCACCGTGGTCCATATCAGCTCCGGGGTCGCCGCGCTGGTGGCGGCCATGGCCTTCAAGAAACGCCTTGGCTACCGGAAGGAACCAATGGAACCACACAACGTGCCTTTCATAATCCTGGGCGCGGGCATACTGTGGTTCGGCTGGTTTGGATTTAACGCCGGCAGCGCTCTGGGCTCGGGGGCGCTGGCTACCAACGCCTTTGTAACCACCAACACGTCCGCGGCAATGGGAGCGCTTACCTGGATGACCATGAGCTGGTGGCGCGGCGGCAAACCCAGCGCCATTGGCGCCGCATCGGGGGCAGTGGTGGGACTGGTGGCCATCACGCCAGCGGCCGGCTTTGTCGGTCCGGCAGCCGCCATCCTCATTGGCCTGGGCGCGGGGATATTCTGCTTCCTGGCCTGCCAGTTCCGCGCCAAAAAGGGATTTGACGATTCCCTCGATGTCTGGGGCTGTCACGGAGTGGGCGGCACCTGGGGCGCTCTCGCCACCGGGCTATTTGCCACCACCGCCGTCAACCCGGCAGGAGCTAACGGGCTCTTCGCCGGCAACCCGGGACAATTCCTTATCCAACTGGCGACGGTGGCCATTTCCTGGGCGTATTCCTTCGGAGTCACTTTCCTGTTACTAAAAATACTGGATAAGACCATGGGCCTTAACGTCGCACCCGAGGAAGAGATGGCCGGACTGGACGTCGCCCAGCATGGCGAACCGGCCTATCAAGCATAGGAGAAAGTATGGAGAAAATAGAAGCCATCATCAGGCCCGAGAAACTGGAAGCGGTGAAGAATGCCCTGGCAGCCCAGGGATTCATGGGACTCAACGTCATCGGGGTAACCGGCCGCGGGGTGCAAAAAGGGATAATCCACGCCGGACGGACAGGCGAAAAAGTGGAAATAGATATGTTGCCCAAGGTGAAACTGCAGCTTGTCGTGAAGGACCAGGACCGCGAAAGGGCAGTGGACATCATTATGAACGCCGCCAGGACGGGGGTGATCGGCGACGGCAAGATCTTCATTACCCCGGTCAGCGAAGCCATCCGGGTGCGCACCGGCGAAAGAGGGGAACAGGTGCTATAAGGGAAAAGGGAAAAGGGGAAAGGGAAAAGGCAAAGGGCAAAGGGCAAAGGGCAAAGGGCAAAGGAGTTAGGAGTTGGGAGTTGGGAGTTAGGAGTCAGTGGATCTACTGGCTACTGACTACTGACTACTCGAAATTCGTTACAATTCTGTAACATTTTGGTAACATTTCGTTTATATACTTGTCTCCATTGACTATCGCGCGCCGTCATCGGCAGCGATAGCTATGGAGACGTGCCCTTGGAAATTTCCGCAGGCGATACCGCCTGGATATTGACCGCCTCGGCGCTGGTGTTGTTAATGACGCCGGCGCTGGGATTCTTCTATGGGGGGATGGTGCGGAGGAAGAATGCCACAGCAACCATATTCCAGAGCTACATCATAATTGCCCTGATCAGCGTGCAATGGGTACTCTTCGGCTATAGCCTTGCCTTCGGTCCGGACAAAGCCGGAATCATTGGAGGCATAGAATGGTTTGGACTGCGCGGTGTCGGACTGGAGGCCAACCAGGACTACGGACCCACTATCCCTCACCAGGCCTTCATGGTATTCCAGCTCATGTTTGCCATCATAACCCCGGCGCTGATCACCGGGGCTTTTGCCGAGAGGATGAAGTTCAAGACCTTCATGATCTTCATACTGCTGTGGGCAACCTTCGTTTATGATCCGGTAGCTCACTGGGTATGGGCCTCCGGTGGGTGGCTGCGCAATCTGGGTGTCCTGGACTTTGCCGGCGGCGCCGTTGTCCACATCACCTCGGGAATAGCCGCTCTTTCCGCCGCCCTCACCTTCAAGACCCGCCTGGGGTTCCGCAGGGAACCCATGGACGCCCACAACGTCCCCTTCGTTCTCCTGGGTGCCGGCATGCTCTGGTTTGGCTGGTTCGGCTTCAATGCCGGCAGCGCCCTCGCCGCCGGGGCGGTGGCCACCAGCGCCTTCGTGGTAACCAACACCGCCGGCGCTATGGGCGCCCTGACGTGGATGACTCTGGCCTGGTGGCGGGGCGGCAAACCGAGCGCCATCGGGGCAGTCTCGGGAGGTGTCGTCGGTCTGGCGGCGGTAACACCAGCCTCGGGATACATCAATCCGGCAGCGGCGCTGCTCATCGGACTCGGGGGCGGCATCTTTTGCTTTATGGCCTGCCGGTTACGCGCCAGGCTCGGCTTCGACGATTCCCTCGACGTATTCGGCTGCCATGGCGTCGGGGGTGTTTGGGGCATTCTTGCCACCGGCATCTTCGCCAGCACCGCGGTTAATTCATCCGGGGGGGACGGGCTGCTGGCTGGTAACCCAGGGCAATTCTACGTACAGCTTCTGGCGGCAGTGGTGATTGGACTCTACACCTACTTCATGACTTTCATCCTGTTGAAGGTGCTGGACAGGACCATGGGGTTGAACGTGCACAACGATGACGAGATGAGCGGCCTGGATATTTCACAACATGGGGAACAGGCGTATCAGTGATAACCTGTTACCTTTTTATTTCCAACTTTTCACACCATCGTAATACTTTGGAAACACATGTCTTCTAGACTATCTGCATCGAGCGACGCCCGCCAGACAAAGGCCGGGCGTTAGCTTGAGCAGATTCGTCCAGGAGGACAACAATGAGCATTGAGCTTCTAATTGCAGGGGTAGCTTTTCTGGCCCAGGTGATTGCCTGGGCAGCGCTGCCTATCAGGGCGCCGAAACGGATCGAGTCCGAAAAATAATACCAAGGAGAGATAGAAAACCAATGCCAAGCTCCACACAGCAGAAAACAAGGCAGGCGGCCCGTCCCTTCGACCCGGTACTGGAAAAAATCAAAAAGGAAAACGTCAAGTTCATTGATCTCCAGTTTACCGATCTGCCCGGACGGCTTCAGCACGTCACCATTCCCAGTGAGCAACTCGACGAAGGTTCATTCGAGGAAGGGGTACCCAAGCTCGACGGGTCATCCATCAGGGGCTTTGTGGACATCCAGGAATCGGACATGATGCTGCGTCCCGATCCAGCCACCTTTGCCGTGATTCCCTGGACCCCGGAGCACCTGAAGACTGCCAGGATGCTGTGTGATGTTTGGTGGGGTTTTGGCGGGGACCGCTTTTCCCGCGACCCGAGGGCCATCGCCCAGCGGGCGGAGAAGGCGGTCAAGGACATGGGCTACGACCTTTCATACTGGGGTCCTGAACTCGAATTCTTTGTCTTCGATAGCGTGCAGTGGGACGTAATGCAGCCCTACAAGGGTCAGGGCTATCAGATTGAGTCCAGGGAGGCGGCATGGAATGGACGCACATATCCCATCCGGTTCAAAGAGGGCTACTTCCCGGTCCCACCGCAGGACACGCTAATGGACTACCGCAGCGAATGCTGCACGACTCTCGGCGATCATTTTAACGTCAAGTGCGATGCCCACCACCACGAAGTGGCCACCGCCGGACAGTGCGAAATCGACATGTTTTTCGACACGCTGACGGTGATGGCCGACAAGGTGCAGACCTACAAGTTTGTCATCAAGAACCTGGCCGCCCAGCGCAACATGGTGGCTACCTTCATGCCCAAACCCGTGTTCATGGACAATGCGTCAGGGATGCATGTCCATGTAAGCCTGTGGAAAAATGGCAGGAACCTCTTCTATGACCCCGACGAGCCTTATGCCGAGTTAAGCCAGCTTGCCAAATACTTTGGCGGCGGATTAATGAAGCACAGCCGGTCCCTGACCGCCATAACCAATCCCACCACTAACTCGTTCCGCCGGCTGGTCCCGGGCTACGAGGCCCCGGTGTATATCGCCTGGAGCCGGCGCAACCGCTCGGCCAACGTCAGGGTTCCCGTGTATCAGAAGGGTCCCAGGAACAAGGCCAAGAAGAGGCTCGAATTCAGAACGCCCGACCCTTCGGCTAACCCGTACCTGTGCTTCGCCGCCATTCTTGCCGCCGGCCTCGATGGCATCAAGAACAAGATCGACATCGGCAATCCGGTTGATGACGATATTTACAAGCTTTCCCCGGAACGGAGGCACCAGCTTGGTATCAAGGAGCTTCCCGGCAGCTTGAAAGAAGCCGCCCAGTGCCTCGAAGAAGACCATGACTACCTGCGGCCGATATTCCCCGATGACGCCGTCGAAAAGATCATCGAAGAGCGCTTGAACGACCATCTCCAGATTGCCATCCGCCCCCATCCCCAGGAGTTCCAGCTTTACTTCGACATCTAGGGAAGGGTCAGCAGCGCTGGCACATTTATTTTGACAACTGACGGTACCGAAGCCCGTGGGGCAGGTTGTGTGGAGCCAACCTGCCCCACGGGCTGTTTGGAGGTTGGAGGCGGGAAGTTCGAGATAGAAGGCGGATGGGAGACTGTTTGACTGTTCAGACTGAGGCACGCGGCAGCGTGCCGCTACGGACTGTTTTAACCTCCACGTTGATATGTTATGATTTAACATTCAACAATTGGAGGTTGCTTCATGACTTCCCCAGCAAATGACCTCGATAAAGCCAAGGAATTCGTCCTCAAGAAGTGCAAGGAACGGGAAGTTAAGTTTATCAAGTTGTGGTTCACCGATATCCTTGGCTTCTTGAAGAGTTTTTCCATAACCGTAGAGGAACTGGAGGGGGCGCTTGAGGGGGGCATGGGCTTTGACGGATCTTCCATTGAAGGTTTTGCCCGCATAGATGAGAGCGACATGGTGGCCTTGCCCGACCCCACCACCTTTACTGTTCTGCCGTGGCGTCCCACCGATCATGCCGCCGTGGGCAGGATGTTTTGTGATATTCTGGTCCCCGGAGGACAGCCTTTCGAGGGAGACCCGCGCGGCGTGTTGAAAAGGAATCTCAAGAGAGCCGCGGAATCGGGCTACACCTTCTATGTCGGTCCCGAACTCGAATATTTCTATTTCAAAAACTCGGATACAACCCAGGGCCTCGATCTGGGGGGATACTTCGACATGACGCCCCTGGACGCTGCCATGGACCTGCGCCGGGAAACGGTCCTGACCCTGGAATCCGTCGGCATCGGCATTGAATACAGTCACCATGAGGTGTCTCCCAGCCAGCATGAGATAGACATGCGCTATACCGATGCCCTGACCATGGCCGATAATGTCATGACTTATCGTATCGTAGTCAAAGAGATTGCCCATAAGCACGGCGTCTACGCCACATTTATGCCCAAGCCTGTTTTCGGCATCAACGGCAGCGGCATGCACGTCCACCAATCCCTTTTCAAAGGCGACAAAAACGCATTTTTTGACGAAAAGGACAAGTACCACCTTTCGCATGTAGCCCGGTCCTATCTGGCGGGCCTTCTGGCCCGCGCCCCGGAAATAACCGCCATAACCAGCCAGTGGGTAAATTCTTACAAGAGGCTGGTGCCCGGCTATGAGGCCCCGGTATACCTCTCATGGGCGCGGCGAAACCGCTCCGATCTTATCCGGGTACCCGAGTACCAGCCGGGCAGGGAAAAAGCCACCCGCATCGAGTACCGCTCGCCGGACCCGGCCTGCAATCCATACCTCACTTTCAGCGTTATGCTGGCCGCCGGCCTGGATGGCATCGAAAAGAACATGGAACCTCCCGAGCCGGTGGAGCAAAATGTTTTCCAGATGTCCGAAGAGGAAAGGGCCAGCCGGGGCATTCGGACGCTTCCCGGAAGCCTGCACGAAGCCCTTGAACTGACCGCCAAAAGCGACCTGGTCCGCAGGTGCCTGGGAGACCATGTATTCTTCAGCTTTATTGAGAATAAAAAGATCGAATGGGACAAATACCGGACCGCGGTTACCGACTACGAACTAAAACGGTATTTGCCCATCTTGTAACGGATCGGTCACATTGCGTCAATTTAGACTCGGCCTGGGCCAGATAAATCCCTCTGTCGGGGATTTGGAGAACAATACCAAGAAGATCCTCAGCTTCATTCGAGCCGCCCGCGCCAGCCAGGTCGACCTGATAGCCTTTCCCGAACTGGCCCTGACCGGATATCCTCCCGAGGACCTGCTGCTCAAACCACAGTTCCTCAAAGACACCGTTGACCGGCTGCAGGAGATCGCCAAAGCATCCCAGGGCATCGGGGTGGTCCTTGGGTTTGTCGAACCGAAGGCCGACATTTATAATGCTGCCGCAATCCTGTGGGACGGCAAGCTGGCCGGCACCTACCACAAGACTTTCCTGCCCAACTACGGCGTCTTCGACGAAAACCGCTATTTCCAGGAAGGCAATGAATGGCCGGTATGGACCATCGCCGGCATTACCGTGGGCGTCAACATCTGCGAGGATATCTGGTATCCCACGGGCCCGCACGCCGCCCAGGTAAACGCCGGCGCCGAGCTTATCGTCAACATCAATGCCTCGCCGTTTCATGCAGGTAAATGCGAGTTCAGGCATAAGATGATCTCCACCAGGGCCAGCGATCATACCGTCATCGTGGCCTATGTGAACCTGGTCGGCGGCCAGGATGAGCTGGTTTTTGACGGCGGCAGCATGGTCTACGATGAGCAGGGGAAGCTCCTCGCCGAGGGTAAGACCTGCGAAGAAGAACTTATCATGATCGACCTGCCGATCGAGAACGTTTTCCGTGCCCGCCTTCACGCGCCACGCCTGCGCAAGGAAAAATTCCTGTATGAACAGCCGCGTATCCCTGCACCCCGGATCATGGTTTCGCCGGCAAGCCTTTCGCCGGTCAAGCGGGAACTGGGAGTCCACGAACCGTACGTTCATAACACCATAGCCGAAATATACTCGGCCCTCGTCCTGGGCGCCCGGGACTACGTCCACAAAAACGGCTTCAAGAAGGTAATAATCGGTCTGTCCGGAGGGATCGACTCCAGCCTGGTAGCCGCTATCGCCGTCGACGCCCTGGGCAAGACCAACGTCATCGGACTACTCATGCCTTCACGGTTCAGCTCTGAAGCAAGCCACCAGGATGCAACCCTGCTGGCGAAAAACCTGGGTATCACCGCCAAACATATCCCCATCCACGCCATTCATGACACTTATCTGTCAACCCTCAGCGAGGAGTTCACAGATACTGAACCCGGAACAGCCGAAGAAAACATCCAGGCGCGCATTCGCGGCAACCTGTTGATGGCCCTCTCCAACAAGTTTGGGTGGCTGGTCCTTACCACGGGAAATAAGAGCGAAATAGCCACCGGCTACTGCACTCTTTATGGCGACATGGCCGGCGGGTTTGCCATTATCAAGGACGTACCCAAAACCATGGTGTACAAGTTGAGCAGCTATCGCAATGCCCGGGCCGGCAGGGAAATTATTCCCAGGTCGGTGTTCGAAAAGGCCCCGACGGCCGAGTTGAGGCCGGATCAAAAAGACACCGATACCTTGCCGCCCTACGACCTGCTGGACCCGTTGCTGGAAGCATATGTCGAAGAGGACCGGGACATCAGGCAGATCCTGGCTATGGGCTTCGACAAAGAAATCGCCAGGAAAGTAATGGAGATGGTCGACAAGAATGAATACAAACGCCGCCAGGCCGCTCCGGGCATCAAGATCACGCCGCGGGCCTTTGGCAAAGACCGGCGACTGCCGATAACCAACCGCTACCGGAGTCTGTAAGGCCAGAGGGTAGCGGCGAGGTTGCCTCGCCGGGGTGGAGCGGCTCGCCCGCCCAAGCAGGGATTTCTGTTCCGCATTAACATAGCCGTGCGGTTTCCCCCGAAAATCGCCGGTACCACAGGCCGCCGTGCCTGTGAGACACCGGTTTCATCCATGCGTTGCTCCCCGCCATGGCTCGCGGCTACAGGGTGGATAACATCAGGACTTTCGTTCCGTGGGATAACCCGCTTCCTTCCAGGCATCGAACCCACCCTTGAGGGCGTAAACGTCCTTGAAACCCCGGTCCGTCAATATCTGTGCCGCACGGGCACTGGAAGCCTCGTTGGTTCAGGTACAGTAGATCACGATGGGCCGGCCCCGGGGCACGGCATCGATGTTTTCCTCCAGGTCCTGGTAATGAAACCGCACCGCCCCGGGCAGTTTCACTTCTGACTCGCGCCAGGTTATCGAGCTCCGCGTATCAATGATAAACACGGGTTCTTTCCGGTCCAGTTTTTTCTTCAGTTCCTCGACCGTCATCCTTGCCGTTTCAGGGTATACTGCTCGCCCGGGATCGAAAGCCGCCGTCCTGGTCGGTTCCATGGTTACCTCCGTCGGGTTCCAAGTAACAAGTAACAAGTAACAAGTAACAAATACAAGTTACAGGTTAAATGTTAACCCGGTTGACCAGGCGGGGACAATGCGTATCTTTACCTAACCTCAAAAGCTCAAGGTATTCCCTCATGCCTGCTTGCGAGCACATCCAAAGAAGAAAAACCCTGTCTCACAGGCGGGGATCCGCCAGAGGCGGATGCTACCGGTAATTTAACTTGCTCAGAAAATAGCGCCGCCTCCCCCTTTGAAAAAGGGGGACTAAGGGGGATTTAAGAAACAGGCAAAATCCCCCTGTATCCCCCTTTTGCGAAAGGGGGAGGTAAACTGGGTCTCCTCGCGATGATAGGCCATTTTCATCCTTGATGGCGCCCGCCGCCAGCGGGCATGGCTCTTGTTACGAAAATACCCGTACCACAGGCGTTCCCGCCCGTGGTGCCGGATGTTTTCCGGGGAAGTTCGGAATGACCGGCAAAGCTCTCGCTGTTTTCGGGCCGTTAAGCGCTCTTGACAAGGGCCGTGTTCATTTTGTAAAGTATCTCAATTTCGCCATGGCCCGGGGGATCCGGAATATGAAACCTGGAGGACGGTCATGTTTGGTATCCTGTCCCGAAAAGTCCGGCTCGCGTCCCTGAATACCCTACTGGTTGTGTTCCTCGTATCTACCCCCCCCCCTAGATGTTGTGGTCAAAGCTGCCGCCGCCAGTTCACCGGGTGAGGCAGCGGCCGTACCCGCTCGCCCCGGCCCCGGCGCGGAGACCGCGCAGCTACAAAAAATGACTGTACCACCCAACCCGGTCACCAGCGACATAGTCGATCTGGGCGATTTTCTGAAGGCCGCCAGCTTTCAGGCGGCGCCGTCGCCCTTGCCGTCGCCATCGCCCACAACCGTGGCCACTCAAACCCCAACCCCAACGCCATCGCCGGTCCCGAGCCCGACTTCATCCGTCACCCCGGCTGCTACCGTGCCGCCGGTAGCCACCGCCTCACCCACGCCAACCCCATCCCCTTCACCCACACCCACTCCCGCACCGGCGCCGCAACCCTCCCCTGCCGTCACCCCGTCTCCTTCGCCAACCCCATCCGTCACCCCAACCCTCACCCCGTCGCCGGCGCCGGCAGTGTCGCCTACCCCGGTGGCCACTTCATCAGCCACGCCGTCCCCCACTGCTATCGTCACCTCCAGCGCCACCGTGCTGGCCGCTACTCCCACCCCGGCCTCCACCACCCAGGATAGCAAGACCGAGATAGTCACCGCCATCGTTACCGCCGACAAGGAAGCCGTTCTGTCCTCCGGCGATGGCCGGGTCAGCCTGAAGATGCCCGCCGGTTCCTTCAGCGAAGAGGTTAGGGTTGAGATGAAAATCATCCCGCCGCCGCCGTCAACCGGCATGAGGATGATCAGGCTGCTGGAACTAAACGCCTACGCCACCAGAAGAAGCAACGCCGCGGTAACTTCCCTGGCCAGAGATGCCGCCATTACCATTGTCAACACCGATAGAGAACTGCGGGGCCTGAACCGGCAATCCCTCAAGCTGTATTACCTGGACCCCGCCGACCGGAAATGGAAACCGGCGAGCAGCCGGTTCGATGCCTCCGCCATGACCCTGACTGCCGCCACCAATCACTTCAGCTATTACGGCGAGATGGCCGACCCGGTGGTCTCCGGCCCGGCCACCATCATGGCCTTCGAGGCCCACTCGCACTCGGGCACGGTCAAAGCCGGCTACCCCATCGAGCTCCAGCCCAGCCCCGGCGGCTTCAAACCAAAGCTACAGTTGACCTATGACAGCGGCCGCGCCGACGGCATGAAGAACAAGCGCTCCCTGGGCTCATGGGTGGGCACCGGCTGGTCGCTCCATCCCGGCGCCATAATCTACGATGAAGAGTCCAATGAATACACCATGGAGATCGGCGGGGTGGGCTACGAGGTATTCCGCTCCGGCGATAAATATTTCACCAAGCCGGACATGTTCTACAAGATCACCCGGGATGAGGCCAATCAGAAATGGGAGGTCTGGGACCGCGGCGGGACCTATTACCGCTTCGGCGGGACCACCGACTCGTCCCAGTATTACCAGAAGGACACCGAGCCCCCCCAGACCGTCTACCATCGCTGGGACCTGAACTGGATCAAGGATACCCACAACAACCAGGCGGTCATCACCTACATCCAGAACACAGTTAACAACTCGGTGCGCTCCGCCTATCCCGACCAGATGTACTACGGTAACAATGTCATCGTCTTCAACTCCAGCTACAACGAGATGCATCCCAGCGACGGCGAGGTACGGCGGGACAGCCCGGTCTCGGTCAGCGGCGGCGTTCCCGCGCCCAAGGTGATGGAAACCCGCCGGCTGGACAGCATCGAAGTGAAGGTCATCGTCAACTACGCCGCCACCCTGGCGCGGAAGTATAGCTTCGCCTACGCCACCACCGACCGGGTAAGCTCCACCGACTACGGCGGCATCTACTACTCCGGGTCCCACACCTTGACCTCCATCACCCAGGTCGGCGCCGACGGCGCCTCAACCCTGCCGGCGATGACTTTCAGTTATAGCGACCTGGAGAACTTCTATCTTGACGGCGACGGTCCACGCTACACCGGCAACCCCGGCAACCCGGCGTCGCTTTCCTGGCCGAGGCTGACCTACCTCAGCAACGGCTATGGCGCCGCCGCCACCTTCGGCTATACCCGTCTGCCGGCGGTGCTCACCAATGATGTCTGGACGCGGCATGCCGTCACCAGCCGCACCATCAACCCGGGTATCGGTCCCAGTCAGAGCTATTCCTACGTTTACGACGGCAATCCCGAATACCTGGGCAACAGGATGACCGCCCGCTACCGCGGCTTCCGCAAGGTAAAGGAGACCGACGCCGCCGGCAACTACACCTGGCGCTATTTCCACACCACCGGCTACGACGATGCCGGCGGCAAGGACTGGGAAAAAGTGACCGGCCGGGAATACAAGGTCCAGCACTATGACTCGGGAAACAACCTGTTGCAGGAAACGGTCAACACCTGGAACTGGCAGACCTCCTGGTTCTGGGACCCGTTCAAGCCGGAGTACGCCTTCCTGACCAAGTGGGACGGCTACGACAGCAACGACGGCAACTTCAACGACCCCGGGGGCATCGCCGTGGACGCCGGCGGCAACGTATATGTGGCCGACATGGGCAACGCCCGGATACAGAAATTCACCGGCGCCGGCTCGTATATTACCCGCTGGAACGGGGGATGGCTTACCGGGGGGGTGGCTGCCGCCGGCAACGGCAACATCTACGTGCGCCGGGCCCACAACGTCGACAAATACGACTCCAACGGAGTCTTTCTCAGCACCTGGCAAGACGAAGGCTATTACGGCGGTATCGCAGTGTCGCCGGCCGACAACACTATCTATACCGTTTCCACGACTCAAGACGACGTCGGCTCGTACGCCTGGGTAAGAAGATACAACATTTTCGGCGTCCTGTTGAACTCCTGGGGCGGCAGCGAGGGGTCCGGGGACGGCCAGTTCTATTCCCCCCAAGGCATCGCCGTCGACGCCGGCGGCTATGTTTATGTCGCCGATACCGGCAACCACCGCATCCAGAAGTTCTCCGCCACCGGGACCTTCCTGGGCAAGTTCGGTTCTTACGGCGCCGGCAACGATCAGTTCATCAATCCATCGGGGGTAGCAGTTGATGGCAGCGGCTACGTCTATGTCGCCGACACCGGCAACCATCGCGTCAAGAAGTTCCAGTTGACCCTCGACGGCAACGGCTTCATCACCGGCGCCCAGGCCGTCTACCTGTGGGGCAAGACCGATAACACCCCGGGTACCGGCGATGGAGAGTTCTCCTCACCGAAGGGCGTCGCCGCCTCGGGCGGCTACATCTTCGTCAGCGACAGCGGCAATAACCGCGTCCAGAAGCTGCCCGCCGGGGGCGGCTTCACCGGCAAATGGGGGGCCTACGGGTCGGGCAGCGGCCAGTTCAGCGCCGTGGAGGACGTCGCCCACTACAATAACTCCCTGACATGGACGGTGTCCTCGGCCGCCCACGAGGTGAAGAGGTTCGACGCCTCGGGCAAATACCTGGGAAAATTCGGCAGCCAGGGCAGCGCCAACGGCCAGTTCAGCAGCCCCAAAGGCATCGGTGTGGGCGTCGAAACCGGCGCCCCCTACGTCTATGTAGCCGACACCGGCAACCACCGCCTACAGAAATTTTCCTCCACCGGGACGCATGTGACCACGGTGGGTGGCCCCGTCTCTGGAAACGCCCCCGGCTACTTCGATAGTCCCCAGGATGTGGCCGTCACCTGGGACGGCGCCTTTTTCTATGTTGCCGACACCGGCAACAACCGCATCCAGAAGTTCACCTCCGCCGGCGTTTTCCAGACCCAGTGGAACGTCAACAACCCCGTGGGCGTCGCTGTCGACGGCCTGGGCCAGGTCTACGTGGCCGACAGCGGCAACAGCCTGATCAAGATGTTTGATAGCAGCGGCCAGTCGCAGGGACAATTCGGCGGCCCCGGCAGCGGCGACGGGCAGTTCAGCGCCCTGGGCAAGATCGCCGCCGACGACTCGGCGCCCAGCGTCTTTGTTGTCGATACCGGCAACCACCGCATACAGAAGTTCGACCACGAGGGCCTGTTCCTGACCAAGTTCGGCCTCCAGGGCGGCGACCACGGCGCCTTTCAAAGCCCCAGGGGCGTCGCCGTCTCCTCGGAAGGCGATTTCATCTACGTCGCCGATACCGGCAACAACCGCGTCCAGAAGATCACCTACCACTGGTACCTCCGGCTGGACCAGACGGATGTCACCCGGGGGAACAGTACCAGGAAGACGACCTATGACCACGACGGCAAGGGAAACGTGCGGGCGGTGTATAACTACGGCGATCCGGCGCCCGGCGTCACCGAGGACGATTCCAGCATCCACCGCCTCTTCTCCAACAACCAGACCGCCTGGATCCTGGACAAAATCCAGCGGGAGAGGACCTATTCCGGCATCACCTCGGACACGGGCGCCGGCTACAAGCTGGAGACGCGGTATTTCTACGACCTCAACCCCAACTACACCGACCAGCCGGTCAAGGGCGACCTGACCAAACTGGAAAAATACGACCCGGCCACCCAGGCGGCCATCAACTGGCAGAAGAGCTTTGACTCCTACGGCAACGTGACCGCCCACACCGACGCCAATGGCAAGACCACCAACTACACATATGATCTCACCTATCATACTTTTGTGACCAAAAAGGAGTTCCCCTCCGTCGCCGGCGCCCAGCGCATGGAGGAGAACTACACCTGGAACTATACCGGCGGGCGGATGACCTCGGAAATAGACGCCAACGGCCAGACCACCAGCTACGAGTACGACTCCTTCTGGCGGCCGGTCAAGCTCATCCGCCCCGGCGACTCCTCCGCCAGCCCCACCATCGAACACGCCTACCAGAGCTGGGGTACCGTCGGCCAGCAGCACATCTACACCACCCAGAAAATCGATGGCTCGAACAACCTGTGGAGCCGGAGGTATTTCGACGGCATCGCCCGCATCATCCAGTCGCACGGCAAAGGAGAGACCGGCCGCACCATCGTCACCACCACCACCTTCAACAACCGCGGCCTGACCGACCGGGAGTACGTGGCCCAGGACCTGGGAGCGGTCAGCGGCTACCAGGCGCCGCAGGCCGGCTGGAAATACAGCGCCTATACCTACGACGGCCTGAAGCGCGTCCTGACCGCCGCCAGGCCCGATGCCACCACCGTCTCCCATCTCTACCAGGACTGGCAGGACACGGTGACCAACGAGCGCGGCAAGAAGAAGCGCTACTACAACGACGCCTTCGGCCGGCTGATCAAGGTGGAGGA
>JACQUA010000033.1 GCA_016210565.1 Chloroflexota bacterium
AGTAGGAAGAGTAGGAAGAGTAGGAAGAGTAGGAAGGGTAGGAAGGGTAGCAGAAGTAGCCATTAGCCAGTAGCCAGTAGCCGGTAGCGAGTAGCCAGTAGCGAGTAGCCAGTAGCCAGTCCCCTCCCCGGAGCGCCGACTATTCGACTATCAACTGCTGACTGCCGGCTGGCGACTGTTTGATTGTTTGAAAGGAGACTGACATGGCGAAAGACCCGGTCTGCGGCATGGACGTCGAGGAAAAGAAGGCCGCCGCAACCAGTAACTACAAGGGACAGACGTACTATTTCTGCGCCAAAGCGTGCAGGATCGCCTTCGACAAGACGCCGGAGAAATATCTGGCGAAGAAGGGGTAGCGAGTAGGAAAGTAGGAAAGTAGGAAAAGTAGTAAGAGTAGGAAGAGTAGGAAGAGTAGGAAGAGTAGGAAGAGTAGGAGGAGTAGGAAGAGTAGCGAGTAGCGAGTAGCGAGTAGCAAGTAGCAAGTAGACTATCGACCATCGACTGCTTGACTGCCGACTGCTTGACTGATTAGACTGCTGATAGCCGAAAGCGACTGAGATGTCCATTTTTGGTTCTTCCGGGATCAGGGAAATCGCCGACGAGCGTCTGCTCGGGCTGGCGCTGCAGGTCGGGCTGGCTTTGGGCCAAGACTACCGGGCGGTAGTCATCGGCCGGGATTCCCGCACCTCGTCCGCGCCCCTGGCGAACGCCCTGGCGGCGGGGCTTTCCTTTTCCGGCGCCCTGGTCCACGACGCCGGCCTGCTGCCAACGCCGGCGCTGGCCTACGCCGCCAGGGAATTCCACCTGGGGGCGATGGTCACAGCTTCACACAATCCCCCTGAATACAACGGCATCAAGATATTTAATCCCGACGGCTCGGGCTTCGGCGCGGACCAGCGGCAGAAGCTGGAGGCGGTTTTATCGAAGGAATCGGGCAAGTCGGTAAGCTGGGACAGGATGGGGACTCTGTCTCCTTATCCCCATGCCGTGGAGAAGCACCTGCAGGCCATCCTGTCCGGAGTCAACGTCAGGGCCGGACTGAAAGTGGTGGTCGATTGCGGATGCGGCGCGGCCTCCCTGGTAACTCCGTACCTGCTGGCCCGGCTGGGCTGCAAGCCCGTGGCGCTGAACTCTTATCCCAGCGGCTTCTTTCCCCGTCCGTCGGAGCCGCTGCCGGAGAACCTCTCTGAACTCATCAAAAGCGTGACCGCTTTCGGCGCCGACCTGGGCCTGGCCCACGACGGCGACGCCGACCGGGTGGTGGCGGTGGACCACAAAGGGAGATTTGTTCCGGGTGACAAGCTCATCATCATCCTGGCCCGCCAGACCGGAGCGAAGAAACTGTTCGTCAACATCGATAGCTCCATGGCGGTGGAGGAGCAAGGTTTCGATGTCGCCCGGACGCGGGTCGGGGATGCCTACATCTCGGAGGACCTAAAGGCGAGGGGTGGTGATTTCGGGGGGGAGCCGTCCGGCGCTTTTATGTTCCCGCGCCTGTCCTATTGCCCGGACGGGATCTACGGGGCGGCTTTGCTCGTCCAGGCCGCTTCCCAACGCCCGCTGGCGGAGTGGGTGGATGAAATCCCGGAATATCCCATATTGCGGGGCGCAACGCCGGGAACGAAGGATCGAATGCCAGCCATCGAGGAGAAACTGGCGCGGCTGAATCCGCTGCGCACGGACAGGACCGACGGGCTGAGATTGACACTGGCGGACGGCTGGCTGCTGGTGAGGCCCTCGGGCACCGAGCCGAAGATCAGGATAACGGCTGAAGCCACGACCGGGCGGCGGGCGGAAGAAATATTCGAATCAGGACGGCGGCTGGTTGAAGAGTCGATAGTCGATAGTCGATAGTCAAACGGTAGCGGCACGCTGCCGCGTGCCCCTTGGCAGTCGGCCCCCCGCAGGGGCCATTCCGGGCGGCGGAATCTTGAATCTTAGAATCCTTTAACCTTACAAACCTAATGACCCTTTTACTCCCCCCCCCGGCCTCCCCGCCCCTTGCGCCTTTTGATTTATCGGTTATAATAGCTACAACTTATGGGCGCCAAAGCGGGTCATGAAACTTAACCGGCATATCCTGACCATCATCATCCTCGGCCTGGCCGTGTGGCTGATCATTCCGAAACTCGTGGGCGCCGACGAGGTATTCAGGGTGGTTTCCACAGCCAGCGTCATATACCTGAGTCTGGCCTTTTTCCTTCAGGTGGTGAGCTGGTCTTCGGACGCCTTGATCAACCGGACCCTCCTTTTCACGCTGGCGCAGAAGTTGCGCTTCTTCGACCTGGTGCGCATTTCCTCCCTGGAGGTCTTTGCCAGTCATTGCCTCCCCGTGGCCGGCATCGGCTTCAGCGTCAGCAACATATATTTTTTCAAGAAGCAGGGACTGTCGAGCCAGAGCGCTATTCTTCTGGTGGTGATTCGGAACCTGTTTGTCAACCTTGGTTTTGCTGTGCTCTTCCTGCTGAGCCTGGCGGCGGTGCCCACCCATCCGAGCCTGGCCCTGACCGGGGTCATCTCGGCGGTGGTGGTGACCCTGGTGGGACTGCTGTCCTTATCGGCCAGCCTGTACTTCTACTTCAACAAGGCCGTCCTGTTCAGAGCGGTGGCCTGGGGAGCTAACCTGATGAACCGGCTGTGCGCCGCCGTCATTCACCGCCAGTTTTGCGATATGAACAAGGTACGACTGGGAGTGGAAGATATCTACGCCAGCCTGGAGCAAACTAAGAAAAGAAAGATGTTTTTGCCTATTGCTTTCCTGGCGGCAATCATGTATCATCTCGCAGGAGTTGGTTGCCTATACTTTGTTTTTTTGAGCCTGGGCTATTCGCCGCCGTGGGGCGCTCTGCTGCTGGGCTATTTCCTGCCCATGTTCTCGGTGATGGTTACGCCGGGGGGATTGGGCCTGTTTGAAGGACTCATGAGCGCCATATATTTGCTGTACCAGTTCCCGCGGAGCGAGACGCTGATGGCTGTTTTGATCTACCGGTTTCTGTCTTTCTGGCTGCCGATTCCTTTGGGATTTCTGAGCTACTTGAGCTTGCATTACGGCCATAAACCAATCAAGACTCAGGGGGGATAAGGTCAATGGACATTTCGGTTGTTGTCCCGGCGTTCAACGAGGAGAAATTCATAGGGCCGGCCCTTGACGCTTTGCTCAAGCAGGACTTCAAGGGGAGCTATGAGATCATCGTGGTGGACAATGCCAGCACCGACCGCACCGCGCAAATATGTCGGGACAAGGGGGTCAAGGTCGTGCACGAGCCGAAGAAGGGCGTGGTCTATGCCCGCCAGTCCGGCTTTCTGGAGGCGAAGGGGAGCATAATCGCCACCACCGACGCCGACACGATTGTGCCTCCTGACTGGTTGAGCTGGCTCTACGAGGGGTTCAGGAGCTGTCCCCGCCTGTCAGCTTTCGGCGGGCTTTACCGTCTGAGCGATGGCCCTCTCTTCCATCGTATCGGGACCAGGTTGTGGCTGCCCTTCTTCTGTGTTCTGGACAACGTACTGATCGGTGGGGGGTTGCTGGGTTGCAATATGGCTATCCGCCGGTCGGCGTTCCTGGCGAGCAAGGGGTTCAACCTGGAGCTGAAATGGAACGAAGATGGGGAAATCTCGCGCCGATTGCAGAAATACGGGAAGGTGGAGATCGACCGGAAGTCCTTCGTCTACACGTCCGGGAGACGGTACAACAAGGGCATCCTCCATGGGCTTTTGCCTTATGTTCTCTACAGCCTCTCGCATCTGCACAAGAAGAAAGACATCTGGCGGAGCCGGCATTTCCGGCGGACGGCGCTTACAGGCCTGGCGGCGCTGGTCCTGATCTCCGCCGGGCTGGTGCTGGTGCGCCCCCCGTGGCCCGCCCAGGCCCACGCCCGCAGACAGCCGGCCAACCTGGCGATCATGAAGGTGATCGATGAAGTGAGGGAAACCCTCGGCCTCGCTGCCAAACCGAAGTAGTCCCAGGGGAAATTCCAAATTACAAAAACCAAGTTCCAAACAAATTCCAATTACAAAATTCCAAACCGAAAGACCGACGGAATCCGTTTTGGAATTTGACCGTCTGGGATTTTGGATTTGCTCAGAAAATAGGCTGTCACCCTGAGCGAAGTCGAAGGGTCTTTCGTCCCGCGCCCCGCCCCGAAAGATTCTTCGACTACGCTCGCTGCGCTCGCTTCGCTCAGAATGACATTTTCATCCTTCATTGCCCCGACTCGTCGGGATGGCCGATTGTTGCTCTGAAAATGTCACCCTGAGCGAAGTCGAAGGGTCTTTCGTCCCGCGCCCCGCCCCGAAAGATTCTTCGACTACGCTCGCTGCGCTCGCTTCGCTCAGAATGACATTTTCATCCTTCATGTTGCGCCATCGGCGCATGGGGGATTGTTTGGAATTTGGAACTTGGTAATTGGAATTTGGTCTGCACTTGAAGCGGCAGCTTCGCTGGAGGCATGAGGGTTTTTCCCACCATAGCCCTGACCTTTGATGACGGTCCGGTCGAACCATGCACCGGCGAGGTACTGGACGTTCTTTCAACGCACGGGGTGAAGGCGACCTTCTTCGTCATCGGGAGGAACGCGGAACGGCACCCGCAGACGCTGCAGAGGCTTGTTGGGGAGGGCCACGCCATGGGGAACCATACCCAGGACCACCGCCGCCGGCGCGCTTTTTTCCCCCGCCAAATGGCTGACGATATCCTACGTTGCCAGGAGACGGTCCGCCGGATAACGGGGATGACTCCGGTGCTGTTCCGTCCGCCCCACGGAATGGCGTTCGGGATTGGGGGTTTTCTGGCGCGGAACGGGTTGCTGAGGGTGGGGTGGAGCGTGTCTTCGCAGGACTGGCGGCTCGATAGTCCGGGGGAGATCAGCAAGAGGGTCATAAAGCGCACCCGTCCTGGCGCCATCGTGCTGCTGCACGATGGCGCGCCCCCGGGGAAGCCCTGCCGGGTGGGCGCTACCGCTCAGGCGTTGGTTGACATAATTGAGGGGCTGAGACAGAGGGGCTACGGCTTTGCCACCGTGCCGGAGCTAATGCGGACGGAATGACGAAGTCCGAATGACGAATGACCAAACGAATGACGAATGATGAATCGATCTGTCATGCTTGGTCGGCCAAGAACCATGAAGCATGAGAATCATGGGCCACAGTCGGGGACGCCTGTACTTCCGGCCACTCCGGTCCGCAGCCTGCTGTCTGCTCGCTACTCATTACTCACTACTCTTCCTACCCTTCCTACTTCCTCCTACTTCCTCCTACTTCCTCCCCTACTTCTCCTCGTACGTGACCACCCGCACCAGTCCTATGGTGGCGCCGGTATCATCGGTGGTGGCCGCATCGGACACCGAGATCACACTGGTCACCTTGTTTTCGGCTATGAACTTGTTCACGTCATCATCGAGTTTGGCCAGTTGCCTGGTGGTCTTGAGTATCTGGATGGGTGTCTGAAAACTCTTTACTTTGATCATATCCTTTTCCTTTCATTGCGGCAGTGGCGGGAAGTTTCACCGCAGGGCAGGCGCTACCAGTAGTAGCACAGGCACGGTGGACTGTGGTACCGCCCTCTGGGTCCTCTGCGGTGAAACGTCCCCGGCTTTTCCGTCTCAGGACTTGAGGTGTTTCTCCAGGAAGGCCAGGGTCAGGGTCCAGGCCTCGGCCGCCGCCTGGGGGTTGTAGTTGCCGCCAGTGTCGTTGAAGAAGGCGTGGAGGGCGGCGGGGTAGATCTTGTATTCGAAGCTCTTGTTGTACTTCTTCATCGCCCCCTCCAGCGCCGGGATGCCGGCGTTGATCCGCTGGTCGGCTTCCCCATAAATGCCCAGCACGGGGCCGGTGATGTTCGCCACGTCATCGATGTTGCGCGGATTAGGTCCGTAGTAGGGCACGGAGGCCCTGATCTCTTTGATCCTGGTCGCTGCCACCAGGGTACTGCCCCCGCCCCAGCAATAGCCGATGACGCCGATACGGTCCGCCTTCACGTAGTTCCGGGTTTTCAAATAGTCAACCGCCGATTGGAGGTCTTCCGCCACCCCGTCCGGCGTCAGGGTGTTTAAGGCGGCGGTGGCTTCGGTGTCGGTGGTGAACTTCTCCCGGCCGCCGACCCGGGACAGCAGGTCGATGGCCACCGCCACATAGCCCTGGTTGGCGAAACGCCGGGCCACGTCCCGGGTGTGCTCGACGATCCCGCGGTTTTCATGAATCACGATCATGGCGGGAAATGGGCCGCTTCCGTTGGGCCTGACCTCGTAGGCCTTGACGTCGCCGGCTTTTCCGGTGAAGTTGACATTGGCGGCGGTGAAGTTGGCCTGGGTCACGGCCCCGGGTGGGGGGGCCTTGGCGACAGGCGGTGTGGGTGGCTTGGCAGGGGGTGAAGTGGCCGGTGGCGGGGGCGAGGTGACTGCCGCCGGGGTCGTGGGCTCTGGCGTCGCTGGTGGCGGTGGAGGTGGGGTTGTGGGTTGCGGGGTGGGCGCAGGAGTGGGCGGCTTTGGCGTCGCCGTGGGCGGCGCCGGTGAAGGGGTGGGCTTCGGGGCCTGGGCCGGCGGCACCGTGACCACCGTGGTCGGGCTCGGCGCCGGGGAAGGCGTCGCCGAAGGCTGGCAGGCGGCCAGCAAGACCGCCGCCATCAGCATCACCACAGGGGCCATTTTGAAAATAGTTCTGGTTTTCATTGGGACCTCCTCTCATTTAAGGGCTGTCCGCTGCCTGCTGTCGGGTGTCGGGTGTCGGCTGCCGGCTATCGGCTAACAACTATCAGCACCTTTTCGTGTCTCTTCGTGTGTTTCGTGGTTCCGTCCGTTCCACCCGGGCCTTGTGTGGCTATTGTAGCATTGGACGCGTTACATTTCTACTACGTTTCCAATCTGCGGCATACAATTTTTATCTAATTTTTATTGGGCCTGCCCGGATTTCTCAGCTATTCTTCATTCGGCCTTCGTCATTGCTCAGAAAATACGGTGGCACAGTGCGTCCCCGCCTGTGTGGGCCGGTATTTTCACCTTTCATGACGCCTGGCCTGTCAGTCATGAGTAATTGCCCAGAAAATGTCACCCTGAGCCGGAGCCGTGAGCGAAGCGAAGGGGCAGTCGAAGGGTCTTTGCTCTGCCCGCCCGGGAAAGATTCTTCGACTCCGACTCGCTTACGCTCGTCTTGGCTCAGAATGACAGCGCACACCGTTTTCATTCTTGATGATCCCGACTCGTCGGGATGGGTAATTGATTCGTCATTATGATTTCGTCATTCGTCATTGGTTTGGTCATTCGTCATTCGGACTTCATCATTTGATTCTCAAGATTCTCCGGGCATTCCCGGACATGATCTTCTCCGTATCTTTTTCCGGCAGTCCCAGCCCCCGGATTATCTTCGGATAGAGCTCCAGGCGTTCGTCCCCCGTCCCCGGCCCGAAGGGAGCGTCGGTGGCGAAGACCATCTGGTCCGCTCCGAAGATCTCATAAGAGCACCTGAGGGCGCTGGGGTTGTTCCCGACAGCGGTATCATAGTAGAACTTCGAGAAATACTCCTTCAGGGGCCTTTTCAGGTTGACGCTGGTCTTCCCGACGTACTCCGGCACGTAGGACTCCTCGATCCGCCCCCAGTAGAACGGGATCATCCCGCCCAGGTGGTGACAGACGATCTTAAGGTTGGGCAACTCCTCCATGATGCCGGAGAAGACCAGGCGGCAAAGGGTAAGCGTGGTCTCGAAGGGCCAGCCGAAGACGTGCATCAGGTCGTAGTCGGCCTCGTAGCTGCGGTCTCTGGCGCCGGCGTCGCACGGATGCAGAAATACTGAGGCGTCGAGCCTGGCTGCCTGGGTCCAGAAAGGCCGGAACTCCGGCGCGTCGAGGGGCTTGCCCTTGATGTTGGTCAGGACCATGAATCCCTTCAGACCGAGGCCCTTGACGGCGCGCTCCATCTCCTTCGGACCTTCGCCAGCCATGCTGGCGAGGGGAGGGCTGCCCACGCAGAGCACCCTTCCCTTCGTTCGCTCCGTGATCCCGGCCATGCTGTCGTTGACGGCCCGGGCCAGTTTGAGCTCGGTGGCGGGATCGAGGGACAGGTGGTTGGGGTCGAGGGTGGGAATGGGAGTGGCCAGTTGGTAGTCGATGCCGAACCGGTCCATCTGGGCCAGGCGGGCGGAAACATCCGTCGCCTGTGGCTTCTTGCCGGTCATGGCCCGCGACGACTGGACGTGCTTTTTCACCGGCTCCCCGCCGATCGCCCCCAGCGCGTCCAGGTCCTTCCCGTTTATCATGTGGGTGTGGATATCAACGATCATGGTATCTCCTGCCTTGTTTGGTTTAAGAGTGCCACAGGCGTCCCCGCCTGTGAGTCCCCGCGCGACTGCCGGCGCACGAATAAATGCGGCGTCCCTGCCTGCTAGATCGGCATCTTCACCGTTGCTAACCTGTTCGCTCCACGCCTGCCCCTCCCAATTTCACGGGCCTGGTGCTTTCCTTTTCGAATAGATGATGACGCCCTCAGCCAGCGCCGATTTTATGAACCGGTTACCGTCCGCCTCCATCTTTGTCAGCTCTGCAACCGTGTAAGGGAAGACATCCACCCCCACCTCTTTCGTGGCGATCATGTAGTCGGGCATTCGTTCCCGGAAGGTTCGCCCATCCTCAGACAGGATTACCAGGAGGTCGGCGTCGCTGCCCGGCACGGCTTCTCCCCGTGCCAGTGAGCCAAACAGCACTACCTTCACGATTTCAGGGTGTCTCCTGACCAGCCCATGCACTGCATCCTTGACCGACTTGATGACCTGCGCCCGGTCAAGCCAGGTGACTTTGACAGAACCGTAGTATTGCTTCAGCATGGTCCATCGCCCTTTGGGCCTCGTCCTTCGTGTACATCTCGAACGGAGCGCCCTCCTGGTGGCGTCCGGGTACCGCGTGGGGATGTAGTGCTTGTCCAGCTCCCTGGCCATGTCTTCCAGTTCCCAGGGTATTTTCAATTTGGCAGAAAGCCCGTGCAAAAGGCCCAAAATGGAGTGTCCTCTCGCTTCGGCGCCGAGTTTCTGGTAAACGGACTTGATGGCTTTTTCTGCAGCCTGGTGGGAGGCGAAGCAGGCCCACTCGTTGAAGCCGTCTCGAAAGCTTGCCTTCGCCTGGGCCAGGTCCCGTTCGGCCTGGGCCATCCAGTCTTCGTTTTTGGTGGGCATTCAGCAGTCAACCTTGTCCGGTAGGGTTTGCACGTTCGCAACCGCTTTGGTCATCGGGGACCTCCGCATTTACGGAATGGCTTCGGTCGGGTCATTGAAACTGCCATCCCGCCTACCGGCGTAGCTCAGCGAGTATGATACCATTTTGGCCCTGGTAAGGGAATCTCACGGCTGGTTTACGAACAGGGAACCGCGGCACGGGCGTCTCGCCGGTGCCCTGCGAACCAGCACACGGCCAAGATGCCGGTGCTACGGACCCGCCGGAACGAAGAACTGGCGATAAATAGCGTGGCCCAAGCGGTTACAACCGTGCCTCCTCAACGGGTTCAACAGGCAGTTGAGCGCCGTGCCATACCGCCACAATCCACACCGTTTTGTCCTTCACTCGATAGAAGAAACGATACGGATTCACAATCACTTCACGATAGGGAATGTCCGGAAACTCGGGAAGACGTCTCCCGGATTCCGGGAAATCTTTCAGACGGGAGATCGCCTTCTCGGCCTTTTGCCGGAAGTCAATGGCGGCTGAATGGTTATCACGGTGGATATAGGCGATCGCTTCCAGGAACTGACGACGAGCGGTGGGGGTAAAGAGAATTGTCAAGACTTAGCTGCCCCCAGAAAGTGGTCGGCTTCCTGGAGTATGTCGTCAAGCTCGTAGCCAGCGCCGGCTTCGATTTCTTTTTCGCCGAGAGCCAGCAAACGTAAGACATCCAGCTCATGCTGCGAGCGTTCATAAGCTTTCATGCTGACCATGACGGCGGCTGCCCGTCCGCGCTGGGTGATAAAAACGGGATCACCGGATGATACATCTTTGAGAACATCGCCGATTTTTTGCCTGAGATCAGATATGGGTATGATTTTGGGAGTCTTCGCCATTGGTGCAACCTCCTATGATACCATCAATAGTACAACCAACGTGTGACTTTATCAAGTGACGGCGGTCAGCGCGGCGACAGCCCAGCGCTTCGAGGTGCCATTTGGCACCTCAAAAGGCAGAGGTGGCTGCCGCTATCTGCTGCACGTCTTCACCGAACATGGGGCGATCATGGCGGCAAACGTGCTGCAGAGCAAGCAGGCAATCGAAATGAGCATCTTTGGGGTAGGTGCGTTCATAAAGATGCGAGAGTCGCTGCTGAACCGTGCTGAGTTGGAAAGAAAGCTGTCCGCCATTGAAAAAGTGTTCCTATCCCTGCGATTTCATCCCTGTTATACATTGACGAAGGGGCCGGAGGGTACCGGTCCTTCAAGTAGAAACCGGAGAGGACTCTGGCAAGATCCAGGAAGCGTTCAAATTCCTTATCGTAGTCGATAGCGTCGTTGACCAGAGCCTCCAAATCGTGGATCCTTCGCAGCTTCCAGCCCTGTGCCAACAGGTAACCCTTCAAGTACTTCTCCGCTGCTTGCTGGAGGAGGACAGCAATTGTGTCCAGGTAACCTCCCTGCGCAAGCAGAAGCCGCGCGCTCTGCAAGTCATGCTCTCCTCGCTCAAACCACTCAAGGCCGGTTCGTCGCTCCGTTGGCTTATCTGGCGTAGAGCACCTCCCCCTTCGTCAAGACTTCCTCGACGAAATCGTCCCCGAGCGCCACTCGCTCCTCCACCTCCCCCGGGGTATACACGATGGGCGAGACGGGGACGCGGGTTCCGGGCTCGTATATCAACCTCTTGACCTCCACGAAGCGGTCAACCCACCGCTTGTCAGTGTCCTTGACGATAAACAGGTCTATGTCGCTGTCAGGGGTGGGCTTGCCATAGGCATATGAGCCGTAGAGGATGATCTTTTCCGGCTGATATCCACGCCTTATGCGGTCAACAATTTGCAGGATGAGCTGTTTGCCCTTTGTATCCCTGACCATCGGTATTCCTTCCTTTTTCCCCACTGTCGTGAGTCCCGAGTCACTTCATGAAGAATAATATCAATTACCGAAGCATCCCACAAGACCTTGTTTGCACGGGCGACCGGCTGAATCACACCAAACTCCGCGGCCGGTACTGGATCG
>JACQUA010000378.1 GCA_016210565.1 Chloroflexota bacterium
AGCCCTGAGCGAAGCGAAGGCGCAGGCGAAGGGTCTTTCGTCCCCACCCCTCCGAAGGATTCTTCGACTGCGACTCGCTTGCGCTCGTCTTCGCTCAGAATGACATTTTCATCCTTCATGGTGCCCCACCGGCGCATGGGTGATTAATTCGTCATTCGCACCCGATCAAGTCGGGGGTCGTCATTCGTCATTTTGGTTCCGGCTTGTCCGGGTTAGGATTTCGTGCTTAGGATTTGACATCGGACATGCGCAAAGATTTAAGACGTTACATATAGTGTCTATTCGTGTTTATTCGTGGTTCAGGTTATACTGAGATGCTCCGGAAGCAAAGGGGGTTCACACTGATTGAACTGCTTCTCGTCCTGGCGATCAGCGGGACCCTGGCGGGCGCCTTCGTGCCCTCCGTTTTCCAGTATTTCCGGCTCACCAAACTGACCAACATCAGGGTAGACGCTGCCGGTGAAATCGAAAAGTCCGTGGCGAAGCTATCCCTGGATACCGAGATGGCGGCCACTGCCGCCGTCAATGCCGGGACGCTGACCATGACCTGGACCGACTGGGACGATTGGAGCGCCGGGACAGGTTACGCCAGATGGGACGACTTTCGATCCCACACCGTCTCATACGCCCTGGTAGACACCAACCTGAGACGTACTTATGATGGAAATGCGAGCACCGTGGCCAGATATCTTTCTGCCGTCACTTTTTCGGTGAGCGGAAGAGTCGTTACCGTCAGCATGACCGTGTCCCCGGAGGGGACCAACTGGCCGGCCATGCGCCGCGACTACAAATTCTACTTGCGGCCGGTAAATGAGGAGGCCCGGAAATGAAGAAGGAAAGCGGACAGATAACAGTCCTCGCCCTGCTGGTCCTGGCCGTGGGCGCCATGGTCACCGTTCCCGCCCTGCTTAACACCAGGACGGCGCTCATGTCCAGCAGGACCTACGTGGGCGAGGCCGCGGAGCGCTATTCAGCCGACGCCGGAATCGAGCACGCCTCCTGGCGACTGAAAAACGACAGCAGTTTCAGGAGCTCTGTAGAGAGCTCGGCGCAAACCTACACGGTCAACCTTAACGATAGGACCATAACCGTAAAGGTGCAGAAGCCGGCCCCACCCAACTCGAAAGAGCCCAGGCCGGAAGGCAGCACCGGAAAAGATATGTTTGCCACCACCGAAAGAAGCCCCGGGTGGATAGCCTCCGGCGGTACGGTCTCGTATTCGGTATGGGCTACCCCCACCGGTACCGCTACCTGCCGCGTCTACGAAGTCAACGTGCTGCTGCCGCCCGGGTTCGCCTATGTTGCGGGTTCCAGTTCGGGTTTCACGACATCGAACCCGACCCAGACGCCCAACTATGGGGGCACCGGCAGAACGTATTTAGCGTGGGCCTATTCGGCCCCGTATCCCAGCGTCGGCAGGGGCGAATGGGCATCGCAGAACTTCCAGGCAACGCTGACGGATACCAGCGCCGACGGCGGCATTTACTATACCAATGCGTGGGTAACGTTTAAGGCCGTGGGAAAACCAGGCCTCCCGGAAAGCTACAATACCGGGCAGGCGGCGCCGGTCTGGGCCAACATCTATTCTGCAAATGCAAGCACCGGGGGTGTGGCCGTGGATTCCAGCGTGGCCCTCACCCGGACGACCAGCGTAGTAGATGGAGCAAAGGTCATAACTTGGCATACAAAGTAAGTGAACAACTAGCCCTGTCATCGCTCGGCCAGCTTCTGGTGAGATTCCGTCATCTCCTGTGGCCCATTGCCGTTGGTTTTCTTCTCAGCATATGTGTTGGATTTGCCACCGTATACTTCCAGCAGCAAGCCGTCCAGGACCGTCTGAAGACTGACATCGCCTTGAAGACACAGCAAGTAGCGGTACCGGCCGCCCCGGATCCCAGGATGCAGGAGTACTATCAGGTCGTGGAGAAGTCCATTCCCGTAGCGATAAAAGCGGAAGACATAATCTCGGCGGTCCTGAACACCGCAAGCAAGAGCGGCTTCAGTGTGGAGCAGGAGGACACCATCATCTCAGTGACCGCAAAACCCGGCGTCAAGAAGGACAAGGTTGGAAAGACTGACTATGAGATTCTTTCCTTTTCCATTGCTGGAATCGAGGGGGAATACCGGAAGGTGATGTCCTTCATAACCAACCTGTATTCCGAGCCGGGGCTGGAAACCCTGGTGCTCGAAAAGGTGAATCTTGCCTGGGCCAAAGAATCCCTGGTTAAAGTGACCATCGATTTTATTGTATACCGGCGTCTGGTAAAAGGTTAAGGATAACATTGAAAGGCCAGTTTCTCACCCTTGATTTTGACGACGAACATATCAGGGTCCTGGAAATAAAAGGGGGCCGGATACAAAAGTGGGCGGAGGCGCCGATTAGCCGGGGGTGGGTCCAGAACGGCGTGATAGTGAACGCCGTCGCCCTCGGAGGGGCCATCCGGATGCTGCTGGCCTCGCAAGATATCCGAACAAAAATGGTCATAGGAAGCATCAGTGGAATCCGTTCAGTGAACCGGTATGTGCTCGTAACCGGACGGTCCGAAATGCAAATAGAGACGGCTATAAGGGAAAAGGCAAGGCAGGAAATGCCCGTGCCGTTGGAGGAGTTGTACATTTCGTGGCACACCGTCAGTGTAGCCGGTGATCAGCGGCAAGTGCTGGTCACGGGTACCCCGAGAGACCTGGTGGGTAAGTATTTCGAAACCCTCAAGACCGCCGGGCTGGTTCCGAGCGCCTTAGACATGAAGACGGTCGCGCTGGCTAGGCTGGTGAACGACGGCCAGGCCCTCGTCGCCAACGTGGAACCCCACAATATCGACGTGGCCTACGTATCAGGCGCAGTCCCGACCATTGCCTACTCTACTGACTACGAAAGCGGCCTCAGTGGCTCCAAATTGGCCGACAAGGTAGCCAGGGCTATCGATACGCTCAGTGCGTACAATGACTCGCTCCGTCCGGAAAGTCCGATTGACCCAAAGGCAGACCTGGTCCTTAGCGGACAAGCCGATTCGGAGCCGGGTCTGGCTGCCGCGGTGGCAGAGCTGACAGGCTATTCGCTGAGGCAGGTGGCAACGAATTCCGAATATCCTGAAGGGTTGCCGGTAAATGGATACAGCGCCAATCTGGGACTTGCCTCGAGGATGGCCCCTCGAGGCGGCAAGGGGAAACCCATCTCATCGCGCGAAGCAAACGTGCTGCCAAGCGTCCGCCGAACACGGTCACAAATGGCTAAACAGATAGGTTATCCGTTACTGCTGCTGGGTCTCTTCCTGTTTCTGGTCCCTTTCTATCAAAAGACCACCACGGCGATCGACGAGACATCGAAGCTGAGAGCACAAGCCGAAATCCTGGACCAGAGATTGACACTAAGACAGATAGAGATAAACAGGCGCGACAAAATGGCAGGACTCTTGCAAGAATACGAAGCAATATCCAGAAAACTGGGGACCTATATCCTGGACCTGAACATTGTTTACGATGAGGCGGAACGGCTGGGATTGCAGGTCACCGCCGTTACCCATCTGGGGAAGAAGATCACTATTTCTACCGAGACCATAGGCTACCCGCCTTTCGACGAATATCGCAAGATATATGAGGCGTACGTCCAGGCCCTGATGAAGAAAGGGAATTATGTTTCTGTGGAACACAGCCCGTTGAGCTTCCCGCCGGGCGGCAAGGTTGATGTCGTGGCCCAGCCACGGAACTGATGGAGGAAAAGGGCCCGTAGCCGCACCCTTTACGGGTGCGCACTTACGCGGGCCAAAGCTTGCGGCTACGTGCGGTCGGTCATGACGCTTTTTTCGGCAACGAAGCAGTAGTGGCGAAAAGCCTCAGTTGCCTATTTGCCACCAGGGCGGCGTTGCCGGCAGGATCTCGGGTCGAAAGCTCTGGATGACCAGTTCCAGGGCGGGCGTGATCCAGGTATACCCATCCCTGGTGTAAGATGAAACCCAGAACCGCGTTTCCCCGTCGGACGCAAAAAGGTCTCTGTAATCGTTCATAGTGTTTGTGAACGATGGTCTCCCCCTGTAGGCTATCTTCCAGGCTTCAAAACCTGCGCCCTTGAATCGCTCTTTGGACTTCAGTTCGAATTCCCAGTTGCGGACCTCGATGGTCCGAAGCGTCTCCTGGAACCATTCGTCCAGAGATTTTCCCATGAGGCCCGCAGTAATCCTTATCGTGGTATCGCCTTGGGGGCTGGTCATCGTCACCCGCCCGGGATCGGACTCCTCTGCATTCCAGCCAGATGGAACGTAGATAGAGTATTTCCAGAACTGATTCCGGTAAAGGGACCATCCGGGAGGCGCCGCTAGCGGAGTGGAAGTGGGCATGGGTTGGGGAGTTGAAGTGGGCGTGGGCGTCGGTCGGGGAGTGGGCGTGGGCGTCGGTCGGGGAGTGGGCGTGGGCGTCGGTCGGGGAGTGGGCGTGGGGACTAAGGTTTTTGGCACCGATGGGACAGGCTTGGGCGTCTCCGTTTTTCCCATCGATTGCACTGTAGCCAAGAGTTGCCGCGCCTCGGCATCCATTGGACTGACGCTTCTCCCCAACTCTCTCACCATAAACCGGCCTTTTCCACTAACTTCCCAGATGCCGGCGCCGAAAGGCGAAACGACCAGAGAAGGGCGAAGGGAATGGACAAAGTCCCTGGCCTCGGGCGCGGTTGTCCTGGCCAGGAGACTCTCCTCAAATATGTCCAGTATCACATCCTTAGTACCGCTGAGGGCCAGCGGTGCAACTGCTTCCCGACTTGGAATCGATACAACGAGTCCTTCCTCCGGGCTGGCGCAGCCCGCCAGCAAGGTTATGCCTAGAAGGAATAGGAGAACCCGCTTCATGGCCGCTAACGAATGGGTATCAATAAGCTTCCGAAAATCCCTCTCCCTCGATGGGAGAGGTCAGGTGAGGGTGATGATCGGCGCAAACTCGCCCCCTCACCTTGGTCCTCTCCCACAAAGGATGATCTTGGCACACACTTGACACAGCGGGTGGGCATCAAGGGCCTGTGATTGAAACCACGAATAAACACGAATTGACACGAATAGACGCCAAAATACTTTCCTTTCATACTTCAATGTTTGTCATTCCAACTGAGAGTTATCCATAGACGATATAGGCTATATTGTGTTCATTCGTGGCTCCATTTATTGGCCCCTTCTGGCTACCACTGTGTCAAGTGTGGGTAAAGACCAGCCCACAAACGGGAGAGGAAACCTATTTTCATCCTTCATGGTCCCGACCCGTCGGGATGGGTGATTGCTCCAACGATAGTAACTTCCTCCGAAGAGCTTATCGTCGGAGGAAGCGCCGGACACAATGATTTGGTCTCCCTGGCTGCCGCATAGTATACTGCCAACACACTCCCATTTTCAACCGCCCCAGGTCAACTCACCAATCCCTCTCCCCCTTTCAAAAAGGGGGATTAATCCGTTAAGAATGAAGTCTTGCGCAAATTGGAAAAATCAAAACACAAAGTGCAAAGAGGCCATCAGCCATCAGCTATCAGCCGACAGACCGCTCCGGCGCGGCGCGGATTCGGGGGCTGAAAGCTGATCGCTGAATGCTGACGGCTTTTTTGATGTGTCATTTTTCATTTTGGTTTTTGATATTTCATTTTGGCTCCGGCTTGTCCGGGTTAGGGGATTTCCCCTCAGTCCCCATCTTGCGAAAGGGGGAGGAAGACGCGGAAGGGGGTGGATGGCTTCCGCCATCCACCCCCTTGCTGTGCAAATGGTCCCTTTTATGCAGCGCCGCGGCAGGGCATGGCACACCGCTTCAGCCCCGCCGGGGTGCAACAACACACCTTTGGACTACGTTGTCATTGCGAGCGCAGCGAAGCAATCTCCACTCCGGCCAGGGGATTGCTTCGTCGTCCCCAAGAGTACGATAGGCTTTCCAGCCTGTCGCGTCCTGTTGGGGAACAGGCTGGAAAGCTTGTTCTACTGCAGCATTTCTTCGTGCGTTCGTATTAGTCGGTGAACTCGGTGCCGCCAGCCTTATCATACTGGTGTATCGTTCCGTCCGAATCGGCCGTGTAGTAGTATTTGGTCGTTTTCAGGCTCACATAGTTGAGCAGCGAGGTCTGGTTGCCGCCGCCGGTCCGGTCGTGCGTGTACATCAAATACCCCGCTTTGTCTCCGACGGCGTAGGCGACGCCGGCGGTATCCTTGAGCTTACCACCAGGCGTCCCTGTCCACTCCGACGTTGTATCCGGGTAGGCAGCCATGTCGTTCGTCGCA
>JACQUA010000379.1 GCA_016210565.1 Chloroflexota bacterium
CGGCCCAGCCTGTCTCATAAATACCAGTCTTGCAAATAATCGCCTGGTTGTATATAATGGGGTGAACATGCTATCGAGGAGGTGCATTCGTGCCTGTTCGCCTTTTTTCCCGTGCAGCAGTTTGGCTTCTGCCGCCCAGTATAGACGAACTGGTGGCCCCGAATCATCCGGCCCGGTTTGTAGGTGCATTTGTTGATGGCTTGGGTCGGTCGGAATGGCAGAAGATGCAGGTCAACGTAGACGGTGAGGCACTGGGTGCTCCATCTTACAGTCCTCGCGCTTCGCTTTGTGTGTGGCTTTATGGATTTCTTGTCGGAATCCGGTCAGCCAGGAAACTTGAGAGAGCTTGCTGTGAGCAGTTGCCTTTTCTGTGGCTAACGGGATGGCAGCAGCCGGATCACAACACCTTGTGGCGGTTTTATAAGGCTAATCGGAAGAGCATGCGGAACCTGCTGAAGCGAACGGTTCGGACAGCGGTACGCGTGGGGTTGGTGGACCTGGCAGTGCAGGCGGTGGATGGGTCGAAGGTCGCAGGGAATGCGGCCCGTGATCGCACCTATGACCAGGCTGGGCTAGAAGGTCTGCTGAAGCGGACGGAGGAGGCGATTAGAGAGCTAGAGGCTCAAAACGGTCAGGATAATCACCCTTCAGCGCCGCGGCTACCTGCTGAACTAGCTCGGGCGCAGGCACTGAGGCAACGGGTAGAGGAGGCCCTGAAACAGGTCAAAGCTCAGGAACAGGCAGAGGCTAAGGTCGAGGCTCAGGAGCAATCTAAGACCAAGGAAGAGACAAAAGCTCAAGAGCAAGCGGCGGGTAACAAAAAGGCTAGGAAGCAGGCCAAGGCTGGGAAGAAGAACAAAGGTGAGCGGCAAGGGAAGGCTGAGGAAGGGACCGAAGAGCTAGAGGGAGACAAGACGGAGAAGACGTCCAAACAAGCCAAGGGTCAGGAGAAGACCGAGGCGAAGAAAGGCCGAGCACGCATCAACTTAACCGACGAGGATGCAAAGCAGATGAAGAGCCGGCAAGGAATAGTACCTGGATATAATGCTCAGGCCATGGTCTCACCTCTGAATACTGAGGTAACTGGACAGGCGGGGCTTTTGATTACGGCGGCTGAGGTAGTGAATGACCAGCATGACCACAATCAATTGGTGCCGATGGTGCAGGCGGCGGAGGAGATGACAGAGAGACCGGCGGGAGTAACCTTGGCCGATGGGGGTTACCACTCTGGGGAGAATCTAGCGCAGTGTGAGAAGTTGGGGCTTAAGGTGGTGATGGCGGAGGCGCAAGGGCGGGTACTAGAGAAGCCTTACCATAAAGACCGCTTTCGCTACGATCCTGAGAGTGATAGCTATACTTGTCCCGAGGGTGAGAAGCTCAGTTTTGCTGGGGTCAAGCAGCGTACTGGCGAAGAAGAGGTGAGAGTGTATCGGACTTCGCCCCAGATTTGCCGGGCTTGTCCAGCTTTTGGTAAAGGGAAGTGTACCAAGGACGAGCGGCACGGGCGGATGCTGGAGGTGGGTCCGCATGAGGAAGCGCTGCGGCGTCACCGATTGCTCATGGGGACGGAAGAATCTAAAGCCGTCTATCGACTACGGAAGGAATTGCCTGAGCCGGTCTTTGGCATCTTGAAAGAGGTGCAGGGGGCAAGGCGTTTTCTGCTCAGAGGCCTGGCCAACGTGCGCTGCGAGTGGTGGTTGTTAGCCACCGCCTTCAATTTACGTACAATGTGGAAGGTGTGGCAGGGTTGGACACCTGAGAAGCGACAAACATCCTTCTGCTGAAGGACGGGCAACAAGAGCCTAAAGGAGAAAAGACTAGCTCCATTACGACGCGATGATGGATACTTGGGCACTCCAGAGCATGAGTGCCCAGGCAAAGACAAAAATCGAACACAATAGGGGCGACCAGCCGCCAAAAACTCCAGCTACGACCGAGCAGGAAGCACAAACTGAGACAGGCTGGGCCGTTCGCCCCTACAGGTTTGGTCATCACCACTCACTTGACGAAGGGGGCACCGCGTGAGTCCTGTAAATTAACCGTCTAAGTGACGAACACCGGCTTGCGCTCCGCTGTGGTGTAGCCGTTGAATTCGTTCGCAGCACGTAAGAAACTCAGTTCTCTCCGGAGCGGCCGAGCTGGGTTTACACGGCGCGAGGCTGTGGCAATCCGCTCGCGCCAGGTAGGCGGGCCAACTGGCCGCATAGGTGCCCGAACACGAGCAGAGTGTAGAAGCCTGTCACAAGGATGCCTATGAAGCAGGTGATGATCCCGACTATTATGGCGACAATTAAGACGGCAATCATGACCAAAAGGGCGATAACGTAGTCGCCCAGTCTAGTCGTGATGAATTCAAGAATCCGGGCAAACTGGAAGCAGGAGGCAAACGTGCCGCCGATAGCGAACTGCACGACCACTGCGGGCAGGATGATGAGCAGCAATAGCCCATACAGAAAGCTCAGACATCCGGCAAGTATTTGAATGGCAATCACGGGGCCGGAGTCGCCGTATCTGCCGCCCGAAAGAGCCAGGGATGTGATGCCAGCGCAAAGGGTTATCAGTATGAACGGAATATTGTACACCAGTCCAGCCAGCAGCAGCGTGAAGCCCTTGCGGACCTTCCCTTCGAAAAACTTCGTCCAGTCCGGGAGCGGTCGGGTATGCCCGTCAGCAACGTTCCTCACGACCTCGACCACGTAGCCAACGGTGAACAGCAGACCCATGAAGCCCACGACAGAGAAGATGACCCCGATGGGCACCCTTATGACCATGGTCAACAGCGTTCCTGAAACCCAAGACGCAGTGTAAACGACAACCCCAAGCAGGACGGATAACGCGCCTATGAGCACCTTGACTACCCAGTTCTCGTCCTCGAAGACGTAGCCGAAAGCTTTGCCAATGTCCATTAGCGGAACCTCCTCGACGCAAGTATTTCATTCTGCCGGTGGTTCTTATTCTACCACGCTCGCCTGGATTTTCGCAACTACGGCAATGCCGCCCAACAGTCAGAATCGAGGACATCGTAGGGCTTAGGGTCGTCATTCCCGCGCAAGCGGGAATCCATCCGGCCGAAGGGGTACGTGGATGCCCGCTTTCGCAGGCATGATGGAGTAGGCGCCAGTAATTGTCTTGTGTAATCTGGACTCTTACCCGCCGTGCATTGACCGGTAGTGCTATAATTGGGCGCAAACCGGCACCGGAGGCTGTCATGGACCTGAGGCGCAAGAGAAAGCCGAACCGTCTGATCGTCGCTCTCCTGACCGCGTGTGCGACTGCCGTCATAACTGCCGTTAACCTCGCCCGCTACCAACCCGAGGGGCTGCCGCTCACCACTGATACCCCAGGGCAGCCGGTCGTAGATGCGATGTCGCAGGCGAATCAACTATACGCCGGAGGGAAGTTCGCCGAGGCATTCGACGCCTACAAGAAGGCCGCCGAGGGTAAGCCAGACGATGCCCTAGCCCACGCTCGCCTGAGCAAGACCGCTGCGCTGTTGAACCGCCTCTCGGAAGCCGTTGCCTTTGGGGAGAAGGCGATCCAGCTTGATCCGGCCAGCACCGAGGCGTGGGCCAACCTGGCTATGGCCTACGATTGGAAAGGAGAGCTCGAGAAGGGTTTGCAGGCCGGCCAGAAGGCGGTTCAGCTCGCACCGGACAGCGCCGAGGCCTATGCCTTCCTCGCGGAGGTTTACGCCGACCTCGGGCAGTATCCGAAGGCCTTGGAGTTGGCGAGGAAAGCCGTGGCGATGTCTCCTGCCAGCATTGATGCCCAGCGCAACCTTGGCTACGTTCTGGCGGGCACGGGCGATCAGACGGGGGCTATCGCCGCTTACGAAAAGGCGATTTCCCTAAGTCCCAATTTCAGCTACATCTACCTCGACCTCGGCGCGGTGTATCGAAGTCAGCGGAAAGACGAATTGGCGGTGGCCCAGTTTCAAAAAGCCATCGAGTTGGAGCCGACCAATCCCCGGTCTTACTACAGTTATGGCCTGCTCCACTATGACAAGCAGGAATACGCGGACGCCGCAGCGCAGTTCGCCAAGGCCGTAGAGGTCGATGGGACGTATTCGCAGGCACTTAGCTATCTGGCCTGGTCTCACTACTTCGGGAAAGACTACAACCAGGCGAAGTTGGCCTTCGAGAAACTATTGGAGCTTCAACCCGGCAACGCCGAGGGTCAAGCTGGCTTAGGTTGGTGTTACTATTTTCTCGGGCGCTACCCGGAGGCTAAAGAGAGATTCCAGAAAGCCCTTGCGCTTAGCTCCGGCCAGGCGATGGCTAGGCAGGGAATGTCAGCCCTTGAGGGTCGCTAGTCCACAGGCACTTTCATCAGTCACGATCTTTTCAGAAAGACTTCACGAGTTCTTCACAGCTTCTGCCTAGAATGCGTGATCGAAGAGCATGTCGGGAGAGAGGTAGAATGAAGCGTTCTCAAGTCGCGATTCTTGTGGTCGCTGGGTTGCTGTCGGTCGTGGTCGGCTATGTCGGGTATGGCCGCCAGGTTGCCACTTCTGCCAATGCGGCGACGACCCGCCTGCAGACGGTGGAGGTACAGAGAGGTAACCTCGTGGCGACGGTAAACACGACGGGAAGCGTCGTGCCTGCGACGCAAGCCAAGCTGTCTTTCAAGACGGGTGGCCGACTGAAAGATCTCAGCGTGAAGGTTGGCGACGCCGTCAAGCAGGGCCAGGTGCTCGCTGGTCTCGATACCGCCGACCTAGAGATAAGCCTCGCACAGGCGCAATCTTCTCTCAACCTCAGCAAGCTGAGGCTGCAGCAGCTCACCACCCCGGCCAAAACCGAGGAGGTCGCGGC
>JACQUA010000380.1 GCA_016210565.1 Chloroflexota bacterium
CAAGTTCTTTCGGGGCGGGGCGCGGGACGAAAGACCCTTCGACTGCGCTCAGGGTGACATTTTCAGAGCAAATTCGAATCCCAAAATACGAACGACCAAACGCCAGGATTTTCAGCGAATTCCAACTTGGGTATCGTCCCGCTACCGTAGGGGCGAACCCGTGTGTTGTCCCGCCGGCGGGACAACACACGGGTTCGCCCCTACGTTCCCCGTTCACAGTATCTTCAGGGCGGCCAAGACGTGACGGATAACAATGAGGTAGAACGATACCATCAAACTCACGTGGAGAAAATTCCACACCGCCGCCCGGCCGGCCGCAATCCGGAATCTTCTCATGATACCTGTCGAAACCAATCCGGCCGCGACGACATACAGGAGTAAGCCCGTCCCCGTGTCATCCACCTCGGGACTCCGGTCCGAAGACCGGTAGCCGAAATGTATGGTGATCAACTGGAACGCCAGGAGATTGCCGAAGACATGCATTTTGAGCCACACCCCGGTTGCCCTGGGACGCCGCCTCTTGAGGATCGAGTAGGCCGGCACGACCGCGGCAGCCAGCGCCGCCCCGCCGATGCCCATCCAGTGAGGAAACGGCAGTTGGCCGGGAGCGCTCCCCGGCAGATAGACGCGCAAGTAGCTCGCTACGCCGGCGGCGATGGCCGCCAGCACCATGACCAGAACGGCCCAAAAATGGGGACCGTTGTAGCGGGAGATTCCTTTAATGTCGCCTCCGCTTCGTATCAGTCATCCGCCCACCGGTACTTCTGCTTCTTATCCCTTAGCTTGCTCAGTCCGCAGCCAAAACAAATACCGTTATGGCAACAGATTACCTGACCGCATTGGGGACATCTCCACTTCTCCTCTTCCGAGTGAAGGAACTCTTTGATGCCATCTTCCATTATGCGTTCCAGGTTTTCGATCATGCTCATTCGGAAAAACGTCCGGTAGCGATGATCGATACGACGCAGCCTTTCGCACGGGAAATCCTGGCATTCATAACAGTAGGTTATCCGCCGGTCCAAGAGTAGCTGGCAATTCTTCTTGAGGAAGGCGCACTGCTTGTCCCTTGGCCGGCAGCCGGCGCAATAGGCCATTCTGATTCCCCTGGCCTTCACTTTATGGGTATAAGCAAGGTAGGCGCTGCATATCGCGCAGTTCATGCCACAGGGAGCGATGAGTTTTTCTTCCATCTGCCTGACTCCGGGCGAGGATTGAATAGCATCACGGCCGTGCGGCAGGCAGTGTCGTCGGTGATCAGCCCATGAGGGCGGCACGTGCAAGTTGCTGATCAAAGGTAGCCAGGGGAGCGCCAAGTTTCTTCGCCAGGTAGAGGTAGCATGCATCATAAGTGGTAACATTGGCGGCCAGGGCAAGACGCAGCACTGCCAAATGGTCAACCTCGTTCCAGTGGACCGGGACCGCAAACGCCATGCGGATCGCCTCCTCTAAGGCTACCCTGTTTTCCGGGAGCATTATTGATTTGCGCCTGGCGATGCTGGTCAACTCATAGGCCAGCAGAAGGGGTGCGTGCAACTCCGAACCTCGAAGAATTTCCAGGGCTTCCGAAGCCCGGGGCTCCCGGAAGCACCAGGCGGCCAATACAGAGGCATCCACCACCTTAACGGGCATTGCGTAGCTCCCTGAGCCAGGACGTGGATTCATCTCCGGTTTCAAAACGTAGCTCTCTGAGGCGCGCCTCGGCCTGGTCTACCGAAAGTCCGGTAGGGCTGGTAGCTTCCTCCAGGATAGCCATCAACTCACCTTGAAGCGAGCGATGGTGCCGCTTTGCTCTCTTGCGAAGTCGTTCCATCATGTCATCAGGCACGTTCTTTACCGATACGTTGCTAGGCATCGAATTACTCCAGAATGACTTCTTATTGAAACCATTATAGTGCCATTATGGACCAAGTGTCAATCAAGGCCAGCTGCAACTCAGCCACTGGCAAAGCCGTAGCGACACCCCTTGTGGGTGTCGAATCCCTGGCGCTCAAACCGGCACGACAGGGACAAGCCCTGTCGCTACGGGTGCGTCAGACCGTCCGCCAGTGGCTGAGTTGCAGCAAGGCCAGGCCGTTCTGAGCGCACTTGAATAGTTATTAGCCCCTCTTCGTTTCCAACCCCGACCGGCGAATTGCGCATATCCTCGGCGTCTATCTTCAACGATTCGATGAGCTCCTCTTTGCTTCCCTCCTGGGCGTTGACCCCCGGAAGGTCGACCGGCCAACCGACCCACCATTGCCCAGTTTTCTTGATCGCCGCCCTGTATTCCACCGATGTGTCCCCCAACCCGGGTAACGGAATGTCCAGGTCGCGGCATATCTTCTGTGCCAGTTCACCCACGATTTCATTGCGCCGCGGGACCTGGGTCCCGAGTTTCCCATAGCAACCTTGGGGGGCAGGGGAACGCCACCGCCGTCAGGGCGTGCGGGGGAAAACAAAAAAGCACAGCCCGGAGGCTGTGCCTGGAAGATTGCTTTGGTAGCGGGAGTTGGATTCGAACCAACGACCTTCGGGTTATGAGCCCGACGAGCTGCCACTGCTCCATCCCGCGATATTCAACAATTATAAACGATCTATTCCAAAGATGCAAGAGCGCTAGCGACCAATTCCAAGTACCAGTTCTACCCGCCACTGAAATTGCGCCCCACTATGACCAGATCGAAAATATCCACAATGCCGTCGCCGTTTATGTCCGCCCCGGTAAGAAAACCGGGCTGGCCGCTTTTTTTGTTGAACGAACCCGCCACCACAGTCAGGTCCAGGATATTCACTATGCCGTCCAGATTGATATCCCCGAGCAGCGCCGATGGCGTCGGGGTTAACGTCGGACCGGGCGTCGGCGTCGGAACCGGCGTGGGCGTTGGGGCAGGAGATGGCGTAGCACCCGGAATAGGAGTCACCGGGATTTCGCTGAGCTTGACCAGAAAGGCGTCCTCCCCGCCGGAGGAGCTTTGTCCCAGTATCCCCGCCGTGTAGCCGGCTACGTATATCCCACCCCCAACCGCCACCCCATAGGCCTGCTCGATATAAGGGGTGGTCATCAGGTGCTCCCACAAGAAACTCGCCCCGTTGTCGTACGCCCGGACAAAGGCATCCACGGGGATCATCGGTACACCACTACCCCACCGGGAGCCGGCCACGTAGATCCCGCCGTAGCTATCCACGGCTATGCCCAGGGGATAGTCACCCAGGGCGGCGCCGGACTGCCTGGTCCACAGGTCCGCGCCGGTCGTGCCATCGTACTTCCGGATGTAGATGTCCGCCTCGCCCTGGGACGTCTCCCCGGCGAAAGTCCCGTTGGTGAATCCTGTTACCAGTACAGTGCCTGCAGGGCCGGTGGCCACGCTCCTCGCATTGTCCTTGAAGGTTGTGCCGAACTGCCTGGTCCATGCCAGGGCGCCTGACGCTTCGTATTTCCGGATAAAGGCGTCGCCAGCCCCTATTGGCGCCGGTCCGTCCAGAGCGCCCTGCGTTTCCCCGACCACATAAACACCTCCGCCGCTATCCACGGCCACCGCGTTGGGGTCAACGTCCGACAGCGAGAGGCCGAATTGCCTGGCCCAGACCTGCGCGCCGTCCGCGGCGTATTTGACCAGGAAAGCTTCCCGGCGGTTCCCGGCCCGGGTGTACCCGGGAATATTAAAGGTGCCGAAGGTCGAACCGGTCACGTAGGTATTGCCGGCGCTATCCACCGCGGCGCCCATAACATATTCATCGCTGATGGTGCCAAACTGTTGGTACCACTGCTGGGCGCCCGAGCCGTCATACTTGTAGATAAAAGCGTCTATTTGTCCCCCGGCCACAAGACCCGAAGTCCTGCCCACCACGTAGACATTGCCGGCGCCGTCGAGGCCGATGGTCTCCACGCCGTCATATTGAGCAAGTCCGAACTGCCGGGTCCAGATCGCTTCGCCGGCCGGAGTGTACTTCCGAAGGAAAGCGTCGCTGCCGCCTGCCGAGCTTGGCCCCAGCAGGCCACCCGTGGTCCCGGCCACGTACACGCTTCCTGACCCGTCCACGGCCACGGCAATAGCGCCATCAGCCGCTCCGGTACCGAACTGCTTGACCCACTCCACCGCCGGCGCCCCGGCGGTCTGCGCCACCCCGGGAAAATAGGCAAGGATGAACAGCACTGTCGCCACAGAAGCGATTAACCTGGCGAGTCTGGAACTGCACATGGCACTTTCACTCCGGATCGTAGTCTGGCAACAATGTACCACACTTCCCGGCCTTTGGCAAGACACGGCGGTTTCCAGGGTGTTACAATACAGCGATTGCTCGGGAAATCCCGGGTGGCACAGGCCTCCGTGCCTGTGTGATGGACAACGGCTCACAGGCAGGGACGCCTGTGCCACCCGGGGCATTTTCATTCTTTATGGCGCCCCCCGCGCGAGCGGCCTCGACAAAAAGTTCCGGCCGGTGCGGTTAATCGGGGAGGGCAGGGGGGCCGCGGTCTACGAGGCCGTGCGCCTGAGCGACCGGCTGTCGCTGGCGCTCAAGGTACTGCGGGCGGACGACCTGTCTCCCCAACAGCGGGAGCTTTTCACCAGTGCGGCGGAGAAGTGGCGTTCCCTGGAAAATGTAGCCGGAGGGCAACGGGACGCCGTCCAGGGCCACCACCACCCCCACTGTCTCCTTCGGGATATCAGTTACCGGCTGCTTCGTTATGTTGAACACCCGGGTGTTGATGCGATAGGTCCCGGGACGGAGAATGGCGACGTTGGGCCCCTTCATCCCTCCCCTTTCCAGAAAACGACTGGCGTCCTGATAGGAGTTACACGCCACCTCGTCCCCCAGGAACCGCCCTGTCGGAATGGGGACTCCGTCAATCGATTCCACAATGCCGACTTCGTCAGGGTCCACGTCGGTAACTTCTACCTTCTCGATCTTCCAAGCGATGGGATTCCGCCAGTACAGGCCGGGCATCAGTATATCGGCCTGGATGCCGATTTCACCCTGCCGGGCGACGATTTGGCCCTCCGGCATCTTCTTGCCGAACATCTTCTTGTTGAGAATCCCTACTTCGTCATCCTTTATGAGGGCGAGGCCTTTTATCCAGAACCAGAAAATCAAACCCAGAACAACGACTCCGACGGCGCCCAGGATTATCCATGCTGGCTGGACCATGTTATTCTCCTTACCTTGCTCAGAAGATGTCACCGGTGGCACAGGCGTCCCCGCCTGTGCGGGCGGCGACCTACGACAGGGGTCCCCATTCATCGGGGCTGCGAAGCAATCCCGCGGCCGTAGGGGCAGACCCGTGTGTCTGCCCCTACGGTGGGAGGACGATACTATTTCTTCTGTTTCAGCGCAGCGACAATCTTTGCCGGGTCTAGAGGCACGCTGGTAAGTCTCACGCCCACCGCATCGTAGACGGCGTTGTTTATGGCGGCGGCCACGGGGACCGTCGGAGGTTCGCCCACACCGCGGGCGCCGAAAGGGCCGTATTTGGACGGCGTTTCGATGATGGACTTATCGATCGCTGCCGGGGCATCGCCGGCGCGGGGCATCCGGTAGTCCCGCAAGCTGGCATTGATGGTCTCCGCGTTTTCCGTGACCAGCCCCTCGGTCAGGCCGAAACCGACCCCCTGCACCACCCCCCCATCTATCTGTCCTTCCACGTTCCTGGGGTTCAAGACAAAACCCACGTCGTGCGAGGCGAAGTACTTCAAAACCCTGACCTTTCCGGTCTCCCGGTCCACAGCTACCTTCACAACGTGGGTCCCCGTTTGCAGTCCGTCCAGCACGTCCTTGTCCTCGCGGCTCTGCCCCAGACGGGCTTCCCGCAGCTCCTCGCCGATGCCCACCACCGGCCCCCGGGGGGAGGTGATGGCCTCGGCGCAGAGAGCGGCAATGGTCACTTCTTTCCCGGGCGTGCCCTCGACGAACACCTTGCCGTCACACAGCCTCAGGTTATCGGGATTGACCTTCAGCTTGTTCGCCGCCATCGCCACGAGCTGCTGCCGGGCGTCTTCGGCGGCCAGTCGGACCGAGGTGCCCACCCGGTAGGTCGTCCGGCTGCCGCCGGTGCCCTGCTCGTACGGGGTGGTATCGGTGTCCGAAGCCACCACAGTAACGGCCTCCGGCGGCAGGCCCACCGTCTCGGCCACGATCTGCACCAGGATATCGTGCTGGCCGCCGCCCTGCTCGGTACAGCCGGTGAACAGATTGGCGGTGCCGTCCTCATTTAACTTCAGCCAGGCAGTGGAAGGCGATCCCTCGCCACCGACCCGGTGGACGCTCCACCAGGTCGAGGCCACCCCCCAGCCCTCCCCGGGCCTCTTTTCCTCCTTCTTCGCCAGGAAGTCCCTGGCGGCCTGCATCGTCTGCTGGATGCCGGTCCGCCCCACAAACCCGCCGGTAGGCAACCTTTCCCCGCCCTTCAGCACGTTCTTGAGCCTCAGCTCCAGCGGGTCCATGCCCAGCTTCCGGGCAAGGCCATCCATGTGCGACTCCGCAGCAAAGCACTGTTGGGGCGCCCGCGGCGCCCGGCAATTCCCGGTCGGGGTGCTGTTGGAATAGACCGCGCTGGCTTCGATGTCTACGTTGGGTATGGCATAAGGCCCCTGGACCAGGCTGTAGCCATCGGCGCTGCCGGTGAAACCGTCGTTGTAGGCGCCGATGTCGAATATAACCTTCGCCTTCACCGCCACCAGCGTCCCGTCCCGCCGGGCGCCGGAGGTCAGGTCGATGTAAGAACTGGTCCGGATGAAGGTGGCGATGAGCTCTTCGCGGAAGTCGAGCGCCATCTTCACCGGACAGCCGCTCTTCATGGCGAGCAGGACGCAGGCCGGCTCGATGTTCACCGTCCCTTTGCCGCCGAAGTCGCCGCCCACCCTGGTAGCAATAACCCGCACCCGGGCCAGGGGCAGACCCAGTACCTGCGCCAGCGCCGCCCTGATAACGAAGGGGGCTTTGGTGCTGTCCCAGACGGTGACCTTCCCCGAGAGATCGACCGAGGCGACCACCTGGTGAGGCTGGGTGAACCCCTGGTGGACCCGCGGGGTGGAGTAGCTCTCGTGGTGGACCACGTCCGCCGCCGCCAGCGCCTTCTCTGCGTCTCCGGCCACGATGTGGACCCGGTGCAGGACATTGCCGCTACCATTGTGCTCGGGGTGGCTCGACTGGTAGCTCCCCAGGTCCTCATGAATAACCGGCGCCAGGGGTTTGAGAGCCTCCAGGGCATTGGCCACCACCGGCAGCTCCTCGTATTCGACCCGGATAACCGAGGCGGCCTCTTCGGCAGTGTCTTCATCGACGGCCGCCACCGCCGCCACAGCTTCGCCGGTGTGCCTCACCTTGTCTTCCGCCAGAACCGGGCGGTCCCAGACCCACCGCCCTATCCGCTGCCCCGGCGCATCCTTAGACGTGACCACGGCTTTGACGCCGGGCAGCTTCTCCGCCCGCGAGGTATCGATGTGGAGAATCCGGGCGTGGGCGTAGGGACTGCGGCAGAACTTGCCGGTCAGCATATCCGCCAAACGCAGGTCGCCGGCATAGACCGCCTGGCCGGTGGCCTTTTCACTGGCATGAAGCGGTGTTATCGATTTCCCGAGAAATGTGTGATCGTTCATGGCGCTTTCCTCCCAATGGGCGCAGACCGGAACCAGGAAGCGTTTCGTCGTGGCCAGGATGCCACCTTACAAGGAGCAGTAACGGAAACCGCGAATAAACACCAATGGACACGAACAGTCTTTCGCACCGACACCTCCGTCTGGCGCATGGATAGCCGATTCGCATCTCAATCCTTCGCAGACTGTTTCATCTTCATTAGTGTCCATTAGTGTTCATTCGTGGTTCCATTTCTCCTGCTTCTATTGGTCGCCCGAGCCGGTGGGTCGTTTCCAGCCTCGCCAGAGCATCCGGCCCTCACCCCGACCGGTCGGGGTGGTACTGGCTGGTTTTACCCTCTCCCTCTTTCCTTCTTTTCGCAGATGACATCCACCAGCGCCGGCAGACCGGTTTGCTTCATCATGGCGATAGCCCGTTCCAGGGCGGGCCTGACCTCCCGCGGGTCGGTCACCGGGCCTTCACCATGGGCGCCGAAATCCCTTGCCAGGCCGGCGAAATTCACCGGCGGGCCATCTATGGCGGTGCCGATCAGCCTGGTCTCGGTAGACCGTCCCCGGTGGGCGGCCACGCTCCGGGAATGGCTTTCGGAGTTGAAATAGGAACGGTTGTTGTAGACCACCATCAGCAGCGGAATCTTACTTTTTACCGCCGTCCAGATAGCCTGGGGGGTCATCAGGAGGTCGCCATCGGGTTGAAGATCAATGCAAAGCCGGCCCTTGCCTTTGTGGGCCAGGGCGGCGCCGATGGCCGCACCCGGGCCCTGTCCCAAACCGGCGCCGCCGCTTTCACATACCCACCGGTACGGCTTGTCCCAGTTCCACAAACGCCGCGGCCAGCCCCGCAAGGCGCCGGAAGTGAGCACCCAGTCCTCGTTCTTGATGACCTCCCCGATCACGGACGCCAGCCACTCCGTCGCGATCGGCCTGGACCCCGATAGGCCTGCCGCTTCTTCGCCCCACTTCCGCTTCATCTCGCACTGCACCGCTTCCAGCGATTCCCGCCGGCGCACCTGGTATTCGTTTTCCAGCCCCTTCTTGAGACCCTTGCAAATAGCGACCAGTTCCCGCACCGCCACGGCGCTATCGCCGGCAATGGTCATGTCCGTTTCAAACATCCGCTCATACGCATTGGACCAGCTCCTGGTGGCCATGTCGCGCAGGGAGATATCCACAATTTTCGTTCCCGAGGCGACGAGGGACTTTATCTTCCTGTCCGGACCCATCCGGTGCAGGCAACCATAGGGGTCTTCCGCCTCAAGGAGGACGATGAGGTCCGCTTGGGGAATCAGGGTAGCTTCGGCGCCGGTCAAGTCCAGCGGGTGGGTGTTGGGGAAGTTGAAGCGCCGGCCCAGGTCGATAACGGGAGTGGAGGTCAAGTCGGCCAGCTCCACCAGGGAGGCCACCGCTTCCGGGTCGGGGCCGTGCCTGTCAGCCATTATCAACGGGAACCGGGCTTCGACCAGCCAGCCGGCCACCTTTTCCAGGGCGGAGGATTCCGGGGAAGGGGGCGTGCTCCGGTGCTGTCCCCGAAGCACCGGGACTTCAGCATCCCCGTCAAGGGGAGTTTCCTGCCAGTCGGAGTCCAGGGCGATATAGACGGGGCCGCAGGGTTTGGTCGTGGCCAGGCGGTAGCCCCTGACCAGGCTTTCCATCACGCTGGCGGTGCCGTAGGGCTGGTCGTCCCACTTGACGAAGTCCCGCACAATGTTGCCCTGCACCAGGGCGGTATGGACCCACTCGATCCACGGCCTTCTCTTGCTGACGTCCATCGGACCGCCCCCACCCAGCACCATCACCGGCGCCCGGTCGCACCAGGCATTATAGATGGCCATCGAGGCATGCTGCAAGCCAACCATGTCGTGGGTAATCGCCACCATGGGCTTGCCCGCGGCGATGCCGTAGCCCTGGGCCATGGCGACGGAAATCTCCTCATGCTGGACAAGAATGATCTCGGGATTGCCGCTGCCATAGTTCACGAGGGAATCGTGAACGCCCCGGAAACTGGAACCAGGGTTGAAAGCCACGTATTCGATGCCCAGGCTTTTCAACAGGTCAACTACCAGGTCTGAACCATACTGTGCCTTCGCGACCACTTTGCCTCCTTAACCTAGACTGTCTGAATTATAACAATAATCCCGGATTATGCATAGACAGTTGCGATTCGAAGATTCCCCACCCCCAAAATCGATCCCATCGGCGCTGCAACAGTCGGGTCCCCCGCCCTTCGCTTGAGGTTCCACGCAGCTAATGCCGCATCAGCATCCGGTGGAGGAGCGATGCCTTCAGTTCAATGGCCCTGGCCGGGCAGATTTCGTGACAGCAGTAGCAGCGGATGCACAGGTTCTTATCTATCGAGGCCTTTTTGTCTTTCATGCTTATGGCCTCTACGGGACACATGCGGAAGCAATCGGCGCACCCGTTGCAGTCCTGTTTGCTCACTTCCGTCGGCACCACCAGGCTATTGGAAAGATATCGCAACACGTGAGCGGGAAGCCAGCCCGGGCCGCCGGTCGTCCTTGGCGGCCTGAAATCTTTCCTTTTCAGCTTTTCAAGAGGCTCTCCCAGAATGTTCAGACCGGACACCGCGGCGCCGGGCAATCCCCGTTCCAGGGCCAACCGCAGTGTTGGGATATCACCGGGTTGGAAGCCGGCGATAGAGGCCGCCGCAGCATCCGCGGCCACAGCATCAGTCGAAACTATCAAGGCGCCGATGTGCCTGGGCTTCCCGGCCGCAGGGCCGTCGCCATCCATCCCGACGATGGCATCCACCACGGTCAGCGAGGGTTTCACCAGCGAGAGCAGGTCCAGCAACATCCGGGCGAAATCGTCAGCGGCCGTCAGCTTGGCGTGATACCCCGCCTTGATCACCCCGGGCACCAGGCCAAAGACGTTCTTGGTAGCTCCCGTCAAGTGCATAAAAGTGTGCGTTTTCAGTTTTGGCAGGTTGATCACGACGTCGGCCTGAATAGCCGGTTGGATCAGTTCGAACCGCTTAATCAGTGTCCCGTTGGGGTTGGAGACCTGCACCGTCGATAAATCGAAATTCAAGACCGCCTGAGTATCCGCGGCCACACCCGTGAGTCCACCTTTGTCGTAGACGCGCCGCAGACGGGAACGGCTGAGGGGTCCGCCGGGGCTGTCCGCGATGACAGCCTTCGCCCCGCAGTCTCTGACCAGTCTGGCTACCGCGCCGACAACATGGGGGTGGGTGGTAACCGCCTCGTCCGGGGCGCTGGGCTTCAGCAAATTGGGCTTCAGCAAAACGGTCTGACCGGCCTTGACAAAGGCGCCCATTCCCCCGAAATACGCCACGGCATTCCTGACCGCATCATAGACGGCTGACGGCGTGTATTCAGGGCACCGGACAACGGCCACATCGGTCATAGTCTGTCACCTTCAAGATGACGAAAGCCTGAATGACGAATCAATCAACCATCCCGACGAGTCGGGACCATGAAGGA
>JACQUA010000362.1 GCA_016210565.1 Chloroflexota bacterium
ACGAAAGACCTTTCGCCTGCCCCTTCGCTTCGCTCAGGGCTTCGGCTCAGGGTGACAGCCTATTTTCGTAGCAATGACGGAAGAATCCAGAAGTGGGGACCGCTGCACCCGCCCTGGCCTCTGCTTCCCGCAGTTATCGATTTGTCATCCGGACGGAAGCAGATTCAAGAACTCGGTATTGACGTATAGCTCCATTCTGGCATCTGGCTTCTGTATTCTGTATTCTGAATTCTGACCCTTCAGACATCCACCTGGATATCCCACAATGGCTCTTTTTCCAGCGCGGGGCAGACCAGGTCCACCTGGAGCATGGTCCCGCAGCCGGGGCAGAAATACTCGTGATAGTACATCTGGTTCTCCGGCGTCAGGGACGACGCCCCGGTGATGTTCCTCACGGTGAAATGGGTGTGCTTTTTGTAGTTATCGCCGGCCGGACCCAGGGAGCGGGAGCATTTGACGCAGCGGTAGATGCGCTCGCCGCCCTCAAGCTCCACTATTTCCACGTACTCGTGGGGTTTGAGCAGGACCTTGCCGCCGGATACCTTCGTCCCGCCGGACGCGGGACCCTTCGTCACCGGCTTGCCTTCCCGCAGCCGCTGCTGGAGCATCTCCCGGCGCTTCTGCCGCGTGGCCTCCTCGTCCACCCATCCGAGACCCTCATCCAGGACCACCCCGTAGACCTCCCGGGCCATTTCTGCCGAATAGGCGCCCTCCTTGATGTCTTTGAGCACCAGCCCGGGGTCCCGGTCCAGGGGGTCCCCGAAGCCTCCCCCCACCCCCAGGGGCTCTTCGATGATGTCCCATTCCCTGACGTGCACCCGGGCGCCCGAAAGCGTCTTCTGGAAGAGGCTCTTGCCCTGCTTGCTGGACTCGATGTCCCGGCCCCAGCGCGGCCCCATCTCCGCAAGGGTCGTGGGGTAGCGGGACTTCAGCCTCTTTTTCTCCATGCCGGAAGTCACCAGCACCGTGCCGCCGTTGGTGACGCCGGCGAAGGGATAGCCGCCGAAGAGGCCCCAGCCGGCGGAGCGGGCGCCCCACTTCTTCAGCCGGTAATTCACCGTCAGGTCCCGGCTCCCGTAGACCATCATCACCCGCTCGGGCCCCTGGCCTCCCCGGTACTCACCCGGCCCGGCCTGGTCGGCCATATGATTGCGCCCGAGATAAAGGAAAGGATAGTTCATTTCGATGTGTTCCACGTCGGAGATCATGGACTGGGCATTGGCCGAACTGCCGCCGCTGTCCACCCCATCCCGGTACGGGGCCGCCCCCTGGCCGGCGCCGAAGTTATCGTAGACGCCCTGCCCCACGGGGAGGCCGTACTGGTTGTGGCCGCCGTAGAACCAGCCGGGACCGCTGTCCCGCCCGCTGAGGTTACTCCATCCGGCGGTGACGTCTTCGTAGACGCCGGCCGCGTAGAGCATCCGGGCGATGCACTCGTGGGCCAGGGCGGCGAAGGTCAGGCCCATGCGCGTCCCCAAATTGCAGGAGGCGGGGAAACGGCAGTTGAGCATGGTCGCTTCGGGGGCCACCAGCCTGACCACTTTCGTCATGCCCCCGTTCCAGGGCACGTTCCAGAAAAGCTCCCCGGCCAGCGCCGTGAACAGGGTGCCCCAGGTGGCCCGCAGGGTGGCGTTGAGCCAGCCGGGGTTCTGGGGCCCGGTACCCGTGGCGTCGAAGACAACCTCTTCGCCCTTCTTGGTCATGGTGCAGACCATCTGGGTGGGGGCGCCTTCGTCGCCCAGGTAAGAGCGGGCCCGCCAGGTCCCGTCGGGCAGCGAACGCAGGCGGGCCCGGGCCAGCTTTTCGCCCTCTTCGATAACTTTCTGAGAGGCCGCCTCGACGAACTCGATGCCGTAGTTTTCGACCAGGCCTAGATACCCCCGGGCGCAGACGTTGTTGCCGGCGACCTTGGCCTTCATGTCCAGGGCCACGTAGTCCGGGTCGCGGCACTGCTGGACGATGGATCGGCCCACGTCGGCCCGGTACTTGCTCCGCTCCACGATCTTGATGCCCTGGAACCGGATTCCCTCGTGGAAGATTTCGGTGGACTGCCCCCGCAGCACCCCTCCGGTGTCGCTGGTGTGCATCATGCTGCCCACCCAGGCCACCCGCCGCCCCTGGTAGAACACCGGGGCGACCACAATCTCATCGTTGACATGCGTCCCGGCGATGTAGGGGTCGTTGCAGAAGAACTGGTCCCCTTCAAAGATGCCCGGGTCATCCTCGTACCATTTGATGATGGCATAGATGGCCTCGCGGCTGCCGGTGCAGTGGAAAAGCAGTCCCGCCGCGGTGGAGATATGGTCCCCCCGGCCGTCGTAGATGGAGGTCATGCACTCCCCGCCCTCGGAGATGACCGGGGAGCCGGAAACGCGAGCCATGGTGATGCGCCCCTCCTCCAGGACGTTGAAGAGCCGGTGGCGGAACATTTCATATTTGACCGGGTCAAGGTTTTCGTACATGTCAGCTTCCGTAGTTAGATATTTGATGAGAGGTAGAATTCAAATGACGAATGACTAAGTCCGAATGACGAATCAATGACGAAGTCCGAATGACGAATTGATCCTCCATCCCGACAGCACGGCATGAAGGATGGAATGAACGGAGCCTGGCCCCGGGTCCGTAGCGGCACGGCATGCCGTGCCCCTGGATGACCGGACATCTGCCGCCGGGCAGTTTCGCGCATGGAGGGAATCCAGCTCTCACTGGCAGGGACGCCTGTGGTACCGGGTGGTATCTTCCGAGCCATGACCGGCGACGAAACACAGCTTGTTTGAACATTCGAGTTTTGAGCATTTATTCGTCATTCGGACTTCGTCATTCGTCATTTTGCCTAAGCCATTTCCATGACTATGTTATTGTACTGGTCCACGGTGGCCGTCCGCGGCGGAGGCACCACTATCGTCGCAATCGGCGTTTCGATAATCGCCGGTCCTTCAACGGCATTTCCGGACCGCAGCCGGTCGTAGTCATAAATGGCCGTCTTGAGCCATTTCCGTATCTTCCCGGGGAAGAACACCTCGCGGTTGCCCTTGAGCGCCGCCGCGGCGTCTCGGCCGCCGGCGCCGCCGGGGGATATGACCGGTTTGACCGTCTTCCCGATGGCGTCGATTTCAATAGAGATCAGCTCCATGCCGGCCTGGCGCAGCGCCGACCCCTTGCCATAGAGCTCCTCAAACTTGATTTCCCAGTCATCCATGATTTTCTTCAGGTCGGCCTCGCTGTAGTCGCGGCTGGGCGCCGCCAGGGCCAGCTCGTTCATCTGCCGCCGGTAGCGCATGTGGAAGGTCCGCCGGAATTCCACTTTGTCCCGGCTGAACCCTTCCCGGGCCATGATGGTCGCCAGGCCATCCTCGATCTCGTTGATACGGCCGTTGAGGACGGACGGTTCGGCCGGCATGTCGTAGACGTAGGAGCTGACATGGGTGTGGATGACGTCAGCCAGGGCGATGCCGAAGGCGGAAAAGACTGCCGAGGTGGGAAAGAAATAGACCTTCTTGATGCCGAGGTCGGCGCTGAAAGCCGCGGCGTGGATCGGCCCGGCGCCTCCATAAGAATAGAGTACGAACTGCTCCGGGGTATGCCCCGTTCTCACCACCTGCTTCCGTATCAGATCAGCCATGTGGCTGCTGACCACGTCATGGATGCCGGCGGCGGCCTCGATCAGGTCCATCTTCAGGGGCCCGGCGATGTTCCGCCGCAGCGCCTCCTCCGCCTTTCCCCGGTGCAGTTTCTTCTTGCCTCCCAGAAAGTTGTCCGGATCGACTATCCCCAGCACCAGGTTGGCGTCGGTCACGGTGGCGTTGACGCCGCCCATGTCGTAGCAGGCCGGGCCGGGGCTGGCCCCGGCGCTGGTGGGGCCGACCAGCAGACGGCGGGTCTCTTTGTCTACCCGGGCGATGGTACCCCCACCGGCGCCGATAGACTCCACCTCGATCATCGGGAGGATGAGCCGCCACCGCGCGACGATAGGCTCGCGGGTATAGTGCCAGAAGCCGCCGGCGATGAAACCCACGTCAAAGCTGGTGCCGCCCATGTCCGTCGAGATGACGTTGGGGTGGCCCAGCAGGTCCCCCATGTGCTTCGTGGCGATGACGCCGCCGGCCGGCCCGGAGGAAAGTGTCCGCACCGGGGCCATCTCGCCCCGCAGCACCGCCCCGCCGTTGGCCTGCATGACCATGAAGGTCCCTTTGAAACCGTCCGCCTGAAGCTTCGCCTCCAGGTCGGCCAGGTAGCTTTCCATGGTGCGTCCCACGAAGCAGTTCAGGATCACGGTATTGGCGCGGCCGTACTCCCGGAGCACCGGCGCCAGCTCATGAGAGAAGGTCAGAAAGAGGTTGCGGGAGGGATACATCTTGTGGACCAGTTCCTTTAGCTTCTTTTCGTGGACGGGGTTGACCCAGGCGAAAAGGAGGCTGACGCCGATGGCTTCGACCCCGGTCTCCACCAGGCTTTTGATTTGCTGCCGGGCGTGTTTGACGTCCAGCGGGAAGACTACGTTCCCTTTGTGGTCCACCCTTTCGTAGACGCCCCGAATGAGACTGCGGGGGACCAGGGGCTCCGGCTTGGTCATGTAGGACATGTGCTTGATTTCTTCCTCGCCCAGGCCATCCACCCTCAGTATCGACCGGCCGATCAGGGTGGTATCCTCGAAGCCCCTGGTGGTGATGAACCCCACTTTGGCCCCGTGCCGGTTGATCACGGCATTGGTGGCCACGGTGGTCCCGTGCTTGAACATGGTGCAGCGGCTGAGGAGATCCCTCCGGGACAGGCCCAGCGCGCCGGCCATTTCAGCTACAGCCTCCATGACGCCAACGGAGAAATCCTGCGGGGTGGTGGGGGCCTTGGTGGTGAAGACCTGCCCCCGGTCGGAAAGGGCGACGATATCGGTAAAGGTGCCACCGGTATCGATGCCGATAATATAGGTGCGCTTATCGTCTGGGGTCATCGGACGTTCTCCTCAAGAGGGAGATGGAGAATGTTACGCAACATTGGTTCACAACCCCGGACGGTTCGGGGCGGGACCCGAACTCCTATTTTAGCAGCTTGACGAAGACTTCCCTGGCTTCTTTCACAAAGCCCTCCCGGGCCAGTTGCGACTCCTCGGACCCCGCGTTAAAGTACTTCACGCCGTCCTGGCGCACCTTGTCCGGCGCCAACGGCTCCGGCGGGACGTCCAGGCGCGCGCTCTGCTGGCCGGACCCCTTCTGATAGAGCACCTGGGCCTCTCTGGTGAGCAGCCAGTTGATGAACACCCGGGCGGCGTTGGGATGAGGGGCCCGGTTCATCAGCGAGACACTGCCGCCTCCGGACTTCAACCACGTCCCTTCCACCGGGACAAGCTGCGTTACCGGCGCCCCGGCGTCTTTGAACTCCGTCAGGGTGGCATCATGAGGACCGATGAATACAGGATATTTGCCCCGGGCCAGCCATTCGACGTTGACCCGGTGGTCCCGGATAATCACAGGTTCCTGCATCACCAGACGCCGCATGAAATCGAGGTCCAGGCCCATTTGCCTCGAGCTGCTGTACCAGTCCAGCCCCGGCCCGTCGATAGTCATATCGGTCAGCAGAAGCTTGCCCTTCCACCTGGGCTGGAGGAGGTCCGTGTAGCTCTTGATTTCGCCCGGTCGGACCAGGTCGCTGTTAAGTGCCACCGGATGCACCGTCGTCGCCACGAACGCCACTATCATCCGGTCCTTTTCCACGTAGTTGACTCCGTTGCCGAACCAGGCGGCAGGGCTGGTCACCTCAGGCAGCAAGAGAAGAGGTTCGATCTCGTCCAGGTAACCCTTCGGTTTCAACTGGGTCAGCGGGGCGGTGCTGCCTCCGACATAGAGGTCCGGGACGTGGAGACCGGCACGGCGTTCGGTGTCGATTTTCGCGGTTAGTTCAGCGCCCCGGGCCGTGAGGAAGTCCAGCTCGATCCGGTACCTCTCCGAAAACCGTGATTCCAGCGCTTCCCGCACCCAAACCCCGTTAGCCGTGTATACGCTGACTCTGCCTTCCTTCTTAGCAGCGGCCAGGACGTCCTGCCACTGTCCCTCCCAGGGCTGACCGCCCGCAGCCTGGGAAGACTTCGTGGCGGCGGGCGGCGGAGTTTCTTTTGCGCCCGGAGCCGCACAGGCCCCCAGGGCGAGAACCATCATCAGCGCCAGCGAGCCAAGTCTGGTAGCCCATAGAGACCTTGTCATTTCTTTCCTCCCCGAGTGAAATAGCAGCAAACGCCAAACAAAACCGAAGCCCGGATGACATGACCCGAAAACAGTGCCACAGGCGTCCCGCCTGTGCAGGCGGATATCCTGCCATCCCGGCATGCCGGAACGGCCGCGGCGAGCTGCTGGACCGGGGGCACGGCATGTCGTGCCGCTACGGTCGGAGGCCGTTGTCGGTTCGTTTTGGCCTTCATGGTGCGCCATCGGCGCAGGCGTGGTCCACTTGGTCATTCATCGTTCGGACTTCGTCATTCGTCATTCATTCGTCATTCGTCCCCGATCCAGTCGGGGATCGTCATTCGTCATTTACCTAAGCGCTCAGGTCCTGATCACCACTTCGTCACCGGCCATTTCAAAGCCGGGGCTGAACTCCTCAGATATGTCACGGACATAGTCCGCCACCTGCCGGAAACGCCAGTCTACCGGCCGCAGGACCTCGGCCTGGGCTTCCCGGTTGATATAGGCGGGAAGAAACGAAACGCGTTCGATACGCCTGTCCTTGATGACTGCTTTCGCAATCAACGTGTTCCGCGATTCTTCGGGGAAGGCATACCTGTGAGAGTCGGGATCGATCTGCACGTTGTAGATTTTCCCCATCGGGGTCCCAGCCCACCACTTCACCAGCTTCTCCATGGCGAAATTGCCCAGGCTGTAGAAGACCACTTTGCCCTTGTACACTTCGATCCCCTTCAGGATATGGGTGTGATGTCCCAGGATCAGGTCGGCCCCGGCGTCGATGGCGGCATGGGCCACCACGGGCTGGTACATGGCGATGGCCTTCGGCACCAGATGTAACCCCCAGTGAAGCGAGACCACCACTATGTCAGCCTGCTCTTTCGCCCTGCGGATATTGGTTTTCAGCGCGCTCAGGTCTCTACGGTCCGGGGTGGTGACAATGCGGCACGGCGTCCCGGGCTGGAACTCCAGCGGCTCGTAACGGGTCGTCACTCTCAGCGGGGCCACACCCGGCCGGTCCGGCCCGGCTTCGTGGCCCTTCGGGGCCACCGAGCAAGCCGGCACGAAGGCGATCCTGGTCCCGTTGCTCTCCAGTAAGAGCGGCCTGGTGGCATCATCGAGGTTTCTCCCTATGCCGATGGCCCGGATGCCGTTCCGCTCCAGTATTTCAACCGTGTCCAGGACTCCCTCCGGGCCGCAGTCCAGCGCTTTGTTCCCGGCGCAGGACAGGACATCGAAGCCGGCATCGCGGAAGATCTTTGCGTACCTCGGATGCAGGGCGCGCCCTCCCGCCGAAATCTGGAGAGACTCCCTGGCGGATAGCACCCGCTCAAGCTGCCCGAACACGATGTCAGCCTGATTGAGTACGGCCTGATTCAGGTCGAAAAGGCGTTCGGCGTCCTCCCGGATCGGGCCGATGTCGCCGACGCCCAGGAGGACTGCTGTATCATTCTTGTTCGAATCTGCTCTCTTCTTCAGAGTTCTTCTCCTTCCGCGTTCCTGCCCCTTTCGCAAACTGATCGTGTCCCACATCTCGGGCTGGACACAGAGGAGCGGTACCGCAGGCCTCCGTGCCTGCGAGAGTTGGACCTTGTACGGCGCCTTCTTGTGCCAATGACCATTTCCGGAACGAATTGGATGCTTGCCATTCGTCACCAACGGATTAAGTTTGCCTTGTTCAAGATCCAGCGCTCACAGGCAGGGACGCCTGTGGTACCGGTTATTCGCAACCTCGCCTGGAGCAATCAAACCTTTGGCTGCGCCTATGTTCCACATCTCAAGAGACGCTCTGTGTCCACCCCTGGAGATGTGGGTAAGGATCAGTTTACCAAAGGGGGAGAGTTCTTCAATCCCCCTTAATCGCCCTTTTTCAAAGGGGGAGAAAGATCGCCCATGTTCAAAGGGGGAGAAGTTTCTATCACTACTTCATTTCCCTCCACCCTCAACCTGGTTCCCAGCTCCTCGCACCAGTCATTCTCGTATGCCAGCACCTCGTCAAACCTGGGATCGCTCCGTTCCGGCAATTCAGGCTCCGCCTGCCGGTTGATCCAGACCGGGAGGAAAGAGACCCTTCTAATTGTTCCCCCATGGATCAGACACTTCGCCATCATGCTGTAACTCTTATCCCTGGGCCCGGAGTACCTTTCGTTTCCCGGTTCATCCTTCCACCGGCGGTGCACCTTCGACGTTCGCGCGGCGTAGACGCCCGGGGGCGGTTTCACGTGGTGGGGCGTCTCCTGCGCAAAGTTCCCCAGGCTATAGAAGATGACCTTCCCCCGATAGACCTCTATGCCCTTGATCAGGTGCGGATGGTGGCCGATAATGAGATCGGCCCCGGCCTCGACGGCCCGGCGGCCGACGACGGGCTGGTACATCGCCAGCGTCCCGGGTATGTGATGCAGCCCCCAGTGCATGGAAACAGCGACCACGTCCGCCTGTTTCCGCAAGTTGCGGATGTCTTCCTCCATCGCCCGGACATCCTCCTCGAAGGGAATGGTCACGATCCGGGGCGGCATGCCGGCGCCGAAGTCCTGGGACTCGTAGTAGGTCGAGACCCGGATGGCGGCGCATCCCGGTTTGCCTTCCCGCGCCTCGAACTCCACCGGCAGCAGGGAGTTGTAAGCCAGGAATCCAACCCTGGTCCCCCGGCGCTCCACAATAGCCGGTTTTCTCGCCTCGGCCAGGTCCCGGCCCACTCCGATGATCTGAAGATTGTTGCTCCGGAGGACATCGACGGTATCCAGCAACGAATCGGGGCCATAGTCAAAGCAGTGGTTGCTGGCGTGGGAGACTACGTGGAAGCCGGCAAAGACCAGGGACTTGACGTTATCCGGATGGGCCCGGCCATACCACGTGGTATGGTTCCGGTACTGTAAGCAACCGCGGGTCGAGAGATTGCTTTCAAGCTGGCAGAAAGCTATGTCGGCTTCCTTTATCTTCTGGTGGACAGCGGCGAAAAGGGATTCCGGCGGTTCGCCGTAGTCCACCCGCCTCGGGCTGACATCGCCCACACCGTGAAACACAATATCGTTCTCTGAGGGGTTTCTCATTGGTTATCCGATCCTCTAAATATACGGCGCTGCCTGCGAACCGAGCTACAGAAGCTCAAAGATACCCCATTCCAGAGGCGATTGTCAAACAACGCCGGCGCTGATTCAGCATTGCTATTGACAAATGGGTTCGACTCGTAATAATCTAGTCCAGTCCCTGGATCATCGCTGCCCTTGGGACACACTCCTGCTGCGGGCAACACGCTAAGTCCCGCAATTATCACCACGAATGGACACGAATGGACACCAATACCCATCATTCTATCTATATGTGAGGACATAAATATATGGGCATGGAGCTTTCGAAATTCCAGGTACTAATATCTAAACTCTAAACAAATTCAAATTACCCAAGCACAAACGTTTAAAACGGTTGGATCATTTGGATTTTGAGCTTTGAATTTGCTCAGAAAATATGACCCTGAGCGAAGTCGAAGGGTCTTTCGTCCCGCGCCCCGCCCCGAAAGATTCTTCGACTACGCTCGCTGCGCTCGCTTCGCTCAGAATGACATTTTCATCGTTCATTGTCCCGACTCGTCGGGATGGGTGATTGTTTGGA
>JACQUA010000364.1 GCA_016210565.1 Chloroflexota bacterium
AGCGAAGACGAGCGCAAGCGAGTCGCAGTCGAAGAATCCTTCGGAGGGGTGGGGACGAAAGACCCTTCGCCTGCGCCTTCGCTTCGCTCAGGGCTCCGACTCAGGGTGACATTTTCTGAACAATGCTCAAGACCCGAATGTTCAAAAAGGTCTTACACTCGTCATTGGTCGCTGGAATTTGATTCGTCATTCGCCCCCGATCAAGTCGGGGGTCGTAATTCGTCATTTTTCGTTTACCTGTCCACCTTGTAATCTTTTAATCTGAAGTACGGCTGCCCGGCGCGGCTAACGTTGACCGTCACTTCGTGCAGACCCGTGCCTATCACTGAAGTCCCTACGGTAATCTGGAACTCCGGCGGGGTCGTAACCGTTACGGCGTATTCAACCGGGGGGGTGCTATCGAAAGGCGCATTCTTTATGTCTTCAAGCTGACTTATGGCCAGCCTTTCCGCGGTGGCCCGGTCATCCAGGGTTTTTGCCGCTCTTGAATTAGTCGAAATTGCCGTCAGGAAAGCAATTCCAATAAATCCGAGGATGCCCAGCCCCATCACCGTCTCCAGAATGCCTATTCCTCTCTGTCCCCGCAATGACGGATCATTTTCATCCTTCGTGGTGCGCTCGTGTCTTGCCATTTTCCGGAAGATTTCACCGTTCGGGAACTATTTCTGGAGCCGAAGAAGGTCTATTTCATCATAGTCTTCGAGCCGGCTCAATTCTTCCCTGTAATACAATTCGTACAATCGACTTCCCTGCCTGTGCCCGACATACCATACCATGCTCAATCCGAAGACCGCTATCGGCGCCACAATTTCGGTGCCGACTCCCTCGAACAGCAGTATCACGATCATTATCAGGATGGCGAAGAGGAACACGACCACTTCCACATTCCACCTGGCTGTCAGGGCCCTTTCTCTGGCCATGCTGGCGGCGCGCTCAGCCCTTTTCGCCTTTCTACGGGCAAGTTCAACCTCATCCAGCGAATCCTCTCTGGTGTACGGCATGTCATCTCCGATCAGCCAAAGGACCCCATTATGGAATACATTGGCATTATTATTGACAATGCAATGAAGGCGACAACCAGGGACATAATGATGGTGGTCAAGGGTTGAAGCACTCCCACCATGCCGGCGACTCTTTCTTCAGCGGCGCTTTCAAAGAAATCTGCCACGACGCCAACCGTGGTCTCTAGAGTGTTGCTCTCCTCACCTACGTTCACCATCTGGACCAGAAGCGGAGGGAATACTTTAATACGGGACATGGGAGAGGCAATTCCTTCTCCCAGAAGCAAGCCCTGGTACAGCCGGTTGATAGCGCTTCGCATAACGCTGTTATTCGTGGTCTGGGGCATCATCTGCATTACTTCCTGTAGTGGTAGGCCGGCGACAATAAGCACTGACAGGGTCCGGCTGAACCGGGCTACCTCGGCCATGTGGTTAGCCGTGCCGACTATCGGCACTCTCAGGGCTAACTCGTCAGCGAGCCTCCGCCCGGCCGGTTGTTTAACGTACCAGAAGCCCAGCGTAACGATGAAGAAGATAGACGCAGCCATCTGGAACTTATAGACTCCGATGACTTCGGTGGCCTTCATGAGAATCTTGGTCGGCAGGGGCAGCTCTGCCTTAACATCCACGAACAGCTCGATGAGCGGAGGCAAGGCCGTGGTTATTAACACACCGACAACGACCACAGTGACACACGCCACCATGACCGGATATGTCAGAGCCTTGCTGATCTTCTTGCTGATGTCGCCGTGCTTCTCGAGGTGTTTCACCATCTGTTTGAGAGTGGCCTGCAATTCCCCGGTGCGTTCCCCTGTGCTGATCGTTCTGCAGTAGATTTCTCCAAAAACATGGGAATGTTTGCCTATGGCGTGTGAAAAAGAGCTGCCCGTGCGGATATCGTCGATCACGCTGCCGACCAGCTTTCTGAAAGCCCTGCCTGTTCCGGCTTGAGCTTGCGTCAACTCCAGGGCCGGCAAGAGCGTGATCCCGGCATCAAGAAGTGTGGCGATCTGGCGGGTGAACAGGATGATTTCGCGGGGTTTGACTTTAAAGAGAGAAGGTATCGCTTGCTCCAGCGACAAAGCACTGGGGGCGATTTGGAGGTTGATCACCTGGTAGCCCTTTTTCTCAAGGGCTGCCATGGCAGCGCCCTCGGTCAAGCTTTTCACCACGCCGGTCACCGTACGCCCGGTACTGGCGAAGGCCTCATACCGGTAGGCCAGGGGTTTAGCTTTGGGGGTGCGGGCAGCAGAACTCGCCATTATGCAATGACCTCTAAGCCATAGAGTAAACGTTGCGTATGATTTCGTACGGGGTGGTGAGGCCCATCTTTACCTTCACCATGCCGTCACGCCACAGCGAGATAAACCGTTCCTCCAAAGCGCGGGCGCGGATCTCATCGGCGCTGGCGTTTTTCAGGATCAACCTCCTGATCTCTTCGCTTACCTGCAATACCTCAAATATTCCAGAACGGCCGAAGTAGCCCGTATTGGCGCAAAAGTTGCATCCGTTGCCAGAAAGGAAATCGGTGCGTTTCTCGCCCATTTCCCCTTCATAAGCCAACTGCTCCTCTACGGTGGCGCGAACGGTCCGGCTGCAATGGGGGCAAATACAGCGGACCATACGTTGGGCCACGATCCCTATGACTGCGGAGGCTATCAGGAAACGCTCTACCCCCAGGTCAATGAGCCGGAAAATAACGCCGACGCTGTCGTTGGCGTGGACGGAAGATAGCACCAGGTGGCCGGTCAGGGCCGCCTGGACGGCGATTCCGGCAGTCTCGGTATCGCGAATTTCGCCGACGAGGATGACGTCGGGGTCGAGCCGCATCGTGGCGCGCAGGCCCGTGGCAAAGGTCACTTTGGCGCCGGGATTAACCTGCATCTGGCTTATGTTCTTGAAGCGGTACTCCACCGGGTCTTCGATGGTGATAATGTTGGTCCCGATACTGTCAAGGGTGTTTACGGAGGCGTACAAAGTGGTTGTTTTGCCCGATCCGGTGGGACCGCTGATGAGTATCATGCCAAACGCCGCCTTTAACATCTGGCGGTATTTATCCAGGGTTTCGGGTAGAAAGCCCAGTTCGGGCAGGGACCGGAAAGCGAAGGTTTTATCCAGTATCCGCAACACGACCATTTCGCCATGGACCGTGTTGGAAGTAGCCACCCGGATATCTATTTCCTTTTTCTCCGTCCTGAAGGATATTTGACCGTCCTGGGGACGGCGCCTTTCGGCGATATTCATGCCGGCCATGATCTTCAGGCGAGAAACAAGGGGCGGATACACTTCCAAAGGCAACAACATCATTTCGTGGAGAATGCCGTCTATGCGGAATCGAACCCTGAGTCTGTCTTCCTGCGGCTCAACGTGAACGTCTGAAGCCCGGTCTCTGACCGCTTGAGTGATCAATAGATCAATAGCGCGGACTACCGGAGCCTGGGCTATGGCTTCGGCGGATATGCGAGCTTCTGCCGAGCCCTCGCGCTTGACGCCGGAATGCACCGGTATCTGGCTCAACTGCTTTTCGATCTCCGCGCTCGCCCTGTAGTTGTGGACAATGGATGCCTGGATATCCTGCGCCGTCCCGATAATGGGTTGTACCTTTTTTTTGGTTATGGCCTCCAGGTCCTTGATTTTCTGGATGTTCCATGGATCGTCCGTGGCTAATACGAGTTCGTCATGGTTCGCCTCGACCGGGATGATTTCATACTTCCTTGCCGTATCTTCGCCTATTGAAGCGAGGGTATCGGGGTCTAGCTTTTGCCTTGTGAGATTGATGAATGGTACTCCGGACCGCAGGCTGAGGAAGAACGCCACCTGGTCCTGAGTCGCGTATTTCTGGCCCACCAACACCTGCTCCAGTCTGACGCCCTGGGCTCTTTGCAGTTCGTGCGCCCGGGATAGCTTTTCGTTGTCGATCAACTGGGCTTCAAGCAGCATCTGGCCGATCGTTCTTCTGGCGAGCGGGTGTCTACGGGCAGTTTCTTCCCGGCTTTCTTTCAGTTTGACTTTGATCGTCCTCCTTCTTGCCTGGCGACCAATCAAGGGATTATCCACCCTCTCGGCGGGCGAAGGAACTTCAGAAAGCAGCAGCTTTTCGCCTATTACGGGGATATCTAAGAACTTTTCGTTTACCGTAACTGGCTTTTCGACCAGAACGGTGATGGTCGGGCCATCCGCCCAGGAGTTGGTGGTGCGGAGGAAATCCAGGTCCGGATTTGATTTTACAAAGCTGTAGATGGCAGACAGGATATCGAGGTCGCAGCCGGGCGTGAAGCACAAATCTACTTCGCCGGAGAAGGACTCAGCGCTAGTGGATTCCGGAACTTGTTTTGTAGCTTGCTGGTCCATGTTAGGCAATTTCCTTGGTGCTTAGTTGCAGAAATAAGCGAAAGATTCTTCGACTACGCTCAGCGAAAGATTCTTCGACTACGCTCAGAGTTTGTGAATTTATTGAAAACCCAGATATGAGCGAGACAACTCGCCAGATAGGGCCTAGCCAATTTCTTCACAGGCTCTCAGAATGACATTGGAAGCCCTGTCACCCGCCGAAGCCCTGAGCAAAGCGAAGGGGCAGTCGAAGGGTCTTTGTTCGATTATAACGCCTTTTTGTGCGACTAGGCACTAATGAGCCTTTTGCGCCCTGACCCTGGTGGCGTAAGCAGCAGCCTGGCTGCGGTTGGCGAGATGCAGCTTTTCCATGATGCTATGCAGGTGGGTCTTGACGGTGTTTTCAGATATGAACAGCGAGGCTGCTATTTCCTTGTTGGTGCTGCCCTGAGCTACCAGTTGCAGGACTTCCTGCTCCCGATTGCTCAACTGCTGGCCGGACTCCGGAGAACCTACATCTTCCACTGGCTTCCTGCCCTGGAATTCGTTCAGCAGTGTTCCAGCCATGGTGGGAGAGATGACCACCCCTCCCCTGGCAACATGCCAGACCGAGTGCACCAGTTCTTCCGGCTCGATATTCTTCATGATGTAGCCCTTGGCCCCGGCCTTCATGGCAGCGAAAAGATCGGCGTCCTTCTCGGAGATGGTGCAAATAAGGACGTTGGCTGTGGGTAGCTCTGCTCCAATGGCTGCCGTGGCCTCAAGACCACCCACATTGGGCATGCTGAGGTCCATGAGGACGACATCGGGTTTCAACTCCGACGCTTTGCTTATTGCTTCCAGCCCATTGCTGGCTTCCCCCACCACCTGGATGTTCTCCTGGGCTGCCAGCACAGCGCTGATGCCCCGCCGGAACAGCGCATGATCATCCACGAGGAGCACTCGGACCGGTTCCATCTAAGACCTCGCTTTCGCTTTTGGAATGACGATGGCAATCTCGGTTCCCGCCCCCGGCTGGGAAGAGACGGTCAGTTGTCCGCCCAACAGCTCTGCCCGCTCTTTCATTATCGTCATTCCGTGAGTTGAATTGGAGTTCTGGTGTTTTGTTCCCGGGCCGGGGACCAGGCCCTTTCCATTATCTTTGATAGTCAGGTTGATGTCGGACTTCTTTTCTTCCAGAGTAACCCAGACCTGGCGTGCCTGGCTATGTTTTCTGACATTGGCCAGAGCTTCCTGCGCTATTCTCAGTAGCTGCAACTCTGCGTAGGGAGAGATCGGTCTGAAAGACCGGGGGGCGTCGAACTGGACTGGAATGCTGAATTTCTTGGTGAATTCCCTCACGTAGGACGAAAGCGATCTGACCAGAGCGAAATCGGCCACATCTATGTTGAGTTGATCAATGGTTTCTCTGATGTCGTCGTAAGTATCGCCGAGGGCATCGGTGATCTGTTGGAGCTCGGCGAGAGCCTCCGCGTTCCGGGAGGAAGACACATGGTCGCGGGCGAGTCTTGTTCTCATGTTGACGTATCCGATCGCCTGGGCGACGCCATCATGCAGCTCGCGCCTTATCCTTCTTCTTTCCTCGACTATCGCTTTTTCATGAATACGCTGGCGGATGTTCAAATTAGCGCGGAAGGCCAACGTTGCAATGAGGAAAGAGGAAATGATATATACTATCAGCAATTGAAGGTTGTTGCCTTCCATGATGAACGTGTACTGGGTGCTCAGTTCGTTGAAAGCGGTGTGCGCCACCGTCAGCGAAAGAGACGAAAACAAAGCCGAAACGAGGGCTACCTCCTGTTCGAAGAGCAGGGCGGCGGTGATGACCGGAATGAATGAGTAAAGAAGGTACGGGCTATTAAGACCTCCGGTGAAAAGCACCAGGGAAATGCACACTGCCAGGTCGCCCGAGACCATGACCAGACCTATCTTGCCGGTCAGTCCAAGAGGTTTCGGCGGGAATACCTTCAAGAGGGTGTAAATGCCCAGGACGCCGATAATCAGATACGTTTGAAACGGAGGGGCTTTGTCTTGAATCAGGGGAACGCCCTGCGCCAGAAATACGGCTATGAGGAAAGAGAAAAACCTGAAGATGGAAAGGAAGAGGTGAATGCCGCGCTCGTAGTTAATCTCTTTCATCGGACCCAGCTTGACACAGTAAACACGCCGGAGTTAGCAACGCTCTTGTTGTCGCATAGCCTTGTTCTCTGAACCCAGCGCCAATGACCGGGGCGCCTGGGCGCCGACGGGCCGCCGTAACCGCGCGTTCAACGTGACATGGCGCTCTTGCCCAGGGCAGGGTATTTGGCAGGTTCGGAACGTTAATACCTGTGATGCCTCCGGTCAAGGGCCGAAACGCTCAGGGTGTCTATTATCAGGGCAGCAGGAAGAGACCCGGAGACCCTCGGCCCTGGGCCACGTAACTTATACCACAAAAAACCGTGTTTGTAAACAGCCCGGCAAAGGTAGGTAACGGGCCGCGTTCAACAAATATGAACGGACGGAAGCCACCATTCTGTCCCGGCCATCATTCGCGGCTCCGGTTGCGGCGGGAAACGGAAGAATATGGTACACTGTGGGGACTCTGAGCGGGCATGTGACCAAAGTACTAATACGACCGCTCTAATACGTAGTGAGGTATATGTTCATCACCGAGACCCGGAGAGCCGGAAGAATCTGTTTTAGTGAATGAACGACGTCCGGATTGTGTCCCCATCATTGTCTGTGTGTTCTCCGTGTTTCTGTGGTGTAACCCACGGGGCGGGGAATCTTGAATTTTGAATGCATCTGGAGGCGGGCATGTCAACTCTGGAGAAACTGGGAAAAGTGACCGAGACGGATGTACTGGTCATCGGCGGCGGGTTCGCCGGGATCTGGGGGGCCATCCGGGCCAGGGATCTGGGCGCCAGGGTGTTGCTGGTAGACAAGGCGAAGGTGGCCCGCAGCGGCTGCAGCACCTTTGCCGCGGGCATCCAGTTCTGTCCCACCCCGGCAGACGACCTGGAGGTCTGGAAGAAGGAGATCGTCGAGTCCAGCGATTATTTCGCCGACCAGGACTGGGTGGACGTTTTTCTCAAGAACCAGACCGAACGGATCCAGGACTACGATAGCTGGGGCGCGCCCCTGGAAAGAGACGAGAAGGGGAAGGTCGCGCGGATCGTGGGCCGGGGCCATAAAAACACCCGCCTGTTCCAGTTCCACGGTCCGAAGCTGATGCAGGTGCTGCGCGACCGGGCGGTGAGAAAGGGCGTGGCGCTGCTGGAACGGACCATGATCGCCGATCTCCTTACCTCCGACGGACGCTATCCTACCGCGGGACGGGTGACCGGCGCTCTTGGCTTCAATACCCGGACGGGGGATTTTCATATCATCAGGGCGAAAGCCACGGTCATGGCCGCCGGAGCCGCCTGTGGCAAGAGGGGCAACGTGGTGGACAACGATACCGGGGACGGTCTGGCGGCGGCTTTCCGCGCCGGGGCGGACCTGACCAACATGGAGTTTCTCACCGCCGGCAACATCACCGTCTGGCAGCGGAAGGGCGAAGCCGCCGGCATCAACATGCTCCAGGGGCACGGCGCCTATTTCGTCAATGCCCGGGGCGAGCGGTTCATGGAGAAATACGATCCGGAACTGAAAGAGCGCTCGCTGCTGTACCGGATCTGCATGGGCTTCGCCAAGGAGGCCCTGGAAGGCCGGGGTCCGGTCTACGTGGACCTGAGGCATCTGCCACCGGAGACCTTCGCCAAGTTCCGACGGGTGCTGCCCCGCACCACCATGTTCTGGGAGGAACTGGGGGTGGATGTCACCAGGGAAAAGATCGAGTGCACCCCTCATTGGGGGGTGGGCAATTCCTCCGGGCAGGGGGGCGTCAAGGTGGACCTGGCGTGCCGGACCAGCGTGCCGGGCCTCTATGCCGCGGGGGCGGTTACCCGGGTACCGGTGCAGGGTATTTATGCCCTGGGGGGCATTGCCACCGCTTCGTGCAACGTCATGGGCTATATCGCCGGGGAGAGCGCGGCCGGGGAAGCGCAGGCGGCCCGTCTGGAAGAAACTGACGCCGCGCAGGTTGAGAAGCTGGAAGCCGCTGTCCTCGTTCCGCAGGGCCGGAAGGACGGCAAATTGCCGGAGGTGTTCTTTGAAGAGCTGGACAGGGCTACCGTGCCGGCGGCCTACGGCATGTTCAAGAACCAGCCGCGGATATTGAAGGTCCTGGCGGTCATCGAAGATATGAAAAGCGAATTGCCGGCCATCGCCGCCCCGGACTGGCATGAGGTCACCCGGGCCAACGAATTCGGGAATTTCCTCCAGTGCGCCGAGCTTGTCTTCCGCGGGGCGTTGGAGCGGCAGGAAAGCCGGCAGTCCCACTACCGCGAGGAGTATCCCTACCGGGACGATATCAACTGGTTGAAACTGATAGTGATGAGGCGGGCAGATGAGGGTTTGACCATCCGCTACGAGCCGATTCCGCTGGATAAATGGACGGTGCGGCCCCGGGCGCGGGTCAAGATAGCCCATCCGGTGCAGATGTTCATTAAGGATTAGACAGGCGTAGGGTGGGTGAAGCGTCCCGATTGCGTCGGGACGCGGAACCCCCCACCTCCTCCCGATGCAAGCGCACGACGGCGTCATCCGTTGGCCAGGAGTGCGGGTGGCGACCTCCCCCGAATGGTGGGTTACGTTCATGACCGGAGGGACGCCAGGCAGACTGGCTTATTGGATGAAGTCTGGCTAACCGGGTATGGAGTGCCAGCTCGCTTCACCCACCCTACGTATGCTACGTTAGCCGAAAGCTGATAGCCGATAGCTCGAAAGGAGGACGATCATGGTCAAAACGGCATCCAAACTTACCTTCGGTCAAAGCGTGGCGGATTGGCAGGAGAGGTTGAACGTGGCCCGGATGAGGGAGGAAAGGGCAGCCAGGGCGAGGCTGCTGATGAAGAAACATGGCATCCCGGCGCTGGTCTCATCGCTGCCGGACCACAACCGCTACCTGGTGGGGTTGAGGGGCGCGGAGTTCACCACCCAGTTGTGGTACGTGCTCTTCTTCGCCGAGCACGACCCGGTGGTCTTCGTCCATGCCGGCTGGCACGTGCAATACCCGGACCAGGCGCCCTGGATCAAGCACTGGCGGATGGCGCGGGCCTGGCTCGGCGGAATTTGCGGTCCGGAGGCGACCAGGGAAGAGGCTAAGCTGTTCGCCGACGGAATCTACCGGGAGCTCCAGGACAGGGGTCTGACCGGAGAGAAGCTGGGCATCATCGGGTTTGACGGCCCGGCCAGGGAGGCACTGATCCAGGCGGGGCTCAAGCTGGTGGACGGCGGGCCGGCGATGCGCGAGGCGAGGGCCATCAAGACCCTGGACGAGATTGTCTGTTTGAAGACCATCGCGACGATTTGCGAGGCGGCCTGGTACAAGATATGGGATGCCCTGAGACCGGGGGTGAGGGACACAGACATCTCCCTGGTCACGATTAACGCCCTTTACCAGGCCGGGGCCGACGCCGTCAATCCCATTGGCATCAGGTCAGGGCCGGTATCCTTCGACCGCGGTTTCACCAATACCGGAAGGCTGCTCCAGACGGGGGACTTGGTCTATGCCGCGATGTGCGGCGTGCGCTACCTGAGCTACGGTAGCTGCAACTACCGGACTTTCAAGATCGGCCGGAAGCCCACCGATAAGGAAAAGGACTGGTACAAAAAGCTGGTGGATCGCCTGGACCGGATCATAGGTGAGGTGAAACCGGGGGCCACCACGGCCGACGCGGCGAAGCATTTCCCCCCGGCCAGCACGTGGGGATATAAGGACGAGGCCGAAGTGCTCAGCATGGAGATAGGGCACGGCATCGGCATCGGCTCCTATGAGTTACCGGTCATCAACCGCCAATGGTCTCTTGCCCATCCGCAGGTCTTCGAACCGGGCATGACCTTTGCCGTGGAAAGCCGCGAGGGGGAATTCAGGACCGGCGGCGTCCGCCTGGAGAACATGGTCGTGGTTACGAACGACGGCGCGGAAATCATCGACCATTTTCCCAGGGAGGAAATCCTGGTGGCCGGCCCGCATCTGTAACGGAGGTGGGAAGCGGGAAGTGAGAAGTAAGAGGTAGCGCCAGGAGACAGAGCCAGGAATAAACACGAATGGACACGGCGCGGGCAGTGTGTCCGTGCGGAAACTTCTTTGCGCCCTGGTGTCTTTGTGCGAAACTATGTGCCACTATTTAGCGCCGCCATCGGCTTGTTGCCGGCTCTCAGGGGCACGGCAACCTTGTGGTACCGGGGGGATTCGCGTTCTTCGTGTTAATTTAGTGGTTGCCCCCGTCCCCGCCCGCGGAGGCTAAAGATCTGCGGCTACAATTCCCCTTCCGCGCTGTCTGATGGGAGGGTGAAGGAAGAAGGTGGAATCCCGGCCCGGCTCGGATGTCGCCCGGATCCTGCCGCCGTGCGCTTCCACCAGCCGCCGGCAGACCAGCAGGCCAAGCCCGAGGGCCCGGCCGGGTGGTTGACGTTTCCGCCAGACGCTCGAAGGGCTGAAACAGCCTGTCCTGGTCTTCCGGGGAGATGCCATTCCCCTGATCGCTCACGGCTATCACCAGGCGGCCGCCGTCCTGTTTGGCTGCCACCGTGACTGCCGTTCCTTCCGCGGAATACTTGACCGCAATGCTTCCAGTATTCCTCCATGGTCCGCGGCGATGGAACTCCGGCTGGAGGAAATCCAGCAGCGGCATGCCGGCGATCTCCTCCGCCCGCCAGCCGTACAGGGCCTGAGCCCCCTTGTTCCAGGTCCGGCTTATGAAAATGCCTTCCGGCGTGATGGTTCCCCGCCCTGCCGGCCGGCGACTGCTTGTCTGGTGTTCCCGGGGATTGCTTCGTCCCGACGTCCCGATTCCATCGGGACTCGCAAAGGCGGCCTTCGGCCGACAGCCGCTAGCTGATAGCTGGCAGCTACTTTTCTTCCTTGCCGCGGACGATGAGGACCGGCACTTTGGAGTGGTGCACGACCTTGTTGCTGACGCTGCCGACGAAGATGCCGGCCACCCGGCCCCGCCCGGTCGAACCCATGAGTACCAGATCGAAGCTCTCGCCTTCAGCAATGTCGCAGATGACCTTCCACGGGTCTCCCCTCGCCGATCGGACATAGACGGGGCGGTTCAGCGGCAGCAGGCGTCCCTGGGCCTCCCGGGCATATCGCTCGCTCTGGGCGTCCATCTCCGCCAGCAGCTCTGCTATCCTGGGGAACCTGTCCAGCACCGTTACACCCTGTTCCTCTCCTGGAACGAACAAGCCAGGATGTAATGCGGATGTTTCAGCCACGCTGAGCACTGTAACCTCAGCATCCTCCATTCTCTGTACCAGTTTCTTGGCGTAGTCCACCGCCTGCAGCGAGACTCCGGACCCGTCGGTCGGTATCAGGATTTTGAACATAGACCCCTCCGTGGATTCAAGATTCAAGATTACAGACAGTAGGAAAGGCAGGAAGAGTAGGAAGAGTAGTAAGGGTAGGAAGAGTAGCAGGCTTGCTGCCTTTACTACTTGCTGCTTCCTATTTACTGCTTCCTACTTGCTACTCGCTACTCTTCCTACTTGCTACCGCTACTTGCTACTCTTACTACCCTTCCTGCTTTTCCTACTCTTCTTACTACCCCCGTATTATATCCCTTTTCAGGGCCTGTTTGTCTACTTTTTGACCGGCTACCATGGGAAGCCGGTCAAATATCTCGAGCCTTTCGGGCAGTTTGAAGGCGGCGATACCCTGGCCCCTCAGATATGATATCATATCTTCGAACTCGAATCTTTCTCCCGGCCGGGGTACCACGCAGGCGCAGGCCCTCTCTCCCATCACCGGGTCGGAGGCCGCCACGACGGCGACGGCGGCCACCTTCGGGTGATTGGCCAGCAGGTTTTCGATTTCGATGGGGTAGATGTTCTGGCCTCCCCGGATTATCACCTCTTTCTTCCGGCCCACCAGCGTGAGGTTGCCGGCTTGGTCCAGCCTGCCGAGGTCGCCCATCCTGAACCAGCCGTCTTTGCTCCAGGCCTTCCGGGTCGCCTCCGGGTCCCGGTAGTAGCCGGAAGCCCCGGCCGGGCCCTGCAGGGTCACCTCCCCGACTTCACCCTCTGGGACGTCCCGGTCATGCTCGTCGAGAATCCGGACCCGGGCCCCGGCGAAGGGTCTGCCTACCGTGCCCAGGCGTATTTCCCTGGGGTCCGACAGCGAGCCGATGCAGCCCACGGAGCAGTCGATGGAGCTGTAGTTCTGAACGATGGGACACCGGAACTTCTCCTCGCACTCCACGGCCACGTCGTAAGGCAACGAGGCCGCGGTGACCAGTATCAGGCGGAGGGAGGAGAGGTCATAGCGGCCGAATTGAGAATGCCGGGCCATCATGATGAGCTGGGTGGGCACCAGGGGAGCGACCGTTATCTTTTCGTTTTCAATCAGACGGAGGGCGTCTCCCGGTTCGAAGTGTTCCATCATGATGACCCTGGCGCCGGTGATGAGGGCCCCGTAGTAGCCGCGGGCGTTGGCCCCGCCGGCGGCCGGGGAGAAAATGCCGATGGTGTCTTTTTCGGAGCAACCGGTGATTTCCATGATCACCCGGTCGCGGAGCATGATGGCGCAAACGGGGTTTTCGACAAACTTGGGCAACCCGGTGGTGCCGCTGGTGAGAAGCACCAGCGAGAACTCGGTGGCGGGGCACTTCGTCTGGTTGAGGTAGCCGGAAGGATATGCTGTCAAGGACGAAGATAATGGCCCACACAGGCGGGACGCCTGTGGCACCGGGGAGGTCACCATGCCCTGAACGGAAAGGAGGCCGGGCGGGCATTCTGGACCTCCGATGATGGTCTGCCGCAGGGCCGGCGTCCGGTGTCTCAGCTCCTCGACCATCTTCAGGTAATCGAAGTCCCGGTACCGCCACGGGATGACGATAGTCGAGGCCTGCGTGTAGTCGAGGATGTATTCCAGCTCTTTCTGCCGGTAGGTCCTGAGAACGGGCAGGCACAGGAGTCCGGCGGCTTCGCAGGCGAGCCGGAGGGCGAACAGCTCCACGCTGTTCGGCAACTGGATGACGACCATATCGTCCTTCTTGAGGCCGGTATGGAGCAGGCCGAGGGCCAGTCTTTCCACCCACTTCTTCAGCGAGGACCAGGTGAGCCGGACGGCGCTGTCCACCACGGCCTCTGTTCCGGGCCGGAGCGCGGCGTTGCGCAGGACCAGGTCATAGAAGGTGGTGCTGGTCCAGAATCCGTTGCGGACATTCTCCGCGATCATGTCCGGCGTGTAGCGGGTGGGCAGAGCCATCGTTAAATGACGAAGTCCGAATGACGAATGACCAATCAATCTGTCATGCTTGGCCGGCCAAGCACCATGAAGCATGAAAATGGCTCCGTCACCTGTCATTCTGAGCGAAGAGAGCGCAGCGAGCGTAATCGAAGAATCCTTCGCTTCGCTCAGGACAAGTTCTTTCGGGTTGGGGAGCGGGACGAAAGACCCTTCGCCTGCCCTTCGCTTCGCTCAGGGCTTCGGCTCAGGGTGACAGCATATTTTCGTAGCAATGAAGAATGACGAAGTCCGAATGACGAAATACAGCAATCCAGAATACAGAAGAAGCAGGGGCTTTCACCGCAGAGGCGCTGAGAACGCAGAGAGAGCGGGACAGACCCAATTTGGCGAAGAGGGCCACCTACAGTTATTCCTCTGCGTCTCTGCGGTGAGATCACACGTCATTGCTTATTGCCTTTGTGTGAGTCCGGCATTCCATGTCAATGTCCCGTCCCTGATGGTCACCAGGCCCAGCTTCTGCGCCGTTTCCCAGGTGCGGTGAAGCATCTTACCTCTTTCCGGGCGCAGTTTGTAGTCCTCTATGGGTACCTTCTCTTTCGTCAGCGCCATGCGGCCGTTTTCCGCCTGCACGTTTATCCATTGCAGCCAGTTGTCATTGTCCGTAAATGGAAAGTCCTCCCTCATGGCCATGCGGGACTCCTCCCGGAAGAGGGCGCTGCGGAGCTGGCATTCGGCAGTGAACAGCATGTTGAGGCTTTCGTGGACCGTCTTCAGGTAATGGGGGTCATAGGCGGCCAGGTACGGCGCGCAGGTATCCTTCAGGTCCTCCACGGCGGCCAGGGCCATCTTCAGTCGTTCGCGGTGACGGATGACCAGGACGTCGCAGGGGACGAGCGTTTCGAGGAGGGACAGGATCAGGTGGTCGGGTTCAGGTCCGGTCTTCCTGTGCAGGGGGGCGAGGGCAAAGTGCTGGAGGTCTTTGAGGCGGGTCTGGTCGACGGGAATGTCGCCGGGGTGGTGCGAGGCGAATTGCGCCGCCGCCGTACCGGCGGCGGCGCCCGAAGCCGCGCAGGCCGGCAGTCCCGAAGCGAAACTCTGCATCGCCGCCGCCTCGCCGCAGGCGTAGAGTCCTTCCAGGCTGGTTTCCTGGTCTTTCCCGGTCCTTAGTCCGGCCCGGCCGTAGGGTGCGGTGATCATCCATTCGATGGGTTTGACGAACTTGTCCCGGGAGATGATTCCGGCCTTTTCGTACATCTCCATGACCAGGGGGAGCACTACCTTCATTTCCGCCACTTGCTGAGGCGTGAAGTGGGTCATGTCCATGTAAATGGGGGCGTGGTCCTGCATCGCCTCCAGCGCCATGGCCTGGGCCAGGGTGTTCAGGGGCGCCCTTTCTGCTAAGGGGTGGTATTTTGGCATGAACCTTTCGCCCCGGGAATTGACCAGCCTGCCTCCCTGACCCACGAACATGTTCATGCCCGGGCCGATGTCGTAGCGGGCGGGAAAGGCATTGTAGGCGATGTCGTTGGCGTCGGCCCCGCTCAGGACGGCCCCGGCGCGGTAGGCCATGGCGTAGCCATCGCCGGTGCAGTCCCGGTGGCCGGGGGACAGCCCCTTGTACTGGGTGCTGCCGGTGGCCAGGACGGTGGCGCGGGCTTCGAAAATGTGTAGCTGGCCTGTCCTCACTTCGAACCCCATCGCTCCAGCGACCTTCCGGTCATGGACGAGCAGGTCGGTAACCATGACCCTATTGACCTGCCGGACGCCCCTGGCAGCGGCGGTCTTGGCCATGACTTCCATGAGCTGCAAGCCCGGGAACTTGATCAGAGGGAACCGCCCGCGGCCCTTGTCCCGTTCCAGACGGCCATCAGGTGTTCTCAGGAAACGGACGCCGAAGCATTCCATCTCCCGGAAGATGTCGTAGATGCGCTGGAAATAGGACTGGAGCCGGTCCTGCTGGACGAGATAGCCGCGGTGCCGGACCTCGGCGGCGAACCAGTCGTCCAGGTCGTCCTCGCCCGGAATGTAGACGAACATGACGCCGGCGGCGAAGGCGCTGCAGCCGCTTTTCCCCACCCGGCCCTTGTCCACCTGGACAACGCCGGCGCCGTTTTCCGCGGCCTTGATGGCGGCATAGGTCCCGGCGATCCCCCCGCCGATGACCAGGACATCCGATTTCAGGGTGATTGGTTCCATTTTAAGTTCATATCGTGTAGGGTGGGTGAAGCGCAGAGCTGTGGGGTGTGGGCTTGGGGTGGCTGCGCGGAACCCACCATCTTCCGGCCCCCCATGTGGTGGGTTGAGCTCGCTTCGTACGACGCCCCGGCATACTCCGTTCACACGCCTCTGGTGAATTAGCTCCTTTTGGAGTCCTTGGCTCGCTTCACCCACCCTACGTTTGTTCCGGTTTGAGCAGGGCGAAGCCGCTGGCGGCGTCCCTGACGCGGGCGGCCCTGGCGCCGGTGATTTCGAGCAGGATAGCCTCTCCAATCAGCCAGGTCTTGACGCCGGAGCGCAGGCAGCCGGTAATGGTCTGCCCCGACCGCCCCAGGGCGGCGTGGATATGCAGGTTGGGTTTGCCGTCCGGGCCGGGCGCCAGCACCCCGACCCCGGCCACCTCGTGGGCGCCGTCCAGGGGCAACAGCATCGGCTCCGGCGGGCGTTCCGCCGACCGCCGCGGCCCCACCACCACATCCCCGCTGCCGATGCCGCCAACGAGAATCACCTGGGCGTGGGATATCCTGTTGGCGGCGGCGAACTCCTCGAAGCATTTCGGCACGACGTCGCCGTCTTCCAGCCTGATGACAAAGATGCGCCCGATCTGGCCCTCGCTGGCCTTCATGGTCTGGCTCCCTTCTCTCTGGTCACTTGAGGATGAAATCCCGCGCAAAATGGAAAAACCAAAAGTCAAAAATCAAAATGACAAATCAAAGAGAAAATGACGAAATCCGAATAACGACTTCATTTCTCTATTTTTGTTTTGTCATTTCTGGCGTTACTGCAAAAAGGTCAAAAAGCTGAATCTTGCGCCCCTTTTTGAATCTGATCTTCTGCCCATGTTGGCTTAAAAATGAGTTTTTGCAGTAATGCCATTGTTCATCTTGGGTTTTGATGTTTGATTTCCGTTAGCGGATTCCCGTGTCGATATTGATGTCTACCCGCACCGTTTCCCCGGAGCGCACCGCCACTTTCCTGGGGACTTCTCTGGCGCGGTCGATGCCGGCACGGTTGATATCGATGGTATAGTCCCCCGGGGCCAGCCGGACGGAATAACGTCCGGTTGAACTCTGGTCTACCTGGGCGATATCAACGGTTGCCACCTTGTCGCCGCGTTCGCTGGTGATCACGACCTTCCGGGCTTCGAAGACCTGCGGCGGGACGATGGGGGTGACCCCGGGCCGCTCCACCGGAGATATGGGACCGATGGTCACGGTCCCCTCGATGACGCCGGTGGGGGCTGGCGTGGCCTGCGGCGTGGTGCCGGGGGAGCAGGCAAGCAGCCCCGTTGACAGGAGGAGGACAACCACTGTTGAGAGTTTCATCATACTATAGGACAATGCGATGCAAATGGGGTATTGGAAACGTCTCCGGTAAATATAACCCAACGGTGGCCGGATGGCAAATGCGCGTAGGCGCATTGTCATTCTGAGCGAAGTTGAAGAATCCTTCTGGGCGGCGCCGAAAGACCCTTCGCCTGCCCCTTCGCTTCGCTCAGGGCTTCGGCTCAGGGTGACAGTCTGCCCGCGCGGGCGAACCCGTGGGGTTCGCCCCTGCGTTTTTCTCTCCCGCTAGCCTATCAACCCGTATACATGCAGGACGGTCTGGGTCATCGCCACCAGGTTCCAGAAGAAGTGCATCAGTAGCGGACTCCAGAGCGAGCCAGTACTCAGCCGCAGGACGCCCAGGGCTATCCCTCCCGCCAGCACCGTCGCCATACCAAAGGCGTCGTACTGCTGGGTGTGAAGCAGCGTCCAGGCCAGGGCGGTCACAGCGATAGTTCCCGCGGGTCCGATCCGGGATGGCTGGAGACCGACGAAGACGAAGCCGCGGAAGAAAGCTTCTTCAAACACCGGGGCGAAAACCACCACGGCCGCCCAGAGCAACGGCGGCCAGGCGCTGGTCATGTAGGCATCAATCAGGAATTTGGCGCTGGATGATTTCACGAACAGTGCATCGATGGTCTCTGACAACAGTATCAGGACCGAGGGAACGGCTAGCGAGACAAGGATGGCCTTCTTGCCAATGGGCCTGAGGCCGAGGTAGTCGCCGATGCCGGCCTGTCGCCGCATCCTGACAAAAACGATGATAAGCCCCATGCCAACAATAGTGGATGCGAGAATGGCGAGAGAAATGACCAGGCCGTCCGAGGTCAGGTTCTGGGTAATCCGGGAAAGGCTGGACAGGGGGTTGGCAAGGATTCTGAAGGTCACCACGCCGGCCGCAGCCAGGGACTGGACGATCAGGTATCCTGCAAGGACCGTCAGCCCCAGCCCCACGGTCGCCCAGGGTCGCCATACTTGTGTTTCCGGTCCCGAATTGCCTGTTTCAGATTGCAATGAAATCGCCTCCCCCGCAGGCTAAAGATCTGTCCGCCTTGTCCGCCTTGCGGACTCCCGGAACGGAGCGGCTACAACCCCGGCTGTTTCGGGCGGTGATGAGGTAGACAGGTAGGGTGGATGAAGCGCCTGGCGCCATTACCCGTAAAAATGCCATCGCTGGTCCGGGCGCGGAACCCACCGGCGGAACGACGAATTACGAATCAATCTCAAAACCCGAATGTTCAAGACCGGACGCCCCGCCGAATGGTGGGTTGCGCTCGCCTCGCTCGACACTCCGGCAAGTTCCGTTATTACGCCTCTGGTGAAGGCGGTCTCGCATAGTATCTGCTCGCTTCACCTACCCCTAGGTGTACTGTTACCATTGTAACCCTCAGTCCCCCTTTTTCTAAGGGGGAGAAGAATGGATTACGGCGATGATCAGATAATGATAGGGACCGGAATCTTTGATCGTTTCGATGCGAAAGCCCGCCGCCTCAATCAGGCTGACCGCGTGCTCCGGCGCGAACCGTTTCTGCACCGGCGGGCCGATGGCCATGACTTCTTTCTTCCAGTCCAGGTTCACCAGTTTGCCCGAAGGCTTGACCATCTTCGCCGCGTTGCGCAGGACCGCGGCGGGATCGGCGAAGTCGTGCAGCACCGTGCCGAAGAAGATGATGTCGGCGCATTCCAGGCACAGCACGGCGTCTTCGGCCCTGCCGACCGTCAGCTTGAGGTTTTGCAGGTCTTCCCTGGCCGCCATCTCCTGCAATTCTTTGATCAGCCCGGCATCGATGTCGAGGCCGTGGACCACACCCTTCTCGCCGGCCGTCCTGGCGGCCGGCAGGGTAAAGAAGCCACCCCCGCAGCCGACGTCGACGAAGGTCAGACCGGGCTTTAGCCCGATGCCGGCCAGAATCGCTTCCGGGTCCTGCCACCGGCGGCGTTCCGGGTCATCGGCGTGAAAACGGCGGTGGGGCTGAGGCATATGCTGCAAACTGCAAATTCCTGAGAGCGGAATGCCAAACAATCACCCATGCGCCGATGGCGCACCATGAAGGATGAAAATGTCATTCTGAGCGAAGCGAGCGCAGCGAGCGTAGTCGAAGAATCTTTCGGGGCGGGGCGCGGGACGAAAGACCCTTCGACTTCGCTCAGGGTGA
>JACQUA010000365.1 GCA_016210565.1 Chloroflexota bacterium
CTTTGGGCAGGGGGACCTGGCAAAACAACACCATACTTAACTCAGTGTTTCCGTAATCATTGTGTCTCTGTGCCTTAGAGTGGAAACCGTATCCCCCGGTGATTAATACCGCCATGCGGCATTTATTATTGCGTTTGTATTAGTGAAGCTCAGAATGACATTTTCACCCTTCATGGTGCGGCCTCGGCGCATGAGTGATTGTTTGGAACTTGGAATTTGGAACCTGGAATTTCCGGCTTGTCCGGCTCAGTATTTTTCCCGGTAGCGCCTGACGAACCATTGACCGAACAGGTTCATCAATAGCGTCATGACGAACAGGACCAGCCCCACGGCAAAGATGGTGTAATATTCCACCGTCCCGTGGGGCGTCTCTCCCAGACTTATTTGAACGATGTAGGCGGTCATCGTCTGAATGCTTTCCAGGGGATTGAGGGTCAGTTTCGGCGTGGCGCCGGCGGCAATGGCGACGATCATAGTCTCGCCGGCAGCCCGTGAGAGGGCCAGGATGCAGGCCGCTACGATCCCGGAGACGGCGGCCGGGATCACCACGCGGGTAGCTACCTCAAACCGGGTGGCGCCCAAACCGTAGGCCGCGTTGCGCAAAGAACGGGGTACGGCCACCATGGCGTCTTCGCTCAGAGAAGAGACCAGGGGAATAATCATTATTCCCATGACCAGACCGGCGCTGAGGGCGTTGAAGACTATCAATTCTGTGAAGATGTTGCGCAGGAGAGGCGTCACGAAAGTCAGGGCAAAGTAGCCGTAGACCACCGTGGGTACGCCCGCCAGGATTTCCAGAAGCGGCTTCACGGTCTTGCGGACCGTATCCCTGGCGTACTCGCTGAGGTAGATGGCGCTGGCCAGACCCAGGGGCAGGGCTACGAGGATGGCGATACCTGCCGTCAGCAACGTGCCGCCTACCAGGGGCAGGACGCCGAAGTGCTGGGGTTGAAACAGCGGCGTCCATTCGGCGCCGGCGACGAATTCCAGGAGGGAGACCTGGCTAAAAAATCCCGCCGCTTGCACCACCAGCATGACGACAATCCCGATGGTGGTGAGCACGGACACCAGCGCGCAGCCGAGGAGAAGCCACCGAATAGCGGCCTCCCCGGGTCCGCGATGTGATCTCCTGAGGGAATGCTCAGACTCGTCATTCGTCATGGCTACGAAAATGTCATTGCGAGCCCCGATTTCGCCGGGACGAAGCAATCCCTCCGGATGTCCAGCCAACCGGGGGATTGCTTCGCTTCGCTCGCAATGACAATGCTATTCATGTCGTCCCGCATAGCGGCTGTTGGTGTTTATTCGTGGTTTGAATTACGGGGTCCTGGCGTTTAAGAGCCCTTTGATTCCAGGTTACCGAGCTTGGCCAGATTTTCGCTGTAGACCTGGGCGGGCAGTGGAACATAGCCTACCTCCGATGCCAGCTTGGGTCCCTCGGTCATGTAGAACCGGACAAACTCCTTCACCTCGGGGCGGGCCAGGGCTGACCTGTTGACGTAGATGAAGACCGGCCTGGACAGTGGGGTATAAGCGCCGCCGAGGATCGTCTGTTCCGAAGGGAGCACCGGCCCCTTGCCGCCGTCGATGGCCACCGGCTTCAGCTTGTCCTTGTTCTCCACGTAGTAGGCATAGCCAAAGTAGCCCAGGGCGTTGGGGTCCCCGGCGATTCCCTGCACCAGCACGTTGTCGTCCTCGCTGGCGGTGTAGTCGGGCCGGCTGGCCTTGGCTTTGCCGGTGATAACCTCGGTGAAGTAGTCAAAGGTGCCTGAATCGGTGCCCGGCCCGTAGAGATTGATTGTCCGGTCGGGCCACCCGGTTCGAAGCTGGTTCCAGCGCTTTATCGCGGACCCCGGTTCCCACAGTTTCTTCAGCTCTGCGGTGGTCAGGGAAGCCACCCAGGTGTTGCGGGGATTGACCATCACGGAAAGGCCATCGTAGGCTACGGGCAGCTCGATCCATTCGACGCCTCGTTTCCTAGCCTGTTCTCTTTCCGAATCGGTGATAGGGCGTGAGGCGTCGCTGATCTGCGTTTCCCCGACCACGAACCGTTTGAACCCGCCGCCGGTGCCGGAGATGCCCACGTTGATGCGCATTTGAGGATGAATCTTGCGGAACTCCTCCGCCACCGCTTCGGTGATGGGATAGACGGTGCTGGAACCATCGATTTCTATGGCGCCCGAGAGGATGGGGCCGCCTGCCGTCGAAGGCGCGGCCGGCCGGGAGCCGGTGCAGGCGGCCAGAAGGGCCGCTGCGAGAAAGATTGTGAGGGGTAGCGCCCTGCTCGGGCCTAAGTGGGACTGGAAAGCCTTAACCATCTCTTTGCTCCTGGCTACAGTGTACCAGAAGAATGTTAAGAGCGGCTTAAGGCTTCGTTAAATTTTCGTCAAATCCAATAAGTAGGTGGGTTAAGCGTCCCGATGCCGCATCGGGACGCGAACCCACCAACAACCGGAAATTCCAAATTCCAAATCCCAAGTACCAAACAAACCCGAAATCCGGTTGTCCCAGTACGAAAACGGGTTGCTCACCGGGTCTTGATTGTGCGACTTGAACCATCGAATTTGCTCAGAAAATAGGCTGTCACCCTGAGCGAAGTCGAAGGGTCTTTCGTCCCGCGCCCCGCCCCGAAAGATTCTTCGACTACGCTCGCTGCGCTCGCTTCGCTCAGAATGACATTTTC
>JACQUA010000373.1 GCA_016210565.1 Chloroflexota bacterium
GAATGACATTGTCGCCCTGAGCCGGAGTCCTGAGCAAAGCGAAGGAGCAGTCGAAGGGTCTTTTGTCAGGGCTGCACGACCAGCGAAGGAACTTGTCCTGAGCAGAGCGAAGGATTCTTCGACTTCGACTCGTCCCGATACAATCGGGACTCGTCTTGGCTCAGAATGACATTCTTACGTTCATGGTGCGCCATCGGCGCATAAAGGGTTACATCCAGAAGGAAAAGCTAGTGGAGTCGTCGGTTTCAGAAAGCACAGCTTTCGGCGGTTTCACCGAAGAGCAACTTAAGAGGTACAGCCGCCACATCATCCTGCGGCAGGTGGGCGGCAAGGGGCAGCGCAAGCTCCTCAAGGCGCGGGTGCTGATTGTCGGCGCTGGAGGGCTGGGGTCGCCCTCGGCCCTGTACCTGGCCGCCGCGGGCGTGGGAACGCTAGGGATTGTTGATTTTGATTGCGTGGACTACAGCAACCTCCAGCGCCAGATACTCCACTGCACCGCCAACGTGGGCAAGCCCAAGGTCGCTTCCGCCGCGGAGACGATCACGGCGCTGAACCCGGACGTCCGGGTGGTCCAGCACCAGCTCCAGGTCAATTCCAGCAATGCCATGGAACTTATCGACCAGTACGACCTGATCGTGGACGGCAGCGACAATTTCCCCACCCGCTACCTGTTGAATGACGCCGCCTACCTCGCAGGCAAACCCCTGGTGCACGGCGGGATTCTCCTGTTCGAAGGCATGGCCACGGTATTCATCCCCGGCAAGGGGTGCTACCGCTGCCTGCATCCCGTCCCTCCACCCCCGGGATCTATCCCTTCCTGCCAGGAAGCCGGCGTGCTCGGGGTGCTGGCCGGGATCATCGGCTGCATCCAGGCCAACGAGGCCATCAAGCTGATCCTGGACGTGGGGACGCCGCTGGTGGGCCGGCTGATCTTCTTCGACGCCCTGGACATGTCCTTCCGCGAGGTCAATTTCCGCCGCAGCCCGAAGTGCCCCCTGTGCGGGGACAACCCGACCATCAAAGAATTGATTGATTACGAGAACTTTTGCGGGATGCCGCACAGGGAGTAGCGAGTAGCGAGTAGCCCGCGTAGGGTGGGTTAAGCGCAAGGGGGTCTCGGTGAAGCGGGGCAGTTGCGCGAACCCACCGGAAAGACGAGTCAGTAGCAAGTAGCCATCCGTAGCGGCACGTTGCACGTGCCGGGGCTGTCACCCTGAGCGAAGCGAAGGGTCTTTTCCCCACCCGGGAGAGATTCTTCGCTACGCTCAGAATGACATATAGGCAATCTGTAATCCTCAGAAGGGAGTCTTTTATGGCAGAAGTGCAAATCCCATCCCTGCTCCGCAAGGCGGTCGGCGGCGAGAAGCAACTGAAGATCCAGGGGGAAACGGTGGGCAAGGTCATCGACAACCTGACCCAGCAGCACCCCACCCTGAAGGAAAGGCTTCTCACGCCGGACGGGAAGGTGCAGCCTTTTGTGGTGCTCTACGTCAACAACGAGGACATCCGGTTCCTCCAGGAAATGAATACGCCGCTCAAAGACAGCGACGTGCTGGCCATCCTGCCCGCCGTCGCGGGGGGCTAGCCAGGACGTCCCCACCCCGCCGGGGCGTTTCACCGCAGAGGGCCAGAAAAAGCTATCAGCTATCAGCTATCAGCCGTCAGCCCCCGCCCCACGCCGGGGCAGGGCGGACTGAAAGCTGTTAGCTGTTAGCCGACGGCTATTCAAAGAAAGGAGACCATATTGGCAGAGAGAGCAGTATCTACTGAACGGGGCCAGGCCGGCGCCGCGAAATGGAACAAGGCGCTCGCCTTCGCCGTCGGACTGCTGATTGTGCTTGTCCTGGCCTGGCTGGCCAACCGGCTGCAATTCTGGGGCAACCAGCCCTTCGGCCGGGCGCTCATCGAGTACCCCCTGTGGGCCGTGGCGCTGGGCCTCGCCGTTTCATTGATCTTGAGAGGGACCCGGACCTACGGAAAGGTAAACACGGCCTTCCGCACCGAGCTTTTCCTCAAGACCGGCCTGGTCCTGCTGGGCGCCTCGGTGAACTTCGCCGACATGCTCCAGTATGGATACCGCGGCCTGATACAGGCATTGATCCTCATCATTTCCGTCTTCTTCTTCACCTTCTACCTGGGCAAACTGTTCAAACTGGACCAGAAGCTCAGGGCGGTAATGGCCACCTCCAACTCCATCTGCGGAGTATCAGCCGCCATTGCCGCCGCCGGTTCGGTGCTGGCCAAGAGGGAGCAGCTCGCCTACGTCACCACCCTGGTCATCCTCTTCGCCATGCCCCTGATGGTGCTGGAGCCAATCTTCGCCAGGTTGCTGGCCCTGCCCAACTCGGTGGCCGGGGCCTGGATGGGCGGCAACATCGATACCACCGCCGCCGTGGTGGGCGCCGGCGCCCTGTTCAACGAGCAGGCGATGAAGGTAGCTTCGATCGTGAAACTGAGCCAGAACGCCTTCATCGGCCTGGCCGCCTTCTTCCTGGCCCTGTACTGGGTGGTAAAGGTCGAAAAAAAGGCCGACCAGAAGCCTTCCCCCAAAGAAATCTGGAATCGTTTCCCCAAGTTCGTCCTGGGCTTCATGGCCCTCTCCCTGGTTGCTTCGCTGGGCCTGCTGGCGAAGGGACAGGTATCCGCGCTGAACAATCTCCGGACGTGGTTCCTGACCCTGGCCTTCGTCTCCATCGGCCTGGAATTCGCCTTTGGTGAAATCAAGAGAATCGGCCCCCGGCCGATCGTCGTCTACGGCCTCGCCACTTTATTCAACGTCCTCCTGGCCCTGGGCATTGCCTGGGTGCTCTTCGGAGGCGCTACCGGAGGTATCTAAATGAAAATTCTGAAGAACGAAGACTGGCTGGCAGTCTTCCTGGGATTCTTCATCACGGCGCTGGTGCTCTTCGGACTGATTACCAGAGTGCCGTGGTAGTCCGAACCAAATGACGAATGACGACCCCCGACTTGATCGGGGGCGAATGACGAATCAATCACTCATCCCGACGAGTCGGGGCCATGAAGGATAAAAATGTCATTCTGAGCAAAGACGAGCGCAAGTGAGTCGTAGTCGAAGAATCTTTTAGGCGGGGAACCAAAGACACTTCGACTGCCCCTTCGCTTCGCTCAGGGCTCCGGCTCAGGGTGACATTTTCTGAGCAAATGCCTAATGACCAAGAGACAGGATCGGTCATTCGTCATTCGGACTTCGTCATTCGCGCTTTGTCATTCGTCATTACTTTTCAATTCCCGACCTGGTAAGAGGAACTTCGCATGCACTCCCCTGAAACGCAGGGCTCTGAAGCAACCCGGGTGTTGCTCAAAAAAGAGTCCGTAAAGCTTAAAATGGACTTCAACGAGCTGAAGTCCGGCGGGTTCATCAAACAGGTCCAGAAGGACCTGTTCGTGGTGCGCCTGCGCTGCCCCGGCGGCATGTTGACCCCGGAAAAGTTGCGCAAGGCCGCGGACGTGGCCGAAAAATACGGCAGCGGTCAGATTCACCTGTCTATCCGCCAGTCCGTCGAGATCATCGGGGTACACCACAAGGACTTCAAGGCGGTCACCGAAGAGCTGGCGCAGATAGGCTGGTCGGTGGCCTCCTGCGGCCCGCGCATCCGTGTGCCGAACACCTGCGGGGGTTGCTCCTATAACCCCAACGGATTGGTGGACACCATCGGCCTCTGCAACGAAATCGACAAACGCTACTTCGGCACGCCCACCGGACACCATAAGTTCAAGATCAACATCTCCGGGTGTTCAATCGATTGCCCGGACTCCCGCGACGCCGACCTCGGTTTCCAGGGTATCGTTGAGCCGGAGCTGGAACCCGACCTCTGCAACGCCTGCACCCTCTGCGTCAAGGCCTGCGAAGAAGAAGCCCTGGTCATGGAGAAGGACCTGCCGGTGCGGGACAAGAGCAAGTGCCAGTACTGCGGCGAATGCATCAAGGTCTGCCCCATGGACGCCATGATACGGGCCAGGACGGGCTGGCTGGTCCGCGTCGGCGGCAAGCACGGCAAGCATCCGATGTACGGCTACGAGGTGGCCAAGTTCGTCACCGACCAGCAGGCGCTCGACCTGGTACCCAAAGTCCAGCAGTGGTACAGCGCGCTGGCCCAGGGCCGGGAAAGGATCGGCGTCACCGTAAAGAAACACGGCCTGCAGAAGTTCATCGATGAGGTCATCAAACCCATGGGAGTGGAAGCCATTGAAACGCCCGAAGAAAGGAAGAAGTTCTACAGTGAAGGAAACATCTACCAGTGACAATTGTCTTGACCTTCGCGGCGTCCTGTGCCCGATGAACTGGGTGAAGACCAAGCTGATCCTCGAGGAAAAAGAAGAGGGTGAGGTACTGGAGGTCATCGTCGACGAGGGAGAACCGATGCGCAACGTGCCGCGCAGCGCCAAGCAGGAAGGTCACAAGATAGTCAAGGTCGAGGAACTGGAAGACCACGCCTATAAGCTCACCATCCGGCGGGGAGCGGACTAACCCGAGGTTTATAAGGTTTACAAGGTTCGAAGGTTAGGACGTTCGTTGCGTTCCTTGAGTTCGTTGAGTTAGCTGACTGCTGTTAGCTGTTAGCTGTTAGCCGATAGCCACCTCCATGTTCCGTCTACCCGAGAACTACGCCTCCGAAATCATCGCCCACGCCCGGGCCGAAGACCCCCTGGAATGCTGCGGCCTCCTCGCCGGCAAGGACGGCCGGATAGCGAAGCTATACCACACCACCAACACCGCCGCCAGCCCCACCCGATACCTGATGGACCCGAAGGAGATGCTCGCCATCTTCAAGGAGATGGATGATAATGACTGGGAGGTGCTGGCCATCTACCACTCCCACACCCACACCCAGGCATTTCCCTCGGCCACCGACCTCCAGTTGGCCTACTGGCAGGACCCCCTGTATCTCATCGTCTCCCTCCAGGACAAAGCCGCGCCCGTCCTCCGTGCCTTTCACCTCCGTCAAGGCAACATCGAAGAAGAGCCGCTAGAGATAGTCAATAGTCAATAGTCGCCAGTCGATAGTCGGCAATCAGCAGTCGGCGGTCCAGGGTGGGGAATCTGTAATCTGTAATCTGCACTTTTCGGCCTCCGAAGGCTGTCCCCTACTTGCTACTTGCTACTTGCTACTCGCTACTCGCTACTTGCTACTGGCTACTCGCTACTCGCTACTCGCTTTTTTCCCCTTCCCCCGCCGATTGTAATATAATCTTGTTGTGAACCCGAAACCCTCCCTGTTCGTCGCCATCGAGACGCTGGGCTGCAAGCTCAATCAGGCCGAATCTCAAGCCATCGCCCGCGCCTTCCTCCAAAAGGGCTACCGCATAGCCGCGCCGGGCGACGCCTGCGACGTCTTCGTCCTGAACACCTGCACCGTAACTCACGTCGCCGACCGCAAGGTCCGCAACCTTCTCCGCCAGGCCAGGAAGCAAAACCCGTCCGCCCTGGTCGTGGCCACCGGCTGCCTGGCAGAGCGGGCGACAGAGGAACTTGCCAACATCAGCGGCATTGACCTGGTGCTCGGAAACGCGGAAAAGGAAACCCTGCCGGACAGAATTGAAGAATTGCTGAGAGAAAATCACCCGGATAAAATCGCGGTACCGCTCGCGGAATGTCACCCTGAGCCAAGTCGAAGGGTCTTTAGTCCCCGGGGGAGGACGGGTGAAAGATTCTTCGACTCCGACTCGCTCACGCTCGTCTCCGCTCAGAATGACATTGTCACCCTGAGCCGGAGCCCTGAGCGAAGCGAAGGGGCAGTCGAAGGGTCTTTCCCCCCAAGCCGCCCCGAGGGATTCTTCGCTTTCGCTCAGAATGACATTGTCACCCTGAGCCGGAGTCCTGAGCGAAGCGAAGGAGCAGTCCAAGGGTCTTTCCCCCCAAGCCGCCCCGAAGGATTCTTCGCTTTCGCCCAGAATGACATTGTCACCCTGAGCCGGAGCCCTGAGC
>JACQUA010000372.1 GCA_016210565.1 Chloroflexota bacterium
CCTGCCGCGGCTCTCGGCCGCCGACCCCCATGAGCTGGTCAAGGCGACCGGCAGCCGGAGCATAACCCTGCTGGCGGAACTTCTGCTTATCTCGGCCCTGGAGCGCACCGAATGTCGCGGTCCGCACTACCGGGAGGACTATCCATACCGCGATGATGTCAACTGGCTGAAATGGGTGGTTATCAGAATGTCGTCCGGCGGTTTGCCGGTAGTTGAGACCGTCCCGGTGCCGCTTTCGGACTATCCTGTTCAGCCAGCCCAGAGGAAGATAATCCCCCACCCCATTGCGCCCTAGCTGCGAGGATGGTGGCGTGGCCTGCCCCCACTCCGAGAACTCCCGAGTCGGGATTGCCTGGTCCGCTTACGGCGAAGCCGCGATGACATTGCGCCGGTTAACGCTTCTCCGACACAGACGTCAGGAACCCCCTTTTGCCATTTGCAGGAACGAGACCTCGGAAATATTGGCCTGTTTCTTGGCGTGTTCGACCGTCATACTGACCAGGTTGCCATTCCCGTCGAGGTCAATATAGAGGTTTTCGGTTATTTCCTTGGTCTCCACCACCGGCGCTTCCGAAAATTCGATCAGAGCTGTGTCTGTATCAGAGAAATAGCGAATCTTCATTTTTGCTCCTGAAAATTGCGATCAAAGAAGGCATTATGAACGGTTTCTCCGTCTTCCAGAAGTATCACCCTGAGATACTTCCCCATCTCTTCAACGAAGGCCCATTTCCTTATCCTTCCATCGGTTTGTACTTCTGTCTTAAGAGGATTGATGATGGCTTGCTGTATCCACTGCTCTTTGATGACGGCCCTGTCGGGACGTTGCCTCACAAACGAGAAGTATTGAGTGATCTTCACGACGGTATTGTATCATTTCTAATAGCGGCATAACGTCGACGTGCGACGTGTTGTTGACAGGCCATGCCCCCACTGATATAGTTGTCCAGACTGGCACGTTTTCATCTGCGGGCAAAACGTGCCCGGAAGTGTTGCCCCGGCCAATCAGGGAATCTAACAGGGGGTTTCTTCCATGCCCAAAGAAGGTCTTCACCGCGATGAGCCATAGCAACGAAGAAGTTCTTGCCATCCTGCAGGGCGCCGAGATGGGCGTGGTATCCACCGCGGCCGGGGTAAAACTGCGCACCCGGATGATGCATTTTGCCGTCGACACCGACTTTACGGTCTACCTGGCGACGATGAAGGGCGACCCCAAGACCCTCCAGATGACGCATCACCCTTCCATCTCTATCCTGGTCCTGGATAACAGGGGAAACATCAACGAGAGCCGTGAGGTAGAGATAACCGGCTCGGCCGGCTTCGTCACCGACCCCCAGGAGAAGAAAAAGGCCCTGGAGTTGACCTACCGGAAATCCCCGGTGGTCAAATACCTGAAGGATACCGGAAGCGATAGCATCCTGGACTATATCAGGGTCACTCCGGAGATAATAAAATACCGCATCTTCGGTGAAATCGTGGGGGGCATGCCGCCCACGGTGATCGACTTTCCGGTGAACAAAAGCGCCGCCGGTGACTGGCCGGCGCTGAGAAGGAAACTGGGGCACTGGTGGATGGAGGTGCGGCCGTCCTTCCTTACCGCCAGCCTGGTGCCTATCCTGCTGGGCACGGCCGTGGCCTGGGCGGCTACCGGCCAGTTCCATGCCGGCTATTTTGTTTTGACGTTGCTGGCGGGATTGCTGCTGCACGCCGGGACCGACGTTATCAACGATTATTTTGACCACCGCTCCGGCAACGACGAAGCCAACCGTTCGTTTGTCCGTCCCTTTAGCGGGGGCAGCCGCCTGATCCAGCTCGGGCTGATGTCGCCGGTCGAGGTGCTGGCCGAAGCATTGCTCTGCTTCGCCCTGGGTTCGGCCATCGGGGTGTACCTGGCCTGGGCCCGGGGTCCGTTTATCCTGGTGCTCGGCCTGGCCGCAGTGCTGTCCGGCTTCTTTTACACCGGCAAACCCTTCAACTGGGCCAGCCGCGGCCTGGGCGAATTCATAGTGGCCCTCAATTTCGGGCCGCTGATGGCGCTGGGCGCCTACTATACCCAGGTGCAGGCCCTTAGCTGGCTGCCGGTGCTGGCCTCGCTGCCGGTGGCTTTTTTCATCGCCGCCGTGCTCTATATCAACGAGTTCCCCGATTATGAAGCCGACCGGCTGGTGGGAAAAAGGAACCTGGTAGTGCGCCTGGGGAAACAAAAGGCGGTGGCCGGATGTTTTATCCTGGTGGCCGGGGCATATGTCACCCTGCTGGCCGGGCTTGTCGCCGGCAACCTGCCGGTGGCCACCCTTCTCGGCCTGCTGACGGTACCGCTGGCGGTGAAGTCGCTGCAATATGCCAGGGCGCATTACGGGCACTCTTTCGACATGGCGCCGGGCAATGGATTCATGGTGACCGGGCACCTGGCGATGGGGCTGTTGCTGACCCTGGCCTTCCTGTGGCAGGGGGCAGGCTACCGCGCCAATGGTTACCTGGCGCTGGCGGGAGCGGGTTGCGTGGCCTTTGTGGCCTATATGTGGTGGTATACGGAAAGACACCGGCGCATCTTCCATGGCCTGAAGACGAGTCTGAACAGTCGGGCAGTCTAAGCAGTCTAAGCAGTCCAAGCAGTCTAAGCAGTCTGAACAGTCCGCAGTCAAACAGCCCGTAGCGGCACGTAGCCGCGGGCCCACAGGCAGGGACGCCTGTGCCACCCGGTAGCAGCACGCTGCCGCGCCCCTCGCCTGTGCAATATCAGCTTTTTGTAACTTATTCAGCCCAATTTTTATGACTATTTAATGCGGGTGCAGGTATGCTGGACATACAGGAAGGCAGGACATTGGAAGCGCGTGTTGAGGCTTGAAGATGCTGGCGGGGACAGCGCTTTCCGGACCGGCCTCCTGAGAACCAGCGGGGGGAACTTAAAATGAACAAGGTATTATTTGTCAGCGGACTCCTGGCATTGGTGCTGGGAGGACTCATCATGATCTCGCGCACTGCGGCGAGCGACGAGTTCCGGGCCGACCTTAAGGGAGCGGACGAAGTGCCGCCGGTGGACAGTAACGCCACCGGCCGGGTTCAGTTGAAGGTGGCCGGGGATGAGTCCATGATAACTTTCGAGATGGAAGTGTCAGGGATCACCGACATGACCCAATCGCACATTCATCTCGCCCCCGCGGGCGTCAACGGCCCCATCGTGGCCTGGCTGGTCCCGGCAAAGCCCCCGCTAACGCTGGTCCGCGGCGAGTTGGACTTGAAGCTCGCCAATGGCACGATTGCGGCCGCCGACCTGGTGGGCCCCATGGCGGGCAAGACCGTGGGTGACCTGGTGGCTGAGATGAGGGCCGGCAACACCTATGCCAACGTGCATACCGTGGCGCACCCGCCGGGTGAGATTCGCGGACAGATCATGTCCAGGTAGGCCCTGCCCTCGGAATCTCATGGCCCGCGTATCCCTGGGATGCTGAAACAAGGGCCCATGCCCGCTGGCGGCGGGCGCCATGAAGGATGAAGATGGCCTATCAACGCGAGGAGACCCAGTTTACCTCCCCCTTTTGCGAAAGGGGGATACAGGGGGATTTTGCCTGTTTCTTAAATCCCCCTTAGTCCCCCTTTTTCAAAGGGGGAGACGGCGACATTAGTCCCCCTTTTTCAAAGGGGGAGATGGCGACATTTTCTGAGCAAGTACTGCATGACATTGATGGGGAGTCTTTCATGGAACAGGGTATGGC
>JACQUA010000366.1 GCA_016210565.1 Chloroflexota bacterium
AGTCGAAGGGTCTTTCGTCCCGCGCCCCGCCCCGAAAGATTCTTCGACTACGCTCGCTGCGCTCGCTTCGCTCAGAATGACATTTTCATCCTTCATGGTGCGCCGCCAGCGCATGGGTTGATTGTTTAGGATTTCGGATTTCGTGCTTAGGATTTATTAAGGACTGCGGGGGCAACACACATGAAACTGGAGAATAAGGTTGCCATCATCACCGGCGCTGGTCGCGGCATCGGACGGAGCTACGCTTTGAGGTTTGCAGAAGAAGGGGCGAAGGTAGTTATCGCTGACATTATTCTGGAAAATTCTCAGAAGGTAGCTCAGGAAATAGCCGGCAAGGGCGGGACCGCCCTTGCCATTCACACGGACATCGCCGATGAGGCAAGCGCCGGGCAAATGGCCGGCCGGACAGTCGAACGGTTCGGCAAGATAGACATCCTGCTGAACAATGCGGCTGTCTTCTACGGGGTAGAGTCGAAGGCATGGAACACCTGGACCGTCGCCGAATGGCAGAAGATGTTTGCCGTGAACGTTACCGGAAGCTGGTTGTGCGCCAGGGCCGCGGTGCCCCACATGGTGAAGCAAAACAAGGGTAAGATCATCAACATCGCCTCAGGCACAGCGGATTTCGGCCTGCATACCCTTTTGCCCTATGCCTGTTCCAAGGGAGCAGTGATGACGCTCACCCGGTGCCTGGCCCGGGCGCTGGGAAGACACAACATCAACGTCAATTGTATTTCCCCGGGATTCACCATCGATGAAGCCACCCTGCTCAGCCTGGGCGGACGGGAGGAAGCGGGCGCCGGTTTCAACGAAAGACGGTGTCTGCGCCGGTTTCAAAGGCCCGAAGACCTCGTCGGCACCGCGGTTTTTCTGGCCTCGGCAGACTCCGATTTCCTTACCGGCCAGGTGATTTCCGTCGACGGCGGAGACGTCCTGCGGTAGAGATTGCAGATTCCACGCCCCGTAGCGGCACGCTGCGCGTGCCCTCCCGGTACGCCGCCAGACCCGAGAACTTTAACCACGAATAAACACGAATTGACACGAAAAGCTCCGACGCAGTGTTCCTCCGCGCTCAGATACGGACACATAGACCCTGGACCTGTTCGTGTTCATCAGTGTTCATTCGTGGTTTCTTTGCGACCAGCCACACGGGGGACAATAAGGGGCGCTACAGTATTGACAAAAGAAAGGAAAAGAGAGTTGGTTCGCGACAAATACGACTTCATCATCATCGGCGCCGGACCCAATGGACTGGCGATAAGCAGCTACCTGGCCAAGGCGGGGCAGACCGTCCTTGCCCTGGAGCGAAGGCCCGAAGCGGGAGGCGGCCTGGCCACCGAGGCGGTTACCCTCTCGGACTTCGCCCACAACACCCACGCGGTGTACATGATGATGGCGGACTACGCCCCGATCTATCAGGACTTCCGGCTGGAGAAGCATTATCAGGTCAAACACCTTCATCCGTCCCTTCAATTCACTCTGCCCCTCTCGGACGGAAAGGCCGTTTGCCTCTATTCCGACGTGGAAGAGACCTGCCAGTCGTTGGCGAAGTTCTCGAAGAAGGACGCTGAAGCCTACCGGAACCTCTACCACCTGGCTGACAAAGCCGTCCGCGAATTCATTGCCCCCGCCACCTATTCTCCGGCGGTGCCGGCCCTGGACCAGGTGGTCAAATTGCAGAATGCCGGGGCGGGCAAAGAAATCCTGGAATACTCGGAAAAGACCCCCGTCCAAATAGTCGATGAGTTCTTCGAGAACGAGCACGTAAAGGCGCTGATGCTCTATGCCGCCACCCACTGGGGGGTGGCCCCAGAGCAGGCCGGGCTGGGTTATCTGGTCCTGCTCTATCTCAACCGGGCATCCAACTACCGGCTGGTCGTCGGCGGCTCGCACATGGTGGCCCAGGCCCTCAACAAGATCATCCACGAGAATGGCGGCGCGGTCTGGAACAACGTCCGAATAAAGAGAATCATCATTGAAGGCGGGGCCGCCGGTGGCGTGGAGCTCACCGACGGGACCGTTCTCCGCGCCGCCAAAGCGGTAATCAGCACCGTTGATCCCGGCCAGACCTTTTTGAAGCTGGTAGGGGAAGGAAACCTGGACGGCGGTTTTGTCGAATCGATCAAAGGCTGGCAGTGGGAAAAGCACAGCCTGCTGGGCATCCATCTGGCCATGACCGAAGCGCCCCGGTTCGCCGCCGCCGCGGCCAATCCAGACATCGACCGGTCTTTCGTTTATGTCCTCGGCTACGAGACCCCCGACGACCTCCTGACGGACTATGAGGATATCGACCAGGGTAGGTTCAGCGACCAGGCCCGCTTCAACTGCTGCTTCCCCACGGTGCACGACCCGAGCCAGGCCCCTCCGGGCCGGCACACCGGCCTGATATCGCGTTTTGCTCCCTATGACCTGAAAGGAGGGACGCAAAAATGGTACGGCTACAAGTTCAAGGAGGCGGTCGCGGAAAAGTGCCTGGACACGCTCCGGCATTACGCCCCGAACATGACCCCGGACAAGGTGCTCTGGAAATACGTCACCACGCCCGTCGATATTGAAAACAAGTTCAACGACATGGTTAAGGGGTCTTTCAAGCAAGGTCTGTACGACCCGTTCCAGATGGGCTACCTCAGACCCAACGAGCAGTGCTCCCATCACCGGACGCCCATCAAGAACCTCTACCTCGGCGGCTCCAGTTCCTATCCGGGCGGCTGCGTCATCTGGGGTTCCGGCTACTTGGCAGCCAATGCGGTGGCGGAGGACTGCGGCATAAAGAAGTGGTGGTCGGAGCCTGAAATGGTGACCACAGCCAGGCAAAAAGGACTCCTGTAAGATGACCAAGCCAGAATGACGAATGACAAAGAAGCAAATTCCAAAAACCAAGTAACAAGTTCCAAACCGGGCCTGAGGCCTCGCTTTGGTGATTGCAAGTTCGGGTTTTGGCATGGTTTGGAATTTGGCGCCTGGAATTTGAAATTTGTTTGGTTATTCGTCATTCGGATTTCGTCATTTGTCGTAGATGCACCTGCCTCGTCCCGGTCGTGGCAGACAAATGCAAACCTTCCTTCACAGAAAGGAGAACACAATGGCTAATGCCAGTTTTGACGCTATCGTAATCGGCGGGGGCAACAAGGGTCTGGTGACCGCCATGTACCTGGCCAAGTTCGGCGGGATGGAGGTAGGCATCTTCGAAAAGAGGCACGAGGCCGGCGGCGGCTGGTGCACCGACGAAGGCCCGGCCCCGGGCTTTCTGGCGGACTACCACTCCTCAGGCATGGCTTCCACCTATCATTTGACCTTGGAAAGGGACTTCCCCGAGTGGAAAGAGCTTGGCGGCAAATACATCGAGTCCAAGGTCACTTCGTCCGGGGCCATTTTCCACGAGGACAACCGGCCCCTGGTGATATACACTCGCAGGTATGATCCAACCCAGGAGCGCAGCGCCAAAGAGATAGCCCGGTTCTCTCAGAAGGACGCCGCCACCTGGGTGAAACTGCAGAACAGGGTCCGCAAGATCGCCATGCCCCTTCTCCTTGAATGGTGGTATAACCCACCGCCCCCACCCGGTGAGCCTGACGCCATGGACAGGCTGGTCGCCCACCCCGACCTCGGCTTCGAACCCTCTCAGGCGGCCAAGTCCGCGCTGGAGGTCACGCAGGATGTCTTCGAAAGCGACCACCTGGTGGCCATGTGCATGCGGCATCTCCAATCGTACGGGGTGCCCCCTACCTTCCCCGGTCTCGGCATTTACGGGTTTCTGGTCGCTTTCCTCGGCTTGACCAGAGAGGCGCAGGGCGTGGTGGGCGGGACCCACCAGTGGGCGCATGCGGCCACCAAGATCCTGGCCGCCAACCGGGCCAAGGTCCTCACCAAGCGCGTCGTGAAGAAGGTCATCATCAAGAATGGCGAAGCCAGAGGCGTCCTCCTCGAGGACGGCACGGAGGTCGAAGCCAAAAAGCTCGTCGTCAGCACCACATCGCCTGAGATGCTGGTCTTCGATTTGACCGGCGAGGAATACTACACTCCCGAGGTGGCCCGGAAGGTCAAGAACCTGGAGCGGCGCTGGACTGCCATAACGTGGTACACCTGGGCTTTGCACGAATATCCCAACTACATCGCAGCCGGCGTCAACCCCGATATCCTCAAGACCGACATGCTGGTGCTGATCAGCAGCAATCCCCGGGCGCTGGAAAGGGAATGGGCCTGGCGCCAACTGGGCAAGATGCCGGACGAGCTCAACCTCAACATCCTGGCCCACTGCGTCGATGATCCCACCCGGGCGCCCGAGGGCAAGTACGCTCTGCTAACCGAGCAGTTCTGCCTGTCGGCCAACTATCTGACGGAAAAGGAATGGATGGACTACAAGAAGGCCCACGCCGAGGACGTCCTCCAGTTCTGGAACAAGGCCGCTCCCAACATGACCTGGGACAATGTCATTGGATACGTGCCCCTGACTCCCTACGACCACTGCAAGAACCCGAACATGGCGCCGTACGGCAACTATGCCATCATCGACGCCACCGCCAGCCAAATAGGGAAGTTCCGGCCAGTCCCGGAGCTGGCAGGATACCGGACCCCGATAAAGAACCTGTACGCCACGGGATCCGGATGGCATCCCATTCACGGAGCGATGTCATACAACGGATACAACGCCTATAAAGTGATTGCCGACGACCACGGTCTCAGAAAACCCTGGAAAGAGACCGGCAGCCGCTGGTAACCTGCAGGGGCGAACCCGGTGGGCGTAGGGTGGGTTAAGCGCAAGGGGGATGGCCGCTGCCGGGAGTGGTTGCGCGAACCCACCAAGCCAAATGACGAATGACGATCCCCGACTTGATCGGGGACGAATGACGAATCAAACCGGAAATGACGAAGTCAGAATGACGATTGACCAATCAAAGAGGCAAATGACGAAACCCGAATGACGAACGGCTAACCGGGGCGGGGAATCTTCTAACCTTGAACCTGTAATCTTCAATCCTTCCTGGTGGGTTCGTCCCGATTACCATCGGGACTTAGCCCACCCTACATGGCTCCCGGCGATGCCTTACGGCGTCACCGGATTTATGCTAAGATGTGGCCACGCAGAATCCTGGCGCCTGCGAAAACAAAGGTACGCTAAGAATGCCCGTGTCCCCCGAGCGCTTATCTGAAATCGTTGCCGAGCTCGCTTCCCGTCCGCGGCATGAAAAAGTGCGCGCGCTGGTATATGATCTCCTCATAAACGCCGTTGGCGCCAGCAGCGCCGAGCTTGACTTTGAGCGCCCTGCCCCTGAGGTCCACGGGCGCATCGACGCTCTTCTGGGAAGGACGCTCTTCGAGTTCAAGTCCGATTTGCGACGGGAAGGGGGTGAAGCGGGGGCCCGGCTGCCCGCATACCTGTCCCAGAGGGAAAAGGAAACCGGGGCGCATTTTGTGGGGGTGGCCACTGATGGCGCCGACTTCACGTCTTACGAGCTTCGCGACGGCATATTGCTGGCCCTTGAATCGTTCCGCAATTCGCCGGACAAGCCCGGCAACGCCCGCGACCTGGTGGCATGGCTCGGCTCGGTGGTCGCCGTCGGCAAGGAGCTACCCCCAAACTCGCAGGATGTCAGGCGCGAGCTGGGCCAGGGTAGCTTCGCCTGGAACGTTGCCAGGCAGGAGCTCGCGTCAATCTGGGCCGAAGTTGGCGCCCGTCCCGACGTCCGGTTGAAACGTGAATTGTGGGCGCGGCTGCTCCAGCGCGTTTATGGTTCGGCCCTCAATGAAGATGCCCTCTTTTTCCAGCACACCTATCTCACCACCATCACCAAGACCATGGCGGCCAAGGTCCTCGGCGTGCCGGTCGCTGAACCGGCGGAGTTGCTTTCCGGGCAAAGGTTCAGGGAGGCCGGGATCATGGGGGCTGTCGAGTCCGACTTCTTCGACTGGCCCCTGTCGTCCGGCAGGGGTGCAGACCTGGTGCGCCGCATTGCCCGGCAAGCCGGCCGGTTCCGGCTGGAAGAGGTGCAAGCCGATGTCCTGAAAGGCCTCTACGAATCCCTTATCGACCCGCAGCAACGGCATTTCCTTGGCGAGTATTACACTCCTGACTGGCTGGCCGAGCGGATGTGCGCCGAGGCTATTGAGCGCCCGATGGAGCAGCGGGTGCTGGACCCCGCCTGCGGATCGGGGACCTTCGTCTTCCACGCCGTGCGCCGGCTGATGAAAGGGGCGGAAGCGTCCAGCATCCCGGTACGGGAGGCAATCAACCGCGCCTGCCGGCAGGTCTCCGGCATTGACATTCATCCCGTCTCAACCCAGATAGCCCGCGTGACGTTCCTGCTGGCGATCGGCCAGGAACGCCTGAAGCAGAGACCGCCCAACATCAATGTCCCGGTATACATCGGGGATTCCCTCCAGTGGAACACCGTAGGATTTCTGGCGGAACGCCACGTGCTCATCGAGGTGCCCGAAAGCAAGGAACTGCTCGAATTTCCCTTCGAAGCGGCGCACAATCCCGACCTTTTTGATGCTGTAATCCGGGGGATGCTGGGATCAAGCGAGCGGGATGCGCCGCCGGACAGCCTGACGGCCTGGCTCGAAAAAAACTACCACTTCAGCGAGATGACGATAAACACCCTGGCGAAAACCTACAATACCCTGCGCCAGCTCAAGCGGGAGGAGCGCAACCACATCTGGGGCTTCGTGGCCCGCAACCTGGTGCGTCCCGTCTGGCTGTCCCAGGAGAGCCAGAAGGCCGACGTGGTCATCGGCAACCCGCCCTGGCTCCAGTACAGCTCCATGCACCCTGAAATGCAGGAGCGTTTCCGCAAGGAGTGCGAGGGCCGCGGGCTGTGGATGGGACAGGTGGCGCAGAAGAACGACCTCTCGGCCTATTTCTTTGTCCGGAGCGTAGAGCTGTACCTGAAACCCGCCGGTTGTATTTGCTTCGTGATGCCCTATGCCGCTATGACCAGGCGGCAATTCGCCGGGTTCCGCCAGGGGATCTACGGTTCCCGAAACCTGAAGAATAATCATGTCCTGGCGTCGATTCACTTCACGCGGGCCTGGGCGTTTTCAGACCGGGTGAAGGAGCTGTTTCCCGTGCCGTCCTGCGTCCTCTTTGCGGGAAATGAACCCCCGGGGAGCGGGACCGGGCGGCTCCCGGACACAATTATGGAGGTCTCGGGGACCTTCCCGCGAACGCGAAGGGATGCCAGCCTGGCTGAGAGCCTGGAACACCTAGCGTGGGCGGAGTCGCCGTGGCCGTCGCAGCGGAAGGGCCGCTCGACCGGAGGGTACGCCGATAGGTTCAGGGATGGCGCCATTATTATCCCTTCGGTACTGTTCAGGGTTGAGGAACCCGCCCCCGGTTTCCTGGGCCGTAATCCCGAAGCGCCGGTCGTGATAAGCCACCGCACGAACCTGGAAAAGCGGCCATGGAAGGATGTTCCGTCGATGCGGCACCCCGTCGAAGCCCAGTTTCTCCGCGCTTTATATCTGGGCGAGTCGGTGGCCCCCTTCCGCGTGCTTTTGCCGGGCCTGGCGGTCATTCCCTGGGACGAGCGGAAAAGCGAGTTGCTTGACGCCACCACGGCGCTTAACCGGGGCTGGATGTGGCTCTACGACTGGCTGGCCGAAGCCGAAGCCCTCTGGTCCAAACACGGCCGCGGACGGCGCACGCTATCCGAGCAGCTTGACTATTACGGTCAACTCTCAGCGCAGTTCCCCATCGCCCCCCTGCGCGTCGTCTACAGCGCCTCCGGGACGCTGCCCGCGGCAGCGCTGCTCGCCGACCCGAAGGGGATCGTCGAACACAAGTTATACTGGTTGAAGATGAATACGCAGGGCGAAGGCCGTTACCTGACTGCCATCCTCAACAGTGAAACCGCCCGAAAGCTCGCCGAAGGGATGCAGAGCCGGGGGCAGTGGGGAGCGCGGGATTTCGACAAGGTGATGCTGTCCCCCATTCCCCTTTTTGATGCTGAGAACAGGCTGCATGCCCGGCTGGTCAAGGCCGCCGCTCGCGCCGAGCGGGTTGCCGCGGCGGCGCCGTTGAAAGAAGACATGCATTTCGTAAAGTCGCGGCAGAAAATCCGGGAGGCCCTGCAGGAGGATGGGGTGGCGCGGGAAATAGATGGGCTGGTAGCAGAGCTTCTTCACAGGGAAAACAGTTCCGGGACTCAAGGGAGCAGCGACTGAGGCGCAGTACGGTGACCGCTGGAGGCAAGCCGCCGCTCTTCTACGGCTGGGTCGTGGTGGCGATTTGCTTCGTCACCGTGGCGGTTTCCTTTGGAATTCGCTACTCTTTTCCTGTCTTCTACCGGTCCATCCTGGACGAATTCGGCTGGCCCCGGGCCGAGACCGCCCTCATCTTCTCGATTAATACCATTGTCTATGGCGTAACCGCGCCCGTGGTGGGGCTGGCGGTGGACCGCTTCGGCCCCGGCCGGTTCATGGCCGCCGGCGCCGCCCTGCTGGCCGTAGCCACCGCCTCCCTGAGTCTGGCTGGCCAAGTATGGCATTTCTATTTGATCTTCGGGATCCTCGTTTCCCTGGGCGCCTCGGTGACCGGCAATGTTCCTAATACCACGCTGGTATCTCACTGGTTCATTAAACGGCGGGGGGCGGCCCTGGGGTTCTTCAACGCCGGGGTCTCCGTCGCTTTTCTCATGGCCTCCGCCGTCGAGTATATGATCCGGCTGGTAGGCTGGAGAAACTCCTTCGTGTTCCTGGGCCTTCTGGCGGTCGGACTGGTACCCGTGATCGCTAATTTTCAACGGCTCGACCCCCGGGACAAAGACCTGGCGCCCGATGGCGAATCTCCGGGGACTGCGGCGCAGCGCACAAACACGGCAGGGGCCAAAGCCCCTGTTCCGGACGCGAAATGGGTTACTAATGAGTGGAAACTCCGCAGGGTGATAGCCACCGGCCGGTTCTGGATGCTCTTCACCGCCACCTTCGGTATCTTCGGAATCGCCATGAATCTTGTCCTGGCCCACCAGGTCGTTTTCGTGGTCGACCAGGGCTATTCCCCGGCCTTCGGGGCGCTGGTCCTCAGCCTGTACGGAGTCTTCTACGGCCTCGGTAACCTGCTGGGGTTCCTTTCGGACCGCTTTGGCAGGGAGGTGACAGCCACCATCGGACTGACGCTGGCGGCATCGGGCGTCTTAATGCTGATTCTGAACCGGGGAGACCAGACGCCCTGGCTCATGTACGCCTACGGTCTGCTATTCGGCCTGGGCCTCGGCATTGTTTCCCCATCCGTCAGTGCCTCGATTGCGGATATTTTTCAAGGGAAGAACTTCGGCCTCATTGTCGGGCTGGTTTCCATGGGGTTCGGCATCGGTGGTTCAGTCAGCCCCTGGCTGGGAGGCAAGATATTCGACATGTGGGGGACATATCTGCCTGCCTTCTACCTTGTCATGGTCTGGCTGGCTGTCGCTGCCATCAGTATCTGGATGGCGGCCCCCCGCCACATAAGGCCGGTACCGGGCAAAGCCCGCCACAACCCGTAGCGACCCGGGTCGCATCGGGGTCGTCCGCCGGGGTTCGCCGCAAGTCCCGGGCCCGGCCTGAACAGCATCGTTTCGGACCTGTCAAGGAGCGTCAGACATGAAGACAATCGACCTCGAGGCCCATTTTCTCACTGAAGAATATGTAGAGTATCTAAGCTCGAACGTGGAGACTCCCCGCTGAGAACCCCTCCGTTCCGGGCATCGAGTATGGTACGCGCCGGAAATATGGACTTTCCACAGCGTCGCGAGCGACAGCAAGCTGCTGGACCTCGGTCCCGGTAGGCTTGCGGATATGGATGCGGCAGGCATCGACATCCAGGTACTGAGTTTATCCACTCCCGGGTGTGAGCAGTTGAGGCCCCCGGGGCGACTCGCCTGGCGCGGGACATTAATGAACGCCTCTCCATGGCGGTCAAAGAACATCCGGACCGGTTTATCGGACTGGCCACCCTCGCCCCCCAGGACCCCGGGGGCGCCGCCCGGGAGCTGGAACGAGCGCTCACAAAGCTCGGCCTGCAAGGGGCCAAGATAAACTCCAACATCAGGGGAGAATATCTTGATGACAGGAAATACTGGCCGGTTTTTGAAACCGCGGAGAGACTCGGCGTACCCATATACCTTCATCCTACCATTCCATCGCCTTCCATGCTCAAGGCATACTCCGGCTACGGCTTCGTGCTGGCAGGCCCGTCTCTGGGCTTTGGCGCTGAGGCAGCTTTACACGCCCTGCGCCTGGTGTACAGCGGGGTCTTTGACAGGTACTCGGGGCTGAAAATCATTCTGGGGCACCTGGGAGAGGCGCTGCCCTTCTGGCTTCACCGAATAGACTACCCCTGGATAAATCCGTGGGCGGACCCGGACACTCTGCCCCGGATCAAGAGGAAACCCAGCGACTACATAACAAAGAATTTCGCCTGCACCACGAGTGGAATGAGCTACTTCCCGGCTCTTCAATGCTGCATCTCGGCCCTCGGCATAGACCATGTGCTGTTCGCCTCCGACTATCCCTACGAGAACAGCAAGCTGGCCGTAGAGTTCATCGAGAAGCTTCCAGCGCCTGATACAGACAAGGAGAAGACATTTCATTCCACGGCTGAAAGCCTCTTCCAGAAGCCCGGCGTCCGGTCGCCCGGCGAGAACAGATGATGCTTTCGCCGGCGCCGCCTTCTTCGGCTGGCCGCTGCCGGCAAGCCGCTGTTTGTGCCCCGACCAGGTGCAATGTCGTCCATACCCCGCCGGAACGGCCGCCCGTCTCTTGATAACCTTCTGATTAACATTTATACTGTTACCAGGGTACCGAGTTGCGTTTTTGCCTCCCTGCCCGGAGGCCCCCCCGAAGATGCCAAAGAAGATCAAAGGAGCCGCCATCCCCAGACAAGGTAGACCTGTTCACTCCTGACGGGCTGAACGCTACGGCAACAGAAGCTTTGAAAGGGAGAAAGATGACTCAAGAACGAGTGAAAATACTGGTCGTTGATGACGAGGAGATGGTGCGAAAGCTCCTTCAGACGACGCTGCGGCAGGCGGGCTATGAGGTTGCCACCGCGGAGGACGGTAACAAAGCCCTGAATGAGGTCTCGTCGGGAGGAGCTAACGTCATCATTCTGGATATCAAAATGCCGGGGTTGTCCGGGATGGAGGTACTGCGCCGGTTGACCGCCCACTGGCCGGCCTATTGCGTCATCATGATCACCGCGATTGCCGACATCGAGACCGCGGTGGAGGCGATGAAGTTGGGGGCCTACGACTACATGACCAAGCCTTTTGACCTCAGCCGCGTGAACCAGAAAGTGCAAAACGCCATCTCCAAATGGCGCTCGGACAAACAAGAAAAGGACCGCTACGTCGAGCTCAGTGAGAGCGTTGCCAAGCAGGCAGAACAGATGCAAACGCAGTTCATTGAGCTGGTCCAATCGCTGGGCAGGGAGCACAAGCTGTTGCGTGAACTGGCCGCCAGACAACCGGACCGCGGGAAGGCCATGCTCTCCAGACTTCCCCAGGAATTGCAGGAACCCATTTCCTCTTTCGAAGACTTCAGAGACGCTATGCTCAGGATCCTCAAGAGGTCCTAATACGAACGCACTAAATACAGCCGCATTGGGCTGTCATTGCGAGTCCCGACTTCGTCGGGATTCCTCGCAATGACGGGTTATACTGCAAGATTTCTTGCGTTCGTATTAGTCCGGGCGTCTCCACCGCGGCCGTTCCACACCCCGGACGGACTTCGACAAAGGCGGTCTCCCTATTGCCGGCGTTTGGGCCTTTGCCCTACGCCGGCCCCACCTGCAACGGGCTGGCCTATCGCGTGGCCTTACCCTCCGACTGCCCCCCTGATGTTACGAGTTTGGCATCCATCTCCCGGATGCGTTGAGACATCTTTTGAAGAATGGTGAAAACAAAGGAGGGGTCCTCGTGCACCCGCCGCAAGAATATCTTTCTGTCCACCGAGAGCACGCGCGCGTTGGTCAGAGCCCGCACCGTCGCCGAGCGCGCCTCCTTCTGAAAGATTGCCATCTCGCCAAAAATGTCCCCTTCCCCCAGCACCGCCAGGCGCACTTCCTGTCCGTTGTTAGACCGCAACACCTCGACCTGGCCCGACTGGATCACATACATGCAGTCCCCTTGTTCTCCCTGGCGCACGATGATCTCACCGGCGCGGTATTCCCTGCCCAGTCCACTTCTGTCCACAAGTTCCTCCTTTCCAGGTCCTGCTGTGCTGGCAGACCGGGGATTGACAAAAATGTTCCAGACAAGCCGGCTCCAGAAGGCCGGATGAAGGCATCGAACAAACACATCCCGGTATGGAGCGCTGCCCGTAAACATATCCCACAGCACCATGCTCATCCGGCGCTGCCTGCCCGTCATTTGCTGCTCACTCCTCGCCATTCGCATCACGGCGCGGGTTAAGAAGGCATTCCTCTTGATTATGTCAACCACATCGAAAATGACCCTTCCGAACCGGTTGTCGTTATGTATCGACCGGCAAAGAGGACCGTAGCCTTCGCGGAAATCTTCGGAGGATATGCCCCGGAATAGAGCGGTCACGGCCGCAGTCTTGGCCACCCGGTAGGCCGACCCGATGCCATCCTTGTTCAGCCGAGTCGTTCCGCAATCGCCAAGAAGCAGTACCCTGTTTCCGAAGGGGTGGACGGCGTCGCCCAGACTGGCCAGGGGTGCACAGCGACAGGCTCCCGCCCGGTGGTCCTGCTTCCCGGCCAGATATCCCTTGACCACAGGGTTCTGCACAAAAGAGTCTACGAATTCGGAACTGATATTCTCGCCGATCAGACACATGGTCACGTAGTCGCCCTTCGGAATCAGCGCCGCAAAATCCAACTTGGGCAAGTCCAGCAGAAAGGCGTGCATGGAACTCCCGAGTTCCCTGGTAATGTAATCAGAACCAAGCTCGAACTCGATGTTGCTGGTCTTTCTCGTTTTGGGCTGCTTGTACCCGATTCCCAGCTTTTCAAAAACAGCGAGGCTCGGCGTATTGACGCCGATCGCGCCCACCAGCAAGTCATAGGTCTGAACGCCGTCCTTCAGATGGACTTGAGGCCTGGAGTCATCCCAGGTAATGTCGGCAACTCGCTCCCGGACGACCCTGGCTCCGCTGTGCACCGCCAGTTGAAGCAAATAACCATCGAAGCTTCGCCACCAGGGTTGCCGGGTCCCCTTGGGACCACCGCCCCGGTATACGGTGCCGATCCTCATTTCCCGGTACGGAGCGTACAGAGTAACGGTTTCTTCAGCGGTGTGAAAAGTGAAGGAATCGATGCCTCTCTGGACGACGTCGGCGGGTAACTTGATGCCTTCCACGGACAGGGCCTGCAACAGTGACTCTGAAATAACTCCTCCGCACATATTGCACCCTGCCGCTCCCAGCGCGGAGAAATCGCGCCGTTCGTAGATGTCCACGGCAAGCTTGATGCCTATACGTTGCGCGAGTTGTAGAAGGAAATAACTGAATAGTGAACCGGAGGGGCCGCCACCCACGACTGCAACCCGAGACCCGTCATCCAGAGCCAGGTCATGACGCTCTGCTGCTTCCAATACTTCAACACGCTCGCTTTCGATAACACGGGACATTTAATTTTCCCAACTCTCGGCAAGACGGGCTTGTCCGCAATAACTCATGCCTCTCCGGCCGCTCCGGGATCGAGAATCTCCAAGTTTCCGAGTGGCAGCAGCATTGCTTCACCGGCGAGTCTTGTGCCCATCCGCCGTTGCTCAACCGGATGCAACATTGCTACGAAAATGTCACCCTGAGCCGAAGCCCTGAGCGAAGCGAAGGGGCAGTCGAAGGGTCTTTGCTCTCCCCGCCCGGGAAAGAACTTGTCCTGAGCAGCCGAAGGATTCTTCGACTCCGACTCGCTTACGCTCGTCTTCGCTCAGAAAGACATTTTCATCCTTCGTGGCGCCCGCTGCAAGCGGGCATCGGTGATTGATCAGAAACCTGAAGAAAATCCACACACAATTTGCGTTACAGAACTACGAAAAGGGTCATTTGTCCAATTGGAAATAGTATAGCCACTGGACTGAGGCAAGTCAACTGATACTGATTCGGCCGCACGAATTGCGGCCCATCCTGGAACTATGGTATTATATGAATCCAATATGCACCCGGCAAGTTTAACGTTTTGAATCGATTTGATGATGATGGCGGGAAGGCGGTCTTCGGGAGACTATCGTCTCTCCGCAAAACGTCCGCTCCATGTCAGCGCACGTCCAGGGTGCCGTGCGGACACCGGCCCCCGGGGACAAAGAGTCGCTTCAGACGGCGGGTTCATAGAATACCCTTCGCTGCTTTGTCGTTTACAAATGTTTTCTGCAGGAATCTGCAAATTGAACATTGCCTTTGCTCAGGTAATCCCAAATTGTGCATGGACCGGGTTGGGCATAGTGCATGGCTTTAGCCTTGCCGGGGTGGGCGTGATCCCCACCCGCAGAGATGAAGCTGCGCACTGCACCCCCCAGCCTGCTCCTGACCCGGGATAGATGCCTGAGCCAGGATGTACATTGTCGCCCCGGCACCCGGTGGGGACGCGCCCATCGGCTGGCCTTCACTTCGTTCAGGCAGCAATCTCTAACCCGGACAAGCCGGAACCAATAAGCGTTAGTAATCTAAACCACGAATGAACACGAATAGACACGAATAGTCTTTCCTTGTTCCGGTCTGGTTTACCGAAACCGAAACGATTCCCCGTCTCGGCCCTTTGCAAATTATTTCGTGTTGATTAGTGTTTATTCGTGGTTTCATGTTTCTTTCCATTTTTTGCACGATTTGATTGTTAACGGATTACTATCCTGCCTCGAAGGAGGTTTGGCCACTTGCTCCCCGAAACGGCGGCCCATTCTCAACAGCCTTCAAGCGCCCGAAAAATCTTGATATTGGGTGGGGGGTTCGGCGGCACGTATCTCTTGCGCCATTTGCTGCCTTCCCTGAATCGAAAAGACAACGCAGAAATCACCATCGTAAGCGATGAGAACTACTTTCTGTTTCTACCTCTGCTGCACGAGGTAGCCACCGGGGCCATCGAACCCCGGCACGTCGCCTGTCCCATCAGGAGTCTGCCTTTCAGCGACCGGTTCAAGTTCATCCGTGCCGTCGTAGATAGTGTAAGCCTGAGCGACCGCAGGGTGTCCACGACAGCGGGGACGCTGGATTACGACTATCTTGTCCTGGCTCTGGGCAGTGTGACCGACATGTCGGGATTGACGTCCAACGGGGGCAGTGTATTTACGCTGAAAACCCTTCACGATGCCCGGTACCTGAAGAATCACATCATCAGCGTCTTCGAGCAAGCCAGCGTCGAGAAAGACGCAGAGCGGCGGCAGGGACTATTGACATTCATCGTCACCGGTGGCGGATACATAGGCGTACAGCTAGTGGTCGCCATACGGGACTTTGTTTTCCAGGACCTGAGAAACCTATACCGGCATATTGACCCCGCCATAATCAAGATCATGCTGATTGAGACGGACCGCAAGATCATCCCCAGGTTGCACACGAAGCTCGGCGCTTACGCCATGAGGCAGCTCCAACTGATGGGGATTGATGTTAGACTCAAATCACGCGTGACCATGGTCCATGAAGACCATGTCGAAATCAACAACACTCAAATCGTACCGACCAACACCGTCATCTGGACGCCCGGTGTGGCTGCCAATCCCGTTATTGCCCGGTTGGACGTCAAGAAGGACAGCCTCGGTCGAATCCTGGTCAGCGATCACCTCGGGGTTGCAGGGTTTCCCGGCGTTTACGCCATCGGCGATTGCGCCCATTGTGAAGACCCCAAAACGGGTCAACCTATGCCGCCAAGCGCCCACGCCGGAGTCCGCCAGGCAAAAGTGGCTGCCCACAACATACTGGCTGACCTCCGGGGCAAAGATAAGCGGCCGTATATCTACTCCAACCCCTTTGAAGTTGTCTCTCTGGGTTCCTCCAGGGGGGTGTTCAGCTTCCATCGCTTCCGCCTCTACGGATTCTGGGCCCGCTTTATCTGGATGGCGGGCTATTCCCTGCTGTCGACAAAAGCATACAACCGCATAAGGATCGTGACGGACTGGCTGCTGTCCATGGTCTTCGGGCGGGACACGATCCTGCTCAAATAGGCATGGAATGATTGCGCCCCCCTTGCAATCGAAGGCTCAGATACGGTATCCTACTAACATTGACGGGAAGGTAGGCTGTCACCCTGAGCCTGCCGAAGGGTCTTTCATCCATGGTACCCGGCCAGGCAAGGATTCTTCCAACCTCTCGATTCTATCCCGCCCCGTCGGGATGCGTCGGGACGACTAGCTTGCGCTCGTCTTCAATCGAGAATGACATTTTCAATCTTGATGCTGCGCCGCTCGCCCGTGATGCATTCTTCAGAAGGCAGATGATCATCGGCGATTCCCGGGAACGCAAGGAACACGGCTGAATGAAACCAGACCTCCGCAGGGGCGGTCCCCTGCTGCTGTTCCTGCTGCTGCTTCTGGCCCTTGCCGGCTGCCGGCAGCCGGCGGCCCCCCAGGGGCTGCAGGTCCACTTCATCGACGTCGGACAGGGAGACGCCATCCTGGTCCGCGGTCCCGAAGGCGAGACGGTCCTGATTGATGGCGGGGAAGCGGAACCAGGCGTTCTGAGCCACCTGAGAAGAGAACATGTGATAAAACTGGACGCACTGGTGACCACCCACCCCCACAGCGACCACGTCGGCGGCCTCATCGCCGTGCTCAAAGAAATCCCGGTGAAAGAAGTCTGGGTTGATGGGCAGGTCCATACCACGCGGACTTACGAAAACCTCCTGGACGCCATCGACCGCTCCGGCGCCGTTTTCAAAGAGGCGCGCCGGGGAGGCGAGATCAAGGCCGGAAAACTGACTTTCAAGATACTTCACCCCACAACACCCTTCCTTGAGGGGCCTGATGCTCTGAACAACAACTCGGTGGTCCTCCATCTCACCTATGGACAGATATCTTTTCTCTTAACCGGGGACGCCGAAACGGAAGCCGAAAAGAGTATCCTGGCCTACACCGGCGACCTGAAGGCCACGGTACTCAAGCTCGGACACCACGGCTCCCGCACTTCGACTTCCGAAGCCTTTCTTCAGGCCGTCCGGCCGGAACTGGCCGTTTACATGGCCGGCGCAGGCAACCCCTACGGACATCCTCACCGCCAGACACTGACCAGGCTGAGACGGCTGAACGTGAAGGTCTACGGCACCGACAATAACGGGACGGTAGTCATCAGCAGCGCCGACGGCGTCAACTACTCGGTCAGTACCGAAAAGGGAGGCGAAGTGGCCTTCGCCCCGCAAAACACGCCGTCTTTGCGAGCGAAGCGAAGCAATCCCCTCGTTGGCTGGACGTCCGCGGGATTGCTTCGTCGCTTCGCCCGTCCTGTCTTGGCGAGCGATGCGAAGCAGTCCCCTCGTTGGCTGGACAGGCCGGGAGATTGCTTCGCTTCGCTCGCAATGACATCGTAATTTTTGTCAGCAACCGTCTCCGGTGCTACAATAGCATCGAAATGGGCAATCGCGTTCATAAATCAAAGCGCCGGGCGCTGGTTGCGCCGCTCTTTGCTCTGGCCGTCATGCTCCCCAGCGCCTGGGCCGCATCATCCTGCTGGCCCAAAGGCCCTCCCAGGGAACCCACACCTGTCACCATCGGGGTCCCACCAAATGAACAATCTGGCCTGATCTTTATCGCCGAAGACCAGGATTTCTTCAGGAAGAATGGCCTCAAGGTAACGATAAGGATCTACGATTCCGCCCTTGCCGCGCTCGAGGGGATGAAGAAGGGCGAAGTCGATGTTTCCCAATCGGCCGAGTTCCCCATTGTCACAGAGGCATTCAAGGGCGAGCCTATCACTGTAATTGGAAGCATTGACAGATTCCAGAACATATTCCTCGTGGGCAGGAAGGACCGGGGATTGGCCAATATATCAGACCTCAAAGGGAAGCGAATCGGCGCCGCCCCCCGGACATTGACGGAGTTCTTCCTTGGCAGGTTCCTCACCCTGAACGGAATAAGCCTGCAGGACGTGACCATCGTGAATATGAGATTCGCTGAATCAGCGGACGCCCTGGCCAGTGGCGCGGTCGACGCCTTCCAGGTACAGAACAGGGACATCCCTCTAATCAGGGAACGGTTGGGCGACAACATCGTGGTCTGGGAATCGCAAAGCAGCCAGCCGGGCTATGAGGTTATCTCCGGTCGGAAGGACTGGGTCGCAGGTCATCAGGAATTGATAACCGGGCTCCTGAAATCGCTCATCGAGGCTGAGGAGTATTACGCCAGTCACCCCGGTGAGGCAAGGACCGCCATTCAGAAGAAACTGAATTTCAACGACGCTTATATGGCAACGGTTACACCGTCTCAACACACCTATTCCCTCGCCCTTGACCAGTCCATGGTCCTCGCCATGGAAGACGAGGCCAGGTGGATGATCAAGAACGGTCTCACACCCGAGAGGCAGGTGCCCGATTTCTTGAACTACATCCACGAGGATGGCCTTAAGGGGGTAAGACCCGGGGCGGTCAATATCATCCGGTGAATCACCATTGCGCCGGTCCGCCTTGTCCCGACATGTCGGGACTCTCGGTCAGCGGAGTGGCATACCATCAAGGATGACAATGTCACTCTGAGCTTCACGAGGCTGCGGAAGGCTGCCGGACAACATGGAATGACACCGATGTCATTGAAAGCGAAGACGAGCGTAGCGAGTCGTCCCCACGCGTCGGGAAAGAATCTTTCCGGGGGCGGGGACAAGAGACCCTTCGACTGCCCCTTCGCTTCGCTCAGGGCTCCGGCTCAGGGTGACATTTTCTGAGCAGCGCAGAGAATGATTGTAGCAAAAACACGTGTATTGACGGCTGTGATTCTGGCCGGAATCCTGGCTGCCACTGCCGGTCTGTCTTCTTGCCGGGCGGGGTATTCCGGGAAGGTAGAGACCATCACTTTCGGTTCGATTGCCCAGGAATTGAGCGCCCTGGTCTTCATAGCGCAAGACCGGGCCTTCTTCGCCGCCAACGGTTTGGAGGTGACCATCAAAGACTATGACACCGGGTTGGCTTCCGCCGAGGGGTTGTTGAAAGGAGAAGTGGACCTGGCGGGCGCCACCGAGTTCGTCATGGTCGGTAAGGCTTTCCAGAACGCGCCCGTTCGCTCGATAGCAACGATTGACAGGTTTGAGAGCGTATTCGCGGTCGGCCTCGCCGGCAGAGGAATCCAAACCGTGGCGGACCTCAAGGGAAAGAGGATTGCCCTCACCCGGCAAACGATAGTAGAATTCTATCTTGGCAGGTCTCTCAATCTTCACGACTTGAGCCTGCAGGACGTGACACTGGTAGATACCAGACCCGCACGGTACGTGGACGCCATCGCAGGAGGGGAAGTGGACGCTGTCGTTGTCGCCAAACTCAATGCCAGTCGAATACAAAAGGAGATAGCAAGAGCAACCTTCATGTTGCCGGTGCAGAGCAGGCAGCCGGCATACTGGAACGTCTTGAGCACCGACGGTTGGATAGCCGGACATCCGGAACTGGTCAACCGGTTCCTGAAATCACTTCAGGAGGCGGAAGAATACGTTGTCCGCCATGCGGACGAGGCCAAAGCCATTATACAGAGACGCTTGAATCTTGATTCTGCCTACATGGCTTCCCTGTGGAGCGAACATCAGTTCGCTCTTTCCCTTGATTCTTCGCTCATCGTCGCCATGAATGATGAGGCAAGGTGGATGATAAACAACAACCTTACGGCTGAAAAGACGGTCCCCGACTTCAAGGACTACATCCACCCTGATGGTCTAAAAGCGGTGAAACCGGAAGCCGTAAACATTATCCGGTGAAGCAATGAAGCATAAAAGAATCCTGTTTCCGGTAGTCCTTGTCTTTCTGGCTGGCACTACCGGGTGCGCATCATGGTCCTGTTCCGCGAAAAGCTATTCGGGAAGGATGGAAACGGTCACCATCTCAGAGGGCCGTAACGAAACGAGGACCCTTATCTACCTCGCCGAAGAACTCGGCCTCTTTGCCGCCAACGGCATCAGCATGGCATACAAGGACTATGGTTCCGGTGCCGCGGCCGCCGACGCCCTGCTGAAAGGTGAGGTGGACCTGGCGGCCGGCGCCGAGTTCGTCATCGTCGGCGGCGCGTTGAGAAAAGATAATGTTCGCACTATCGCCAGTATAGACAGATTCCAGAATTCATATATCATCGGCCGTACCGACAAAGGGATAACGGGCATTGCCAGCCTCCGGGGAAAGAGGATTGGCGTTCCCCGGATGACCTCCCCTGAATTCTACCTGGGGCGGTTTCTGGACATTAACGGCATGAGCATCCGGGAGGTGACGCCGGTAAACGTCGCCCCGGCTCAGGCACTGGACGCCCTTGAGAGCGGCGCTGTGGACGCAGTGGCTATCTTCCAGCCCGAGGCCAGCGTCATCCAACAGAAGCTGGGCAATCGCGTTGTCACCTGGCCGGCGCAGAGCGGCCAGTTGACCTACTTTAATATCTTCGGCACTGCTTCCTGGGCGGCAGACAACACCGAGGTGATCGGGCGGCTGCTGCAGTCCCTCACTCAGGCGGAAGACTACCTCGCCAATAATCCGCGGGAGGCCAGGGCTATTGTCCAGAAACGGCTGGGTTATGATGATGCCTATATCAACACGATCTGGACTGAACACCAGTTTTCGGTCTCGCTGGACCAATCGCTCATCGTCGCTATGGAAGACGAAGCCCGGTGGATGATAAGAAACAGCCTTACGGGCGAAAGGACCGTCCCGAATTTCCTTGAGTATATCTACGAAGAGGGACTTAAGGCGGTGAGACCGGAAGCCGTGAACATTATCCGGTGAGGGCGGGTGGACGATGAGAATCAAGACACAATTCATCATCACTATTCTGCTTTTCGGCGCGATGCTGGTAGTTATCTCGGCATCGGCGATAGTCACGAGCCGGCAGGTGGAAAGAGCCAGCGAACAGGAGAGGATTACCGCCGGCATCGCCCAGGGGGCCAATGATCTAAGTTACCTGGCGAACGACTATGTGGTTTACCGTGAAAGCCAGCAACTCGCTCGGTGGCAATCCCGGTTTGCCTCGTTTTCAAACGATCTGTCCGTTCTGCAGGGAAACACTTCGGAGCAGCACGCGCTGGTGCGCAGCATTCAAGCCGACGCACGGCGAATGAAGGAGGTATTCAACAGCATAGCAACTACCGTTGAGAACCCCCTTTGGGACCAGGCCGCAGCCCTTGATCCCACGTCCCTTCAGGTCTCATGGAGCCGAATGGCGGTCCAGAGCCAGGGGCTGGTGTCCGATGCCTCACGGTTGTCGCGTCTGTTCCGCGCCGAAGAGGACCGATTGAAGCAGACGAACACGACCATCCTGTTTGTCATGATAGGGATATTCGGAGCTTATTTTCTCGTCAACCACCGGATGATACAAGAGCGAGCGTTGAAAGGCATAGCGAAGCTCCAGTCTGGGACTGCTGTAGTCGGCTCCGGCAATCTGGATTTCAGGATCGAGGAAAAGAAGAATGATGAAATCGGAGATTTATCCCGCGCCTTCAACCGCATGACCGCGGACCTCAAGACGGTAACTGCCTCCAGAGAGGACCTGGGCAGAGAGATCGAGGAGCGCAAGAAGGCGGAGGGGGCTCTCAAGAAGAGCGAAGAGTCGCTGCAGCTTGAAAGAGACAAACTGATCAGCATTCTCAACTCAATGGAAGACGCGGTCGCCATCATAGGCCCGGACTGCACGGTGGAGTATATCAATCCGTCAATGCAGTCCAGATACGGGGAGGTCAACGGGCGGAAATGCTACGCGTATTTCAACGGTCGCGACGACCCCTGCTCCTGGTGTAATTCCGGGGAGGTCTTTGCCGGCAAGATACTCCGCAGGGAAGTCCGGTCCGACAGGACAGGCGAGACCTATGAGATTACCGACGCCCCATTGAGAAACGCCGGCGGCGGCGTTTCCAAACTGGCCGTCTTCTACGACATTACCGAGCGTAAGAAGGCCGAGCGGATGAAAGATGAGTTCATCGGCATGGTATCACATGAGATCAAGACTCCTCTCACGGTCATCATCGGCGCGCTTTCCACCGCCTCTGACAGGAGGGTGCCTGCGGACGAAGCTCGGGAATTACTCGGCGACGCCGTCGTACACGCTGAGATTCTGAACAGCATAGTGGACAATCTCCTCGAGCTGTCGCGGCAACAATCCGGACGACTTGCCCTCCAGACCCACCCGGCAGACGTCGCGGAAATAGCGCAGAAGGTGATAAAGAGATTGGAGAGCAAGTCTACCATCCACCATCTCGCCCTTGTCCTGACGCCGGGCCTGCCGCCCGCCCTGGCTGACCCGCTCAGGCTGGAGCGCATCCTCTACAACCTGGTGGACAATGCCATCAAATACTCTGTCGATGGCGGGGAGGTGAAAATCGCTGCCACACAAGCCGGGGACCATCTGGTCATCGGGGTGAGCGATCAAGGCCCGGGTATTTCCAGCGACGACCAGGCCCGGCTCTTCCAGAGCTTCGAGCGCCTCGGCGTGGCGGTGAAAGGAAGTATCCAGGGTACGGGACTTGGGCTGAGGGTGTGCCGCATCCTGGTGGAAGCTCACGGGGGGAACATCTGGGTGGAATCCGAGAAGGGCAACGGATCGACCTTCTTCTTCACGCTACCTGTGGCCGAGGTCTGAGATGAGCCGACACAGGCCAGTACCGCCTCGATGCATCGGGGCGAGCCATGGATTTTGAACAACGCAGACTTAACCTGTTGAACGTGGATGCCGCGCCTCCGATTCGTACACCCCTATCTATGGTCGTTCGCACAGTGGGTCACCGTCCCAGGTTCCGGGATTCACCCCGATGCATCAGGGTGGTACCGGGTCGTATTAGCATCGCAAAAGATGGAAACCAGAGCAGTCATCGACCGTATTGAAGGCACCCGGGCCGTCCTGCTGGTCGGCGAAGAGGAAGAGAAGGCCCTGGTCCCCGTCAGCCGCCTGCCGGCCCGGGCCGGGGAGGGAGACTGGCTCATAGTCAGCATGACCAACGGCCAGATCACCGGCATCCAGCCCGACCCGGAACAAACGGAGAAGCGGCGCCGTCTCATTGAAGCCAAGCTGGAACTCCTGAGAAAGAAGAAACAAACCTGAACCGGACAAGCCGGAATGTCGAATAATGTCATTCTGAGCGAAGACGAGCGCAAGCGAGTCGGAGTCGAAGAATCCTTCGCTTCGCTCAGGACAAGTTCTTTCAGGCGGGCAACCAAAGGACCCTTCGACTGCCCCTTCGCTTCGTTCAGGGCTGCGGCTCAGGGTGACATTTTCTGAGCAATGCTCAAAATTCAAATCTCCCATCAGGTGCGGCGGCCCACCTTCGAAATTCGTCATTTGACATTCGACATTGACTCGTCATTCTGGCTTCGTCATTCGTCATTCCTGGCTGCCGTTTCACACAGAATCCCCGGTCTAAAGGTATAAGTCATGGCAACTTTCACCATCAACGTCGACGGGAAAGACATCCCGGCCAAGAGCGGGCAGACCGTCTTGCAGGCCTGCCGCCAGGCCGGCGTCCATATCCCTGTCCTGTGTTATGAGCCCAGGCTTTCACCCCTGGGCACCTGCCGCCTCTGCACCGTCGAGGTGGAGGGCGCTGGACTGACTATCTCATGCTCGACGATGGCTGCCGAGGGCATGGTGGTCCGCACCGGCAGTGAAAGCGTGATCGCCGCCCGGAAGGCCAGGGTGGAGCAACTGGTGGCCGACCACTACGGGGACTGCCTGGCCCCCTGCCACACCGCCTGCCCCGCCGGCATTGACGTCCCGGGCTACATCGGCCTGATATCCCGCGGTTGCCACCAGGAAGCGGTGGACCTCATCGGGGAAGCGATTCCATTGCCGGCAGTCTGCGGCCGGGTCTGCCCCCACCCCTGCGAGTCAGTCTGCCGGCGCTCTCTGGTCGAAGACCCCGTTGCCATCAACAACCTGAAAAGGTTCGCCTCCCAGCACGCGGGGCCTATTTCGCCCGCCCATCCCCTCCCGCCGCCTTCCGGGCAGCGAGTGGCCATGGTCGGCGCCGGGCCCGCAGGTCTGGCCGCTGCCTACTTCTTGACCCTGAAAGGTCACGGCGCAACCATGTTCGAGGCGGCTCCACTCCCCGGGGGGATGCTCCGCTACGGCATCCCGGCCTACCGCCTTCCCAAAGAGGTGCTGGACCGGGAAATCGCCCGCATCCTGAGCCTCGGCGTCACCCTGCATGCCAACCATCGATTGGGAAAGGACTTCACCCTGAAAGGACTGTTCAACCAGGGTTTCAAGGCGGTCTTCCTCGCCACCGGCGCCTCCAGAAGCGCCGACCTCGGCGTTCCCGGAGAGGACCTGCGGGGCGTCATTTCCGGGACACACCTGCTTTTCAGGGTGGCTTCGAACACCCCGGTCAATCTTGGAAGACGGGTCGCGGTCATCGGCGGCGGCAACACCGCGGTCGACGCCGCCCGCACGGCTCACCGCCTCGGGGCGCACGAGGTGAATCTGCTTTACCGCCGCTCCCGTTCCCGGATGCCGGCCATCCCGGCCGAGGTGGCCGAGGCCGAGAAAGAGGGCGTCAAACTCCATTTCCAGGTGGCGCCGGTGCGTCTCGAAGGCAGTGGCGGGAGGGTGGAGCGCCTGGTGTGCCGGAAGACGGCCCTGGGCCGCCCCGACGCGTCAGGGCGGCCTGCCCCCGAGCTCGTCCCCGGTTCTGACTTCTCCCTCTCCGTCGATTCCGTTATCACGGCTACCGGGCAACAGCCTGACCTCTCCTGGCTGGCCCAGGAGCCGCCCGAGCTTGCCCTGGCCCTCCGGCAGGACCAGGGCAAGATGTTTGTGGTGGATAGAGACACCTTCGCTACTCCCGTCAGCGGCATATTCGCCGGAGGCGACCTCGTTTCCGGTCCGGCCAGCGCCATCGAGGCCATGGCCGCAGGAAAAAAGGCCGCCGCGGCCATCGATCGCTATTTGAGGACCAGCCTCGATCCAGTGCCACAGGCGTCCGTCCAACCGGTTCCACAGGCGTCCCTGCCTGTGAGCCCCGTCAAGAAGTACCAGTTTAACAGCGTCAAGGATGGCCTCGAACCAGTACCACAGGCGTCCCTGCCTGTGACGCCCATCAAGAAATACCAGTTTAACAGCGTCAAGGGCCAACCCGGGGAGATAGATAAGGCCGAATACCAGGACGTGCCCGTCAGTCACCGCCGGCCCATGCCGGAAATACCTCTGGAAGCCCGCCGGGGCAATTTCAAGGAAGTCGCCGCGGGTTACAGCGAGGCCGAAGCCAGGGTGGAAGCCGCGCGGTGCCTCCAATGCGGCTGCTCTGCCATTGAAAAGTGCACGCTGCGGTCCCTGGCAACGGAATACCACATAGTTGCTCCCTCACCCAGAAAAGACCGTTTCCACTTCCCGGTGGACAATTCCAATCCGTTTGTGGAGCGCGACGATAACAAATGCGTCCTGTGCGGCGTCTGCGCCCGGGTCTGCCGCGAGCTCCTGGGCGTGGGGGCGTTGCCTGCCACTTTCCGCGTCGCCGACAAATCGGCCATCGTCCCCCTGACCCGGACTGGTTGCATCACCTGCGGCGAGTGCATCGCGGTCTGTCCGGTGGGCGCCATGTCTGCAGCACAGGACATCGGGCCGGACCGGGAGGTAAGCACTGTCTGTCCCTACTGCAGCGTCGGCTGCGGGGTTGTGCTGGGAGTCCGAGGTGGGGCCGTCGTCAGCGCCAGGGGCGAGCCATCGAGCCCGGTCAGCCACGGCAATCTCTGTTTCCGGGGCCGGTTCGGCTTCGAGTTTGTCAACCACCATGATCGGCTCACCCATCCCCTCATCAGGCGTCACGGCAAGCTGGTGAAGGCAAGCTGGGAAGACGCCCTGGAAATGGTCGCCGAGAAACTGGCCCTGTACAAAGGCGACCGGTTCGCCGCCCTCGCCTCGGGGAAGCTAACCAACGAAGAACACTACCTCCTTCAGCAGTTCACCGGCAACGTTATGGGCAGCGACCTCCCGGTAGGACCGGCGTCCCTGCCTGTCCAGGCATCCACGGTTATGTCAACGTGGTCGGACCAGTTCGGCCCCGTCATTCCCGCGCAGGCGGGAATCCACACCAACACGGCACCCTGTTCAACCTGGGCCATCTCCGCCCTGGCCCGGTCGGCCTGTTTTCTCGTCATCGGGACCGACCTTTCCACCTCGTTCCCCATCCTGTGGCAGGAACTGCGAAAGGCCGTCCAGAACGGGGCCACGCTGCTGGTTATCGACCCCCGGGAGACCGGGGCCGCCCGGATGGCGAACCTCTGGCTGAGACCCCGTCCGGGGACCGACGTTGCCCTCATCGGGGGAATGATCAGAGTACTGGTTGAAGAAGGCCAGGTGGATACGGCGCTGCTCGAAAATCGCGCTACCGGTCTTGAGGGGCTGCAATCTTCATTGCAGGACTTCAACCCGGAGAAGGTCGAAGAACTCACCGGTGTTCCCGCGGACCGGGTGATTGAAGCCGCCTATTCCTTCATCCAGAACCGTCCGGGCATGATTGTCTGCGGCTCAGGCGTCTCCCGCCAGGAGCACGCCGCCGACCTGGCCGCGGCCCTCGGCAACCTGGCTATCCTCGCCGGCGACAACAGTAGGATAGGCGTCCCTGCCTGTCCAGGTGGGATAGGCGTCCCTGCCTGTCCAGGTGGGATAGGCGTCCCTGCCTGTCCAGGTGGGATAGGCGTCCCCGCCTGTCCAGGTGGGATAGGCGTCCCTGCCTGTCCAGGTGGGATAGGCGTCCCTGCCTGTCCAGGTGGGATAGGCGTCCCCGCCTGTCCCGCTGGGCCCGGATCGGGACTGCTCTGCTTGATGGGCCAAAACAACGCCCGCGGGGTCTACAGTACGACGGGCATCCCTGCCCGTCGCACGGCGGGCATTGCCCGTCGCACGGCGGGCATTGCCTGTCGCGGCGGCCTGAGCCTTAGCCCGCAGGTCAAAGCTGCCTACGTTGTCGGGACCAACCCGGCCCGCAGCGCAGGGGCGAGAGCCGCCCTGGAAGAGCTCGAATTCCTCGCCGTGCAGGACCTCTTTTTGACGGAAACGGCGGTCCTGGCGCACGTGGTCCTGCCCGCGGCCAGTTTCGCCGAGAAAGAGGGAACGTTCACCAACCTGGAAGGACGGGCGCAGAAATTCCCGGCCGCCATCCCCCCTCCCGGAGAGGCCAGGCCGGACTGGTGGATAACCAGCGCCATCGCCCGGAAGATGGCGGCCTCCGGGTTCGATTTAGCCGGCGTGGCAGAAATCGCCGCACAGATGAACGCCAGTACCCAACAGGTAACCGGTGCCGGCGACCAGGTTCAACACCCGCTAGAATTGCTGCCGCTGTCCTTCCCCACGCTGCCGACCAGCGGCGATTATCCCCTCACCCTGGTCACCGGAAAGCATCTATATCACTTCAACACGGGCACGATGACGGGCAGAATCCCCGGCATGGCCGTCCTGGAAAGCCACCCTGCCCTGGAAATCCACCCCCAGGACGCTTCGACTTTCCAGATCGAGACCGGTACGCCTGTGCGCCTGCTATCCCGCCAGAGTCAGATGGTCCTCCCGGGGAAGGTCACTGACTGTTGCCTGCCGGGGACGGTTTACCTTGCTCTCTCGCCGTCCGGGACCGCTGAAACGGAGCTGGCCCGCTTCCTTGACGCCGCCCGGGACGGGCAAGGCAATCTGACGAATATCCCGGTGCGGGTCGAACGGGCGGCGTGACAACCCGAGTAGCACAGGCGTCTCGCCTGTGCCCGGAGGCACGGGCAAGATGCCCGTGCTACGGAACCGGGGATCTTCCAACCTTATGAACCTCAAAAACCTCTTCGCTTCCCTGGCCTGTATGGCATTAGTTCTTACCGCCTGTTACGGAGGTCAGCCAACCCTCGCGCCTCCGGCCCCCACCACCGCGGCCACCCCCGAACCGGCGATTACTGCGACCATCCAGCCTGCCGCTCCACGTCCCACGGCGTCGCCGGCGCCCGCCACGCCCCCACCCACCACCCCCGGGACGTTGCCCGTATACACCTACCGGGTTGTAGGCACTTATCCCCACGACCCCGCCGCCTTCACGCAGGGATTGGTCTTCGATGGCGAGTCTCTCTACGAAAGTACCGGGCTTCTCGGTCGCTCCTCGGTGCGCCAGGTGGACCTCGATACCGGAAACGTCTTGAGGCGCCGGGAGCTGCCGGCCTCCGCATGGGGAGAAGGACTCGCCATCTACCGGGACCGCATCATCCAGTTGACCTGGCAATCGAACCTGGGCTTTGTCTACGACAGGAACACCTTTGAGCTGCTGTGGACCTTCAACTATCCCTGGGAGGGCTGGGGACTCACCCACGACGGGCAGCGCCTGATCCTGAGCGATGGCACCGCAACGCTGCATTTTCTGGACCCGATGACCTTCATCGAAACAGGCAGGGTCGAGGTGACCGACGCCAGCGGGCCGGTCAACAGGCTCAACGAACTGGAATACATCAACGGGGAAGTCTATGCCAACGTGTGGCAAACGGACTACATCGTCCGGATCGCTCCGGACACCGGGAAAGTTACCGGCAGGATCGACCTGACCGGGCTGCTGGACCGGGCCACCTTAAGAGGGCCCGTTGACGTGCTGAACGGCATCGCCTACGATCCCCGCCAAGACCGCCTGTTTGTGACCGGCAAGCTCTGGCCCTATCTCTTTGAGATCAAACTCGTAGAGCGGCAGTGAGGTTCATAAAGTTCATAAGGTTTGTAAGGTTCATAAGGTTAGAAAGTTAGAAAGTCAGAAGGTTGGAAGGTTGGAAGGTTGGAACGGCAGCCGACAGCTAACAGGATATCTTCCTACTCCTCCTACTCCTCCTACTCCTCCTACTCCTCCTACTCTTCCTACTCTTCCTACTCTTCCTACTC
>JACQUA010000368.1 GCA_016210565.1 Chloroflexota bacterium
CCAGCGCTCACAGGCAGGGACGCCTGTGGTACCGGTTATCCGCAACGTTGCCTTAGAGCAGTCAATCTATTGGCTACGCCCATGTCCCACATCTCAAGAGACCCTCTGTGTCCAGCAACCGAGATTATGGGTAAAGATCAGGGTACCACAGGCCTCCGTGCCTGTGAATGCTGGATATGGAACACGCATGTTTTAACAGGGATAGAAGGAACCACAAGATTTCACCGGATTAACACCAGATTTAGACAAAAGGTGGCTTCACTGCAAAAGGGTCATGGACTTGAATTCCGAAGGTCTTATAACCACGAAATACACGAGAAGCACGAAAGGATACGGGAAAGATAGAAACCACCCGCACAGGCGGGACGCCTGTGGCACTGAGGGTTAGCCGCTTTCAGGGCGAAGAATTCTGTTTGCAGTACCAGGTTTTGAGAACGGAGGGAAACAAGAAATGATTAGATGTCGTCTGCTGCTACTGGTCCCCGTGCTGGCTGCACTGGTCTGGACAGGCTGCGCCCGGAGCGTGGAACCCACGCCGTCTGCCCCAGAAAAGGCGGTCCCGGCAAAGAGCGTCCCGAAGCCTGATTGGGAAGTTAGGTGGGAAAATACCCTGGCCAAAGCCAGGAGCGAGGGCATAATCCGCGTCTACACCATCTGGCGACCGGAAACCAGGACCACCCTGACCCAGGCTTTCAAAGAAAAGTACGGGATCGAGGTCGAGTTTACTCCTTTCTCCAGAGGGCCGGAGCTGATCGCCAAGTTCCAGGCGGAAAAGAGGGCCGGTCTGAATCTGGTTGACGTCTTTGGGGTGGGGGGTACCACTTTGATTGCCAGCATGAAGCCGGAGGGTCTCCTGGCCCCGGTAGAACCTCTCCTCATTCTCCCTGAGGTTACCAATGCCAAACTGTGGCGGGGGGGCGAACTGCCGATAAAGGACAAGGGAGGATATGCCGTCAGCATGCTGGCGGGCCTGCAGCGCTACATAACATACAACAGTGACCTGATAAGGGAAGGCGAGATAACGACCTACAAGGACCTGCTGAAGCCTCAGTACAAGGGGAAGATTGCCATCAACGATCCGTCGGTGCCCGGTCAGGGCAATGCCTGGTTCGGACACCTGGCGCGCGATCTGTGGAATGTGGAGGAGGCCAGCGAGTTCCTGAGGCAGTTGATAGTGCAGCAAGAGGCCGTCGTGCAGCGGGACAACCGGCTCCATGCGGAATGGGTGGCCCGGGGCAAGTACCCCGTCGGCCTGGCAACTCTGTTTGATAATCTGGCCGAGTTCATAAAACTCGGCGCCCCGTTGAAGATGGTGGTAGTGAAAGAGGGCGACAAGATACTTTCCGGGGCCGGCGCTATCGGCGTCCCTCCCGTTTCAGCCCATCCCGCGGCCACTGCCCTCTTTGTGAACTGGATCCTGACCAAGGAAGGCCAGACCAACCTGGCCATCAAGGGCTTCGGAATACCCAGCCTGAGGGCGGACGTGTCCACCGAAAGCATCAATCCCATTTTCATCCCGGGCCCGCAGGAGAAGATATTCTACGACTCCGAAGAGGACATTTTGTTCAGGGGCAAGATGCAGGAAGTCGCCCGGAAGATCATTCAGGAAGCCAGCAAGTAAAGAGCACCGGTACCGCAGGCCACCGTGCCTGCGAGGGCTGGATCTTGGCAATGCAGATACACACTGTTGCAGCTTGTTTCCGAGACTGGAACATATTCCGGGCCTCGCAGGCACGGTGGCCTGCGGTACCGGGTCACAAAGGAGATTGATTAATGGCCTTAGAATCCAAGCGCGCTATTTGCCAGTTCTGCCATCCCAGGTGCCGCATTAAGGTCACCAGCGAAAACGGCCGGCTGGTGCAAGTGGAAGAGGACGATACCTTTGCCCGGGCCGGCACAACCTTTCCGCCGGTCCAGGCCTGCCTGAGGGTACGGGGCTCCAGGGAGTTCATGTCCCACCCGGACCGGGTCAATTTCCCGAAGAAGCGGGCCGGTGAAAAGGGTGAAGGCAAATGGACGACCATATCCTGGGAGCAGGCCTTCGACGAAATCGCAGAGAAACTCACCGCCCTGACCCGCCAGTACGGTCCGGAGACCCTGGCAATAACGACCGGCACCGGCAGGACCACTTACGAGTTCCCGGGCCGGTTCTGCAATTTGCTGGGAACCCCCAATATCCTGGGCCAGTCCCACATCTGCTTCGGTCCCTGCGTCGTGGCCGGTTCGGCGATGTTCGGCTGGTCGGTCCGGCACCGGACGGTTAAAGCCATAGACACGGGCTCGGGCAAGGAGTCCGTGACCAAATGCGCCCTGCTGATTGGAATAGACCCCTCGCAGAGCACCCCCCGTTTGTGGAAGTCGGCGCGGGCGGGCAAGGCCATGGGACTGAAACTCATCGTCGTCGATCCCCGGAGAACGCAGACGGCCGAGATGGCCGACCTGTGGCTGCAACTGAGGCCGGGCACCGATACGGCCCTGCTCATGGCGATGACCAACGTCATCGTAAGGGAGAAGCTCTACGACAAGGATTTCGTTGACAAATGGTGCTACGGCTTCGACAGCCTGATCGAGCGCGTCAGTCCGTGCACCCCGGAGTGGGCGGCGGCGATTACTCAAGTGCCCGCCGATAAGATAATCGAAGCGGCCAGGATGTATGCCACCAGCAAGCCGGCCTTCTCGATTCATGGTATGGGTACCGAGCACCTGCAGGACTGCATGGAAGCGATTCAGGCGAGGTTTATCCTGACGGCCATCACCGGCAACCTGGATGTGGAAGGGGGCGACTACCTGTCGGGTCCCAGCGGGATGGTACCCTCAGAAGAGGTTTCTCTCGACCGCCTGCTTTCCGTCGCCCAAAGAGAGAAACAATTAGGCGCCGACCGGTTCCGGCTCCTTAGCTGGCCGGGCCGGGAGTTGATCCAGGAAAATGTGAAGAGACTGTGGGGCCATGAATCGGGGATGGCCACGTTGAATGCCCTCGCCCAGGCGCCGGCGGTGTACCGGGCCATGCTAACGGGCAAGCCTTATCCCGTCCGCGCCGCGTTTACTGTCGCCAGCAATCCCATGCTCACCCAGGCCAACGTCAAGCTGGTCTACCGGGCCCTGAAGAGCCTGGACCTCTACGTGGTGGCGGACTACTGGCTGACCCCTTCGGCGGAACTGGCCGACTACGTCTTACCCGTGGCTTCGTGGCTGGAAAGGCCCTACATCAGCGACGTGGGCGGCACGGACTCCGACATCTATGCCGGCGAGCAAGCTTTGCCCGCAGCCATTTCCGGTGAATACGACCATAAGACGGATTACGAGATATTCCGGGGAATCGGGATCAGAATGGGACAGGAAAAGTACTGGCCCTGGGAGACGCTAGAGCAGGCTTTTGACTTCCGCCTGAAACCCCTAGGAATGACCCATAGGGAGTTTATGGCCAGGGGCGGGTTCCACTCGCCGCCGCCGCGGTTCAGAAAATACCAGACCATGGGCTTCAGCACGCCCACGGGCAAGGTGGAACTGCAGTCCACTATCTTCGAGAAACTCGGCTACGACCCGCTGCCCCGGTACCGCGAGGACTTCGAAAGCCCGGTGAGCCGTCCGGACCTGGCGAAAGAATATCCCCTGATGCTCATGACCGGCAGCAGGTTTCATCCCATGTATCATTCCGAGCACCGGAACATAGATTCCGTCCGCCGAAGGCATCCCAACCCGCTGCTGCAAATCAATCCGGCCACGGCGACGGGGCTTGGCATCGCGGACGGCGATTGGGTCTGGGTCGAGACGCTCCGGGGCAGGATCAGGATGAAGAGCTGCCATTTCGAGGGGGTTGCCCCCAACGTGGTGCATGCCGAGCACGGCTGGTGGTTCCCCGAGTTGCCCGCGGAAGAACCCTGGCTGCACGGCGTCTGGGAATCCAACGTGAACATCCTGACCGCCGACGACCCGGAGGCCTGCAACGAGCTCAGCGGCGGCTGGCCGCTCAAGACCGCCCTGTGCAAGGTGTACAAAGTGAAGGAGTTCAAGCAAACAGTAGCGAGTAGCGAGTAGAAAACCGTAGCGGCACGGCATGCCGTGCCCCGTAGGGGCGAACCCATGGGTTCGCCCGCCGGCGCTCAGACATTGGCGGAACTGCAACCCCCACAGCCGGGGATGCCAGCCTGTCTCAGAACCGGTAGAACGGGCATCTTGCCCGTTCGTTCACTGAAGGCACGAGAGTGATGATCATGAGTGCTTTCAACATTCTTTCACCCTCTCCTAACCTCTCCCCTCGTGGGAGAGGGACTCTTGAGACAGGCACGGAGGCCTGTGGCACCGGTCAGTTGTCTGGCATGATGTGTTGAGCATCCAATGGTGGTAAAATGTACAGACTGTGCAGTCGGCAAAGAGGAACACAAAGTGACAAGGTTGCGCTCAATGACAAAGAAATGCTGCGAGCGGTCTGCCGGAGGATCTGCGGCCGTCTCCCGAAGATCACTCGTGGCTTCCGAACCGGGGGGGACCGTGCCGGAAGTTCAAAGCACCACGGACCCCGAGATTGTGGCCCACGTCGAGTCGTTGAAGAAGAGATACAAGAAATACGAGATGCCCATTGATGAGGCCCGAAAGGTAGGTGACGCCGCAATGGGGAAAAAGACGCTCACGGAGCTGCTGTACGAAACGCGCGGGCAGGCATGATGGCTCATGCCCGTTTTCTACACAGACTCCTCCAGTCTGTTCAAGAGATACCGCACTGAAAGCGGGACCGACGTCATGAACGCGGTCTTCGATGAGAAGAATGGTACCGATAGATTGGTCACGTCTCACCTGGCCGCTGTTGAAATCGAATCTGCGGGGTCCCGTGGTCTGAAAGGCGGAGTACTCAACAGGCGGGGCTACGGTATCATCGTGAGGCTATTCGCCGAGGACCTGGGAACGATGATTGGTCCTCCCCGTATCGGCAGCCGTAATAAACGAGGCGGCGCTGGCCGCCAGGCGACATGCCTTGAGATCCCTGGATGCTATTCACCTGGCCAGCGCTCTCAGAACCAGCCAGGCCGCGCCGGATTCGTTTGCGTTCGTGGCTTCCGACAGGGAGTTGGTCCGCGCTGCCGGGAATGCGGGCGTCGTTGCGATCAATCCCGAAGAGCCGGAGGCTCTGCAGAAGTTGAAAAAGCTCAGGGGCCGGTAGCCGCAACGCCCCCCCCACCCGTTGAAAAAAGCTAAACTGTCACCTGGAGCGAAGCAACACGATGAAGAAAAGCGAACTGGACAGGATACTGAGGGAGGAGCTTGGGCACATCTCACAAACCGGGAGGTGGCAGCGTGTGTTCCGCATGGCCTACAACATGGTTCGCCGCCGCGATCTGGGAGAAAGCCCGCTTACTCCAAGAAGGCGGTCATTCTTGAAGACCGTACAGGACTTTCGACTACCGGGCTTCGACCCTGGAGATTTGGTGTATCACGTCGGTTTCTTCGGGCCTGTGCCAGTGGATGCAACAAAGCCAGTGGATCCTGCCGCCAGGGAAAGAGCGACGAAGGTGGGGGAGCGGGAGAAAGTGCTGGCCGCATGGGAAGCCTTTGCGGGGTGCAATAACCTCAGACTGGCCTACTCATCGAACGATCTTGTTTGGAGGGCAGGCAATGTAGTGGACCACAAAGGCGGCTGTTGCTGTCTCCCCGAAAAGCGCCCCCGGTGCCCGTGCTCCGAGGCCATAGTTGAGTGCCAGGAGAAGGGCGCTTGCTTTTGCGGGGTCTTAGTTTCTCATTGAACCGGCTAGCCTGTCGGGGCTGAGTCTTCCGGCGATGCCCCGGAGGCCTGCAATGCCCTCAGCGGCGGCTGGCCGCTGAAGACCGCCCTGTGCAGGGTGTACAAAGTGAAGGAGTTCAAATAAAGTTTCCTCTCCCTCGATGGGAGAGGTCAGGAGAGGGTGAAGCCGTGTAGGGTGGGTAAAGCACAGAGGGGTAGCGGAGAAGTGGGGTGGCTGCGCGAACCCACCAGAATAAATGACGAATGACGAATCAATCCTCCATGCGCCGACGGCGCGCCATGAACGATGAAAATATCTGAGTCACCTGTCATTCTGAGCGAAGCGAGCGCAGCGAGCGCAGTCGAAGAATCCTTTGGGGTGGGGTGCGAGACGAAAGACCCTTCGCCTGCCCCTTCGCTTCGCTCAGCGCTCCGGCTCAGGGTGACATTTTCGTAGCAGTGACGAATTTCTAAATGACCAAAGGGGGCAAAGCCTCGACATGGCCAATTGGAACCCGGCGGTTTGAACTCGTTCAGGCATTTGGTGGGTTCGCGTCCCGATGCCGCATCGGGACGCTTAACCCACCCTACTCGCCTGGTAGACCAATTGCCATCAATGATTGAGATATCGCCTCACACAGGCACGGAGGCCTGTGGTACCGGTAATACTAACAAAGGAGAGCTACATTGACCGTGGAATCGAAACGAGCCGTCTGTCAGTTCTGTCATCCCCAATGCCGGATACGCGTCACCAGTGAGAACGGACACCTGGTGAGCGTCGAGGAGGATGACAGCTTCGCCAAAGCCAATACCACTTTCCCTCCGGTGAAGGCCTGCCTCAGGCTGCGCGGCGCCAGGGAGTTCATGTACCACCCCGACCGGGTGAACTTCCCCAGGAAAAGGGTCGGAGAAAAAGGCGAAGGGAAATGGGAGACCATCTCCTGGGACCAGGCCTTTGATGAAATAGCGCAGAGGCTCGGCAAGCTCACCGCGCAATACGGGCCGGAAACCCTGGCGGTCACCATGGGGACAGGCAGAAGCACGTCAGAATACATGGGGAGATTCTGCAATCTGCTGGGCACTCCGAACGTCATCGGCCAGTCTCATATCTGTTACGCCCCCTGCGTGGTCACCGGCGCGGCGACCTTCGGGTGGGCGGTGCGCCACCGGACCGTCAAGGCCATCGACACCGGCTCGGGCAAGGAGTCCTTGACCAAGTGTGCATTGCTCATCGGCATAGACCCGTCCCAGAGCACACCGCGCCTGTGGAAGTCTTCCCGCGACGGCAAGGCGATGGGACTTAGACTCATCGTCATCGATCCCAGAAAGACTCAGGCCGCCGAGCTGGCCGACCTCTGGCTGCAACTGAGGCCGGGCACTGACACCGCCCTCCTGACGGCGATGATCAACGTGATCATCAGGGAAAAGCTCTACGATAAGGACTTTGTGGGGAAGTGGTGCCACGGATTTGACAGCCTGGCCGAGCGGGTGAGCCAGTGCACGCCGGAGTGGGCGGCGGCGATTACGCAGGTGCCCGCCGATAAGATAACCGAAGCCGCCTGGATGTATGCCACCAGCAAGCCGGCCTTCTCCATTCACGGTATGGGGACCGAGCATTTGCAGGATTGTGTCGAGGCCATGCATGCCAGGTTCATCCTGGTGGCGATAACGGGCAACCTGGATGTAGAAGGCGGCGATTACCTGGCCGGCCCCAGCGGGCTCGTCTCCTCAGCGGAGACCACCCTTGACCGCATGCTTCCCGAAGGTCAGAGAGGAAAACAGATTGGCATCGACCGCTTCCGGCTCTTGAGCTGGCCGGGCCGGGAGCTTATTCAAGAGAGCGTCAAAAGGACCTGGGGAAAGGAGTGCAGCCTTTCGTCCATTACGGCGGTGGCCCATGCCCCGCTGGTCTACCGCGCCATGCTGACGGGCAAGCCCTATCCCGTCCGGGCGGCCATCACCATGGCCAGCAACCCGATGGTCACCCAGGCTAACGTCAAGCTGGTCTACCGCGCGCTGAAGAGTCTGGACCTCTACGTGGTGCTGGACTACTTCATGACGCCTTCGGCGGAACTGGCGGACTACGTGTTGCCGGTGGCCTCGTGGATGGAAAGGCCTTACATGCGCGATGTTGCGGGGACTGATTCCGACATTTACGCCGGGGAGCAGGCTCTTCCTGCGGCCATCCCGGGTGAATACGACCATAAGACCGACTTCGAGATTTTCCGGGGAATCGGCATCCGCATGGGACAGGAGAAGTACTGGCCCTGGGAGACGCTGGAACAGGCCTTCGATTTCCGCCTGACGCCGATGGGAATGACCCACAAGGAATTCATGGCCAGAGGTGGATTCCATTCGCCCCCGGCCAGATATAAGAAACACGAACAAATCGGGTTCGGCACGCCTACCGGGAAGGTGGAACTGTATTCCACGGTCTTCGAGAAACTCGGCTACGACCCGCTGCCCCGGTATCGCGAGGACTTCGAAAGTCCCGTCAGCCGGCCGGAGTTGGGGAAAGAATATCCCCTCATGCTCATCACGGGCGGCAGGTTTCACCCGATGTATCATTCGGACCATCGCAACATCGATTCGGTGCGCCGGAGACACCCCGACCCGCTGCTACAGATAAATCCGGAGACGGCAAGGAAACTGGGTATCGCCGACGGCGACTGGGCCTGGATCGAGACCCGCCGGGGAAGAATAAGGATGAAGAGCTGCCATTTCGAAGGTGTTGCCCCCAACGTGGTCCATGCCGAGCATGGCTGGTGGTTCCCCGAGTTGCCCGGAGAGGAGCCCTGGCTGCACGGCGTCTGGGAGTCCAATGTGAATGTCCTGACCGCCGACGAACCGGAAGCCTGCAATGCGCTGAGCGGCGGCTGGCCGCTCAAGACGGCGCTGTGCAGGGTATACAAAGCGAAGGAGTACAAGTAGGAAGTAGCCAGTAGCGAGTAGTGAGTAGTGAGTAGTGAGTAGTGAGTAGCAGATCCTTCTCCCCCTTTGAAAAAGGGGGATCAAGGGGGATTTCATAACTCTCCCCCTTTTTCAAAGGGGGAGAAACAGGGAGCGAACATTGCCGGAAACGCAGCATATTGACACCGATGTTCTGGTCATAGGCGGTGGTCTGGGTGGCTGTTGGGCGGCCATAAAGGCCAAAACCCTGGTCCCCAGGGTAACCCTGGTGGACAAGGCCGGGATTTCCCGCAGCGGCGCCTCCGCCTGGGCCTACTACTTTCTGGCGCCTGCCCCGGAGAAGGAGCTTCTCGTATGGAGGAAGGAGCTGGTCAAGAAGACCGAATACCTGACCGACCAGGACTGGGTAAACGTGCTTTTCGAAGAGTACGGCGCCAGGCTGGCTGAGATGGAGTCCTGGGGGGTGCCCTTCGAGCGCGACGACCGGGGCCAGCTCATCGTGAAGAAGGGAAGGGGCCACGAAAATACGGGGTTTGTCAGCAGCGACGGCAAGGCCAGGATGGAAGCCCTGAGGAACCGGGCGCGCGATTCCGGCGTGCGGCTGGTGGAAAGGGTGATGATAACCGATCTCCTGACCTCGGACGGGCGTTTGCCCACCTCCGGGTCCGTCGTCGGCGCCACCGGGTTCCATACCAGGACCGGCCAGCCGGTGGTGATCCGGAGCAAGGCGGTGGTGCTGGCCACCGGTCCCATACGGCAGGAGTCCAACCTGACGGGCGACGGCATTGCCATCGGGTTCCGGGCCGGGGCCGAAGCCATGAGCATGGAGTTTTGCACGCACCCGACCTGTGTTCTGACGGACGGGAAACACTTCCTGGGGAACCTCAACATCCTTTTTCAAAGCCTCGGAGTGAAAATACTCAATTCCCGGGGTGAAAGATTCATGGTCCGCTATGACCCCATTCTCGCGGAACGCTCTTCCTGGACCATAATGGCCCTGGCCCTGGCCAGAGAAAGAATCGAAGGCAGATATCCCGCGGTGCTGGATATGTCCGGGGTGAAAGCAGAGGACGTCGCTTATTATGCCAGGCTCCATCCCGGGAAGATGAGGGCGCTGGAAGATGTCGGCATCGATGTTCTGAAGGACCGTTTGATGGTCATGGCCCAGGTCGGAGTGAACAGCAGTTCCGGGGACGGCGGATTGAGAATCGATACCAGCGGGCGCACCAGCATTCCCGGGCTGTACGGCGCCGGCACGGCCTGCAAGAACCAGATAGACGGGATGGATAACGTGGGGGGGACGAACCTGGCCTTTTGCAGCATTTCCGGTTACCGGGCCGGGGAAAATGCTGCCAGGTACAGCATTGAAACCGGGGGAGTCCCGTTGGATGAGCGCCAGGTGCACGATCTCCAGGAGGCTACTTTCGGGCCACTCAAAGCCAGGAGCGGCCTGCTTCCGAGCGCCCTGCAACCGGTGGTCAACCAGGCTGTGAACCCGGCCATGGTGAGCCTGATAAAAAGGGCCGACCGGCTCAAGAAGACGGTCGCTGAGCTGGAGAATCTGGAGACCGCCACGCTGCCGGAAATCAGGTGCCGGGACTACCATGAGCTGGCGGTGGCCCACGAGTTGAAGAACTTCTCTCTGGTCAGTAAACTAGCGTTCCGGTCCGCCCTGGAAAGGCAGGAGAGCCGCCACTCCCATTACCGGCAGGACTACCCTTTCAAGGATGAGGTTAACTGGCTCAAATGGGTCCTTGTGAGGAGGGAATCAGATGGCCGGATGAGGGTCAGGACCGAACCGGTGCCTTTCGAGAGGTACCCGGAGCAACCCGGGGAGCGCCGCGTGATTCCCAGCCCGGTAGTGTTTGAACGCCCGACGGGCGAATTCCAGGAGTACTTCCAGCCATGATCAAATCGATAGATAAGACCAAGTGCCAGGCATGTCCCTTGCGGGCGCCGGGACGCTGCCCCGTGGTGGAAGACTGCTTTCAGGATGTTATCAGACTGGACCGGGAAGGTTATCCGTACATCAAGTACCGGCGCAACTGCTGCAATTGCCATGCCCTGTACTGGTTTGCCTGCCAGCAGGATTGCCCGTCGCAGGCCGTGGAGGTCTCGACCCGGGCCTCTTTGTCAAACCGGCATGTTTTCTAAATGGCGACGTGCCACAGGCGTCCCGCCTGTGCCCTGGTACCACAGGCCACCGTGCCTTATATAATATGTACTATGCGGACGACCGGCCTGAGGACCACCCGTGCCTGATTCCCGTAGAGGATCGCTCACAGACTGTCCCTGGCTGGTAAGCGGACGATAACGTTC
>JACQUA010000374.1 GCA_016210565.1 Chloroflexota bacterium
AGTCGAAGGGTCTTTCGTCCCGCGCCCCGCCCCGAAAGATTCTTCGACTACGCTCGCTGCGCTCGCTTCGCTCAGAATGACATCATCCGACTGTGTCTCTCCATATCGCACCATGTCCCACATCTCAACAGATGCTCTGTGTCCAGCGCCCGGAAATGTGGGTAAAAGTGAGTTTCGCAAAGGGGGACCAAGGGGGATTCAGTGACTCTGCAAGAAGCGCTTCTTGAAGCCCGCGCCGCCCTCGAGTCCAGTCACGTGGCTGACGCCTACGCCGAAGCCGAGGTCCTCCTCACCCACTGCCTGGTCATCAGCCGGGCTGAGCTTTACGCCTGCCTCGACACGGAACTGACCCGGGAGCAGCTACGCTCCTACCGCCGGCTTATCGAGCGCCGCTCCGCCGGCGAGCCCTCCGCCTATATCACCGGCCGCCGTGAATTCTTCGGCCTCGATTTCTACGTCGACCGCCGCGTCCTGATCCCGCGTCCCGAAACCGAGTTGCTGGTTGAAAAGGCCCTGGAGCTGGCGGGCGGTTTGGCCAAAAGCCGGCATATCAGCCAGAGACCCTTCGACTGCCCCTTCGCTTCGCTCAGGGCTTCGGCGGGTGACATGGCTTCCAATGTCATTCTGAGCGTGGTCGAAGAATCTTTCGCTTGTGTCTCCTCGGAAGCACCTGCAGGAGCAGGATATGGTGACCGGCCGTTTCTCATAGTCGACATCGGGACGGGCAGCGGGGCCATTGCCGTCAGCCTGGCCAGTCGCCTGCCCCGGGCCGGAATCTACGCTACCGACATTTCCCCGAGCGCCCTGGAAGTGGCCCGCCTGAACTGCGAAAAGCACCGCGTTTTCGGCCAGGTCTCCCTGCTCCGTGGAGACCTGCTGGAACCACTGCCGGAGCCGGTGGACATCATTGTCGCCAACCTTCCCTACATACCGTCGGCGGTGTTCCAGTCCCTGGACAGAGAGGTCAAAGACCATGAGCCGAAGCTGGCGTTGCATGGAGGGGCCGCCGGGCTGGACTTGATTCTGCGGATACTGGAGCAAGCCCCGCCGAAGCTTCGCCCGGGGGGTAGTCTCCTCCTGGAGGTAGCAGAGGGACAGGCGGGAAAAGTGCTTGCCGCCGCGGACTGTTTCTTCCCCACCGCCCGCAAGAAGGTCTTCCGGGACCTGGCCGGCATTGACCGCGCCGTTCTCGTCCAAACCCTCCCCCTTTGAAAAAGGGGGATTCAGGGGGATTTCCGGCGCCACAGGCGTCCCGCCTGTGCGGGCCGGTACGACAGGCCACCGTGCCTGTCAGGGCTGGAATTTCACCAGGGCCCGAAAGCACCCGGCCACAGTGGGATGGCCTGCCCAGGGGGCACGCGGCCGCGTGCCGCTACGGTACACGGGGTCGTCGCGTCCCCGGCTTCCAACGCCGCAGCTTTCCAGTCTTCTAACCTTCGAACCTCATAAACTTTATAAACTTTATGAACCTTCTAACTACTTAACCGGCTGCCTGATAATCGTCTTCAGCTTCTCCGGCGGCGACCTCTTGGGGTCCGACAGGTATATTTCGTGGTGCTTCCCCCGCAGTTCGTGGCCCTTTTCCCTGATGAACTTATGGAGCCTTTCGATGGTCGGGCCTTCGGCCGAGTACGGACCTGTATACATTACCTGCGCTGCCGGTCCCTCGTGGAAGCGCTGGAACCTCGTCCTGCCCAGGGCCGGGAGGCTCTTCTTCTTTCCCGCCACCTCCACCGCCTGGCCGGCAAGCCCCGCGGTCACGTAATCCGGCTGCATGATCATCGCCGTCCATTTCCAGGCAGCCTTGTTTTCCGCGCCGAATCGAGTCATGTCATCACCCCACCAGAGGCCCTCCAGGGGCATGACCCCGTAGTCAACCCCTTGTGGACCCTTCTTGACCATGAACTTCAGGGTGTACGAAACGGTGTAAAGCGCCTCGATGGCCTCCCGGTACTCCTGCGACGTGTTGGGGTCGCCGGCGCCGTCCACCATCAGGAAGTTCATCGGCGGCGCGTCCACCACCGCCGGCTCCTTCGCCGGGGCGTTGTAGAGGTGCTTCAACTCTTTTCTCAGGTCGACTTTCATGGGCAGAAGGTATCCTTTCGTTCAAACGCCTGCCCCGGTGCAGGATCAGTGGTAAAGGATGTTTCACCGCAGAGGCGCAGAGAACACAGAGCAAATAGCGGGCAGCCGTCAGCCATCGGCTTTCGGTCCACCCCGGCCGCGGTCGTCTGACCGCTGATGGCTGATAGCTGAAAGCTGACAGCTCCGTTCGAACCGGTCCACCACCGCCAGCAGGGGCGGGTCCAGTATTTCCCTCACCCGTTTCACAATGCCCGCCGGGATTTCCCCGTAATATGCCTGGGCGATGCCCCCGGCGATGCAGGCCATGGTATCGGCGTCGCCGCCGAGGGAGACTGCCTTGCGCACCGCGTCCTCGTAGCTTTCGGACTCCAGGAAGGCGATGATCGACTCCGGCACGGACCCCGGGCAGGTCTCGTCAAAAGAATAACTGGGCCGGATTTCGTCCAGGGTCCGCCGCAGGTTGTAGCCGGAGATCTTTTCGATGTAGTCGCGAATCCGGTCCTTGCTCTCACCCTGCCCCGCCAGGAATATCGCCGCGGCCACCGCCTGCGCCCCCTTGATCCCCTCCGGGTGGTTGTGGGTAACGGCGGCGCTCCTTTCCGCCTCACGCAGCACCGCATCCAGGCTGGAAAAAGCAAAACCCACCGGGCTGACCCTCATGGCCGAGCCGTTGCCGAAGCTATTGTATGGTTTGGGGTTGTCGCTCCAGAGCCAGACCCGAAAATTCCCGCCATAGCCGGCGTGGGGATAGCGCCGGCCGTACTCCCTGAACGTGGCGGCGTATTCCTTCCCGTTCAGAATGCAGTCCGCCACGGCCACTGTCAGCACCGTGTCGTCCGTGAACTGTGACCGCGGCGAAAACAGCTCGAACGAAATAGACTTGATTTGATGCCATTCGTAGGCCGAACCGATGATATCCCCGGCAATAGCTCCGATCATTTGGCGCCCTCAACGGAATTCATCGCGCAGGAGAGCGTATGTGATAAGATTGCCAACGAAGGCTTTTGTCTGTCGCTGCTGCCACGAGACCAGCATCGAGGCGTTAAACGTCCCGATTTCGACCCATCTACCCCGATTGTCTGCCTTTACGAGGCCCGGCGTTCCTTGTTGCACGAAATTCAGCACAGCGGCCCGCGTCTTCCCTGACATTCTCCCGTTGTGCCAAATAGTATATTTATTCTTTCCGGTCTCCACAAAGTCGTCCAGGCATAACTGTAGCGCATTGTGGCTTTTTTCGAAGTTGTCAACTGCCGCCACCAGAGTTGTCGTTCCACGCCTGTTGCCGTACTTGGGATGGTTGTGAGTCTGCTGGGTCCCTAATACCGCTATGCTCACCACATGGTCATTTCCTTTTAGGTCTTTGACCACGAAGTACCTGTAGTTCCCTTGCCAGGTTCCTCCTGAACGCTTACCGAAGCTTGCGCGTCGAATACCGCCATCCGCGACGACAGTCATGCCGCCTATGGTGAGGATGGGCAAAGGGGTTAGAAGCGATTGACCGTCAAGAAAGAAGCTGGCGAGATTGACCAGAAACGGGTGCAATGCCGGGCTGGTATCGGCCCCTATCACGCCGCATTTGGAATAGTCGCTCATGGTTTGAGCGGCTGAGCATTGCTTGAAAGTTGGCCGCCGCCACGTCGGTGTTCCTAGGTTTAATCCCATCTCGCTTCGCTCCTTTCCTGGTGATGCTTCTCCGTCCTGAAGGCGCGCCAGCAATCTAATCCCTGCTTTTGTTCGACGACCCCAAGCTGCAACAAACAAGGAACTGCACGCCAGCGCTCACTGTTGCCGTCCACCCCACGTTCCCCGTTCTGATAGCCAGACGCCAGACTCCAAGTCAGCAAGGCCACGTTTCGCATCATTATACCACGCAGCGCCATCTCAGCAGACGACAAGGTCGTTCACTCCCGCCGTAGTTGCGCCCACGTCACTCCCCGGGCAGTACCACGACCCGGGGGGCTTTGTCTCTGCCGGGGTATTCGAGCCGCCACAGGCCGGGGACGGCCAGGGCAACAATGACGGTCAGCGCCAGGCAGGAGGCCCCCATGATCGCCACCGCCGCCGGGCCGCCAAACAGGGTGGCCAGGGTCCCGGCAATGATACTGCCAAGAGGCTGCATTCCCTTATCCAGCAGACGGATGCCAAGCACCCGACCCCTCAGCTCAGCCGGGGTCAACAACTGGAGCAGGGTCAGGTCCTGCGAAGCATGGGCTGTGTCGAAGGCGCCGGCCAGAAGGACAAAGAACACCGCCATCGCCAGGAAAGGCGAATAGGCAAAGAGACCCAGGGACAACCCGAAACCCGCCGCTCCAACGACCAGGAATTTGCCGCCTCCCCGCAATTTGCCCACGGACGCCATGGCCAAGCCGCCGGCCAGCGCGCCCGCCCCCAGCCCCGTGAGCAGCAGGCCCTGGGTCCGGGCGTCGCCCTGAAAGACCTCTATGGCAAAGACCGGCATGAGGCTGGTGAACGGGGTACCCAGCAGGGTAGGTCCCAGTCCGAGGATCAACAAAGCGAGGATAACCTTATGCCGGACGACATACCTCATCGCCTCGCCGATGCCGCTGAACAGGGATTCGCCCGCCCGCTTCCAGGCGTGTCCCGAAAAGCCCGGCGTCGGAAGCGACTTGCCTTTCGGGACGCGGATCCGGACCGTCCACAGGGTGGCCGCTGCAAAGAAGGCGCCCTGGGCAAAAAAGCTGGAGGCCACGCCGGCGGCCTGGATCAATATGCCGGCCAGCGCCGGCCCGACGCTCTTGCTAATGTTTCCCGCCACCGAGTTCAAAGAGACAGCGTTCAGGAGATGCCTTTCGCCCACGAGGTCGTTGATGAGAACGTGCCGCGCCGGCTGCTGGAACGCCTGCAAGGTCCCGGAGAGAAAGGCAGCGAGGTAAATGTGCCAGGGGTGGATTTTGCCGGTCAAGATCAGGACGGCCAGGGAGATTTCCAGAAACGCATTCACGCTCTGGGCCACGACAAGCTGGGTCTTGCGGCCATAGCGGTCGGCGACCGCCCCCGCCACCAGCCCGAAGATGAGGAGGGGCGCCCCTTTAACCGCGCTCACCAGCCCGAGCTGGAAGGGGGATTGCGTCAACGTGTACATCAACCAGCTACGGCTGACATTGTCCATCCAGGTTCCCATGGACACCGCCACCTGGCCCAGCCAGAGGTAACGGTAGTCCCGCAGCGACAGGGAGTCAAAGGTGTGAACGTTCCGGAATAGACTCATGCCCCATTATATTACTGCCAGCGCCAGCAGAAGTCTAATGAACAGTCAAGCAGTCGAGCAGTCAAGCAGTCAAGCAGTCGAGCAGTCAAGCAGTCAAGCAGTCGGCAGTCGGCAGTCGGCCGGGAGGGGAATCTTGAATCTTCGAATCTTGCGATCTCCGAATCGCTATTGACAGGGGAGAAAGCACGTGCTAAGATATTCAAAAACATTGACGAGTAATATTATCATTTTAGTGATATTTCCCTTGTCCGGCGCACATATTTACCAACCGCATTTTTCTCTGTCGTTCCAAGCCGCGTCGAAGAATCCTCGCCCTCAGGACAAAAGACCCTTCGACAGGCTCAGGGTGACAGTAGTCAGGAGAAAGACCCTTCGACAGGCTCAGGGTGACAGTAGTCAGGAGAAAGACCCTTCGAC
>JACQUA010000053.1 GCA_016210565.1 Chloroflexota bacterium
GCGAAGGGGCAGGCGAAGGGTCTTTCGTCCCGCACCCCGCCCCGAAAGATTCTTCGACTACGCTCGCTACGCTCGCTTCGCTCAGAATGACATTTTCATCCTTCATGGTGCGCCATCGGCGCATGGGGGATTGTTTCGACATTCGAGTTTTGGGCATCTATTCGTCATTCGGATTTCGTCATTAATAATTCTAGTCCCGGCTTGTCCGGCTGGTGGAGTGAACCATGAAGAAGAACTATCTTGCCTGTGCCGCAATCGCAGGATCCGTGTTTTTGGCCGCTTGCGCCCAGGGAGGGCCTGCCCCCGCCACCCCACCGCCGGCGCCCGTGCAGGCCGGCCCTGTCGCCGGCAGTACCTGGGATGAATTGGTCAGGGCCGCCAAAAAGGACGGCAATGTCACGATCTACGGCGCCGAGTTGGGGGCCGCCAAGGATGCCATCCGCCGGGCCTTCAAAGACAAGTACGGCATAGATGTAGACTCCACCGAGGGCAGGCCGGCGGAGATTCTGGCCAAGCTGACCGCGGAGAGGCGGGCCGGGCTGTTCCTCAGCGACGTTGGACTGATAGGCAACAGCACCTACGTAGCCGACATCAAGCCGCTGGGTATTACCGTGCCGCTGTCTCCCCTGTTTGTCCTGCCGGAGGTGGGCGACGCCGGCAAATGGCGCGGCGGCAGGTTGCCTTTCCTGGACAGGGAGGGCCATTCCCTGGCCATGGTGGCCATGGCTGTGCCGGTCTCCATCATGAACACCGACATGGTCAGGGAGGGGGAAGTCGCTTCGTTCCTCGACTATCTGACGCCGAAGTGGAAAGACAAGATCGTGCTTTCGGACCCGGCCGTGGCCGGCAGCGCCAACAACTTCTTCACTCTAATGGTCACTCAGACCTGGGGTATGGACCGGACGCTGGAAGTGCTTCGCCAGCTTGCCCTGCAGGACCCGGTGATGACCCGCGACCAGAGGATGCTGCTGGAATGGGTCGCCCGCGGCAAATATCCGGTAGGCATTGGCCAGAGCGCCGCCATGTTCGCCGAGTTCAAGCGCCTGGGCGCCCCGGTCGGTTACCTGAAGCTCAAAGAGCCTCCCTTCATCTCTTCCGGATCGGGGAATATCTTCGTCTTTGACAAAGCCCCCCATCCCAGCGCCGCCAAACTCTTCGTCAACTGGCTGCTGAGCAAGGAGGGGGCGACTTTGTGGTCGCAGGCCCACGGCTACCCCTCGCAACGTGTGGATGTCTCCAAGGAAGGGTTCGACCCTCTCATCATACCGCCGCCGGAGGGCCAGATACCCGGCGAGGACTACCTCAAGACCCAGGGGGAGATGCGCCGGGTAGCCCAGGACATCTTCGCCGGCCTGCGGAAGTAGGCGACACTGACAAAACCACAAATGCCCCCCGGCGAAAACCGTGGGGTTTCACCACTGAGACACGGAGAACACAGAGCGGATGAGACGACACAAATGGACGACGGTTGTTGTCTATCCAAACAAATTCACCCTGCTCGCTGTGGTGACTGCAATGCCTTAGCTCTCCCTGATTCTTTGTCCTGAAACTCCTTTTTAATGTGATAACTTTTTAACTTTTTTCCCCGCCAGGGCTATTTACTTCGTCACCGCCGGGGAATAACATTAGAGACTGCCGGATGAGCTGAGGAACACAGGCTAAAGACACGCAGGCTGAAGCCTGCGGCTACAATCCCGTCTACAATCCCATCAGCCACCGAGCCACAAACAGGAGGATCCAATGCCGAAGTTTTTGGACCATCACGCCAAGATGCCCCAGATGCCGCCCGAACACATGGCCCAGATGAAAACAAACGTCCAGGGGAAGAAAGCCGACAAGTTCGGCGTTACCCCGCTGAACGTGATCATGGGAACCAACGGCGAGGCCTGGTGTCTCAGCGAGGCCCCCAATGCCGAGGCTGTGATCAAGGCCCACGAAGCCGTGGGGGCAAAGCTGTCGCGGAGCGATATTGTCGAGGTGAATACCCTGGCATAGGATGGAAGTCAGACGTGGGAAGTCCCGTAGGGCGGGTTAAGCCCGGAGGGGAGGTGGGCGGCCGGGTGGCTGGGCGAACCCACCAACAGGGATTCAAGATTGCAGATTCAAGATTAGAAGATTCCCCGCCCCCGTTGCACAGCCACACATGCTGGCGTCGCGCCGCGACACGCCGTTGCGACCCGTGTCCCACCCTGCTCTGTTCTGACCGAATGGATTAACGGCGGCGGAGTTGGCCCATCACAGGCGGGACGCCTGTGCCACTGTCTTTTGGGCAACTGTGGCACGCTGGCTGCTAGCGTTCCAGCAGCCTGCCGCAGATCAGCATCACCGATCCCACCGCCATGAAGGTGACGCAGAGCAACGCCAAAACGGCAAAATAGGGGTTGCGATAGGCCTGGTACTGGGCTGATAGATAGGCCAGCACAAACAAGGCCCCCAGCGCCATGGCCGCTCCAAAACCCAGCAGCATGTCCGCCAGCAGTTCACGCCGGCCTCCCACCCTGGCCCCC
>JACQUA010000396.1 GCA_016210565.1 Chloroflexota bacterium
CCTTGTTAGCGGGGCGATTCCCAGTCACTAAGTCACTTTTCCTGGGTGAACAGCCAGAGTTGGTAGACCGCGATCGAAGAAGCCGACAGTGTCCGAGAGACAATTAATTCCGCCGATGACTGGTGACCCAGGCTCCTAGAGAACATCGACCGGCGAAATCACCTCCGTTGCACTCGGCGCAGCGGTCTCAGGGATGTCTCTACAGTGCGTCCGTCTGCCCTTTCCTGACCCTTCCCGGGGAGCCGGGCACCGAGAAAGCTCTGCGGTTCCAACGTTGGGGTCTTCAAACCTTTGAACCTGCCGGCGCCCCGCAGCACTTCTTGTACTTCTTGCCGCTGCCGCAGGGACAGGGGTCATTTCGTCCTACCTTGCCTCCCACCCCCACGGGCCTCTTGCCGAGCTCTGCCTGCCTGCCCTCGGTGATAGGGGTGCGCGGTCGGGAGGGGGCTGGCTCCCGGGTAATGTTCAGGTGAAATACCGTGTGGGCAACATCATGCCTGATATTGGAAAGGAGTCCCTGGAACAGGGCATGACCCTCTTTCTTGTAAGCAATGAGCGGATCTGTGTGGCCGACCGCCACCAGGCCGATTCCCTGTCTCATCTGCTCCATGGAGGTCAGGTGCTCGACCCAGAGACTATCTATGGTGCGGAGCATGACAATTCTTTCGATCAGCCTCATATCACCGGCGCCGATTTCCTTTTCCCGCTCCTCGTAATAACGCTGGCCGTATTCGATGAAGCGGTCGGCGATTTCCTTCTTTTTCAAATTGGCGAGGGCCGGCGGGGTCTGCTCGGGGGTCAGCTTGAAGATGGTTTCCAGGTCCTTGCACAGACCCTCCAGATTCCAGTTGTCGCCGGTTTCATCGAGCAGGTAGGAATGGACCAGCGCTTCGATTTCCTCGCGGACCATGTTCTGGATGTTGGCCTTCAGGTCGGCGCCGCTGAGGATCTTCTTCCTTTCGGCGTAGATTATCTCGCGGTGCTTATTCACCACGTCGTCATAGTCCACCAGGTGTTTGCGCATATCGAAGTGATAGCCTTCCACCTTCACCTGGGCGTTCTCGATGGCCTTGGAGACCATACCGTGCTCGATGGGAGTCTCCTCGTCCATGCCGGCCCATTCCATCAAGCCCTTGATGCGGTCGCCCCCGAAGCGGCGGACGATATCGTCCTCCAGTGAAACAAAGAAACGAGAGCTTCCAGCGTCTCCCTGCCGGCCGCCCCGGCCCCGCAACTGGTTATCGATGCGACGCGCCTCGTGCCGCTCAGTGCCGACGATGTGGAGGCCCCCTTTTTCGACCACCGTGTTATGCTCGTTTTCCCAGTCCTGCCGCTCGCGGGCCTCGGGGCTGCCCCCTAGTATTATGTCAACACCGCGTCCGGCCATGTTCGTAGCCACGGTGACCGCCCCCAGCCTCCCGGCCTGGGCTATGATCGCGGCTTCCTTCTCGTGATATTTGGCGTTCAGCACCTGGTGAGGGATACCCTTGACCTTCATCATCTCGCTCAAGTGCTCGGACTTCTCGATGGATACCGTCCCTATCAACACCGGCCTCTGCTCGGTATACAGGCTTTCGACCTCGCGCACCACCGCCCGGAATTTGCCTTCTTCGCTCTTGTAAACCTGGTCCGCATGGTCCTTGCGGACCATGGCTTTGTTCGTCGGGATGACCACCACTTCCAGCTTGTAGATTTTGTGGAACTCTTCGGCCTCGGTGGCCGCAGTGCCCGTCATGCCGGCCAGCTTCTCATACATGCGGAAATAGTTCTGGAAGGTGACCGTCGCCAGGGTGACGCTTTCCTTCTGGATCTTCACATTTTCTTTGGCTTCGATGGCCTGGTGCAGCCCCTCGGAATAGCGCCGGCCGAACATAAGTCGCCCGGTGAACTCATCTACGATGATCACCTGGCCGTCTTTCACCACGTAGTCCCGGTCCCTCCTGAAGATGACCTGGGCTTTCAAGGCTGCTTCCAGGTAGTGCGTCAGGGTATAGTTGGCCGGATCGTAAAGGCTGGGCGCCTTGAGCAGCCCCAGACGGCGCAGGTTCCCTTCCACTTTGTTGGTACCGGCCTCGGTCAGAGCTACCGTCTTGAGCTTTTCGTCTACGGTGTAATCCTCCTCCTTAACTAGCAGCGGCATCATCCGGGCGAAGGCGTAGTATTTCTGGGCGGGTTCCTCGGCGGCGCCGCTGATAATCAATGGCGTCCGGGCTTCGTCGATCAGGATGTTGTCCACCTCGTCCACGATGGCATAGTACAGGGGACGCTGCACCATCTGCGAGAGGTCTACGACCATGTTGTCCCGCAGGTAGTCAAAACCGAACTCGTTATTGGTACCGTAGGTGATGTCCGCACGGTACGCCTCCAGCCTGGTGACCGGCCGGAGGCCCTGCCACCTGGGATCGGCGCCCTCGAAGGCGGGATCATAGATGAAAGATGCTTCGTGCTGGATGGTGGCCACGCCGACGCCGAGGGCATGGAAAATCGGCCCCATCCACCGCGCATCACGCTTGGCCAGGTAGTCGTTCACGGTCACCAGGTGGCAGCCCCGACCGGTTAACGAGTTCAGGTAAAGAGGAAGCGTGGCCACCAGGGTCTTACCTTCACCGGTCTTCATCTCCGAGATCTTGCCCTGGTGCAGGATAATGCCTCCCATGAGCTGCACGTCAAAATGCCGCTGCCCTATCGCCCGCCGGGCTGACTCCCTCACAGCGGCGAAGGCATCCGCCAGCAGGTCATCCAGGGTCTCGCCGTCAGCGATCCTCTGCTTGAGTACCTGCGTCTGGTCCCGCAGATCCGAATCGGTCAATCCATTGTAACGAGGCTCAAGCTCGTTAATCTGCTCGACTGCCGGCTCCAGCTTCCTGACCTGTTTTTCGTTGGAGTCCAGCAGGCTTCCTAACCATTTAAACATATCTTAGTCTCTGGTAAGCAACAAATGTCATTGCGAGTCCCGACGATATCGGGACTCGCAATGACATTCTCTGTGCAATCTGCCATGCCCGGCTGGCCGGTCGCCATCAAGTATGTGGACCGAGGCTCACAGGCACGGTGGCCTGCGGTACCGGGGTTCATCATTCGAAAAGCGCTCCCACAGAGGTCCCCTTGTGAATCCTCCTGATGGCTTCTCCTATCAACGGCGCCAGGGACAACGAGGTTATCTTTGGCAGCCTTTTCTCGGGACCCAGAGGCAGCGTGTCGGTCACGACGATTTCCGTTGCCGTGTTTGCCGCCAGATTCTTGATAGCCGGTCCGGAGAAGACAGCGTGGGTGCAACAGGCCGAAACTTCCACGGCCCCGTTATCGATGAGAAGGCTGACGGCGTTGTTAAGCGATCCGCCCGTGTCAATCTCGTCGTCTATCGTCAGCGCCCGCATCCCTTTGACGTCCCCGATGAGCGTTATCGCCTCGCTCTTGCCACTATTGTCGATGCGCCTCTTGGCGATGATTGCCAGTGGCGCTTTCAGCCTTTCGGCCATATCCCTCGCTCTTTTGGTAATGCCGATGTCGGTGGCAACCACCACCAGGTCCTGCAACTGCTTGTTGCGGAAGTAATTGACCAGAAGGTAAAGGGCAGTCAATTCATCGACCGGGATATTGAAGAAGCCCTGAATCTGCCCGGCGTGCAGGTCCACCGTCAGCAGACGGTTGGCGCCGGCCACCGTTAGAAGGTCGGCAATCAGCCTGGCGGTGATGGGTACCCGCGGCTGGTCCTTCTTGTCTGTCCGGCCGTAAGCATAGTAGGGAACCACCGCGGTAATCCTGCCGGCCGACGCCCTCTTAAAGGCGTCCAGCATGATCAGTAACTCCACCAGGTTCTCATTCACTGGCGAAGCCAGAGGCTGGATGATAAAAACGTCCCTCTCCCTCACGTTTTCCAGTATCTGGACGAAGATGTTTTCGTTACTGAACTTGAATATCCTGGCCGAGCCCAGCGGCACGTTCAAGTATTCACAGGTCGCCCTGGCGAGGGCCGGATGGGCATTGCCGGAAAAGATCTTCAGTTCGTCCAAAATCGGTTCTCCCCAATCTTTGGCCGTAGCGACACCCCTTGCGGGTGTCGTCAACGACAGGGACAAGCCCTGTCGCTACGCCCCTCGATAATTTGGTTTTCTCTTTTCTATGAAAGCCTTTATGCCTTCCAGATGGTCCTCAGACGCCGCGGCCACTCCCAAATAGGCGGCGGCCGCCGTCATCGCCGCCTCGAAGTCCATTCCCAGGCCCTGGTAGACCTGCAGCTTTGACAGCCGGAGGGCGATGGGGGGACCTTCGGCCAGCTTCGAGGCCAGGGCATAGGTTTCCCTTCTCAAGTCCTCTCCACGGGCGACCCTGTTGAGAATTCCCAGGCGGAACGCCTCTTCCGCGCTGTAGAAATCCCCGGTCAGAATCAGCTCCAGCGCCCGTCCCAGTCCGATCAAGCGCGGCAGCAACCACGTCCCTCCGGAATCCGGAGTCAGCCCGATCCGGGTGAAGCCTACCGACAATCTCGCCTCCGCCGCAGCGGTCCTCATGTCGCAACACAGCGCCAGGTCCAATCCTCCACCGATGGCATCGCCGTTTATCATGGCGATAGTCGGCTTCGCCAACCTCATGAGGTCGATGAATACCGAGGAAGATTCCGGCGGCAACCGTCCGGCCCGTATGTCCCCATACAGCAACCGCATGTCCTCCGCCTCCTTCAGGGAAACCTTCCCTGATTTCACCTCGCCGAAACGGAAATCACCCCCGGCGCAAAAAGCCCTTCCCGCCCCGGTCACCACCACCACCCTCACCTCACCGTCCCCGGCCACCGTCCGCAACGCGTCCTTGAAATCCGTCAGAAGCTCGTCGTTTATGGCGTTCAATCTTTCCGGCCGGTTCAACGTGATGGTAGCTATGCCGCCGGCTTTTTCCAGTATTACGGTTTCCAAACAGCGAATCTCCGGATGTATACAGACCTGCTGAAAAAATTATAGCACAAAAAGCCATCCCTCTCCGCCCCGACCCAATCCGTAGCAATACCCCTTGTCCCGACGCGTCGAGATCAAACAGCTCGTAGGGTGGGTTAAGCACAGAAGGGTGGTGGGGAAGCAGGGTGGCTGTGCGAACCCCACCAGGGGAATAACCGGTGAACGGTGTGTTAAGCGTCCCGATGCTGCATTGGGACGCCTAACACACCCCTGGGCTTGGTTCAACCTCCCAGGCGCGGCGCCGCGTTCTCGAGCGTGATAGAATTCCATGGCTCACAGGCGCGGTGGCCTGTGATACCACCCAACCACCGCAGCCACTAGGCGTTCACACCCTTCACCGCGGGAATCCAGACCTCCCTCAGCAGCTTGGCCGGGTCTCCGAACTTCTCAGCCAGCTTACGCACGCCCGGGTCATCAAGGGCGGTCAGATGGCCATTCTCGATAACGATACCCTTATCCGTGACCAGCGTGCTGAAGAAGTTATCCATGTGGCGTATTATCTTGTAGGTTGGAGAAATCAGTCCCTCCCCGACGGAGGTGTGGACGACGCCGGAGCGGCGGTGGCCGAAGGTCCAGGCACAAACTCGGGCCGACCCCTCCAGTTCGTCAAAGAAAGGCGAACGCCGGGCGCTGGGATTGGTACAGATGCCGATGGTGGTGATCCAGTTAACCCCGGGACCCGGGCATTTCGACTTGAACAGGTCCTTGTTGTTGGCAAAGCTCTGCCGCAACCTTTCTCCGTACTTGCCACCACCCTGCACCTTGACCACTCTGCCTCTTTCCACAGTCATGGTTGTCCGCGGCACCGGGCCGCCAAAGGTGATACTGCTGATAGCCCAAACGCCATTCATCTCCGTCGTCGGCGCCGGCAGCATAAGGTGCCCGTGCGTGTAAGGATTACCGGTCCGCTTGAGCAATCGCTGGGTGGCGACCTCCCAATCCCTCGCAGTCAGCTTTATGGTCAGGTCGGTCCCCTCGAGGTCGGTCCACTTCACGCTGGTAGAATTGAATAGCTTCGCCCAGGCCACTTCGTCGATGGCGTTCCGTAGCTCGACAGGGAATTTCTCGTAGTCGGACAGCATGAGGTCAGCCGTAATCTCCCAGTTGTCCACCTCTGGTTTGTTGGGCAGGTCCGGGAGCGGGGTATGGGCAGACTTGATGAAGGCCATTAGCAGCACTATGTCATAGTTATTGGCCGCGTCCCACACCCACTTTGGATACCAGTTGTTGGAGAACATGTTGTCCAGCATTTCCCCCGGGTCTTTCAGCCCGCGGAAGCCCTCGAGGGTAATGACATCGACATGAGCGCCCCGCTCCAGGGCCGCCGCGGACAGCGCCTGGACTACAAGCTGGTCGGCCGTGGTATCGTTCACGAACAACACCTTCTGGCCTTTGTGGATCTCGATCCCTTCATACATATTCGCCGCCGTCCGGCTTACCATGTCCCTGGCAACCGGCATTAACTGGTCAACCTTGGCAACCCGGGCGACCCGGGGCATCCTGGGACTCGGGGCTTTTGCCATTCGCTTTTCCTCCTTAAACTAAATTCTGTTGACAGAGCACCCCAGCAGGCAATCTTACACCAGACGCCGGCGATTGTGAAGGGGACCAAGCGGGTTCATAAAGCTTATAAAGTTCATAAGGTTGGAAAGTTGGAAGGTTAAGAAGTTGGAAGTTTCGAGGGTTGGAAAGTTCCGCGGACAGCGGCATCATTTCCCTTTCTGCGTGCAACCTTCAAACCTTCAGACTTTCCGATCCTGTTGAACCTTACAAACCTTATGAACGCTTTTCCGCCGCCAGTTTGTCCGCTATTTGCTTCATCAGCAGTTTCTTGTCCACCTTCTGTTCATCGGCGACCATAGGGAGCCGGGAAACCAGCTCCAGCCTCTCCGGGATTTTGAAAGGGGCTATTTCCTGTTTCTTGAGGAACGAGAGCATCTCTGAGAAGGTTAGCGCCGGCTCCCCCCTGGGTACCACGAAAGCGCAGGCCTTTTCACCCAGCACATCGTCCGGCATGCCGACAACGGCGGCAGTAGCGACCTTCGGGTGGGTGACCAGCAAGGCTTCGATCTCCGCCGGGTAGATGTTCTGCCCGCCTCTGATGATGAGGTCCTTCTTCCGCCCCACCACCATCAGGTGGCCCTCCCCATCGAACTTCCCGAGATCGCCTGTCCGGTACCATCCCCCCTCCCATACCCGTTCCGTTGATTCCCTGTCTTTGAAATAGCCGGACACGCTGTGCGCCCCCCTTGCCCAGACCTCGCCCACTTCCCCGGGCGGGGCCTCCTTGCCGGAATCATCGACCAGTCTGACCTCGTTGCCCGGATAGGGTCTGCCCACGGTCGTAATCCGGACCTGCTGAGAATCGAAAAACGAACTGCCCGAGATGGTGCTGAAATCAACCGCGCCATAGCACTGCACAATCTTCGCCTTCATCTTCTCCTCGGCGTTCAAAGCCACGTGGTAAGGCAGGGGAGAGCCGGTGCAGCGGACCAGGCGTAGCGTGCTCAGGTTGTAACGGTCGAAATTCGGACAGGCCGTCATCATCGCTAGCTGGGCCGGCACTACCCCGATGGCCGTGACCCTCTCGCTTTCGATGAGCCGGAGAGCATCCTCCGCCTCGAAATGCTCCTCCATGACGATCTTCGCCCCGGCTATGGGAGCGCAGACGTGGGCAATCACACTCGGTCCATAGGCCGCCGGGCTGAGGGCAGCGACGATGTCGTCTTCAGTGAGACCGTACGCCCGTAGGGTGCCATGACCGAGGCTCATGGTTGAACAAACGGGGTATTCGACAAACTTGGGGAAGCCGGTGGTGCCGCTGGTGTGGGCAATGGTTGAGAACTCGTTCCAGGGAGTCTTCGTTTCATTCAAATAGTCCGGGGCGTAGCGCGTTTCCACCGGGCGGGCCGCCATTTCCCGTATCGAAATCGCCCCCGGCGGCGTCCGGTCTCCGGCAAAAAGGACATGGGTCAGCGCCGGCAACCTGGGCCGCATCTCCTCCACCATGCTCAGGTAGTCAAAGCCGCGGAACTCGGGCAGGACCACCACGCCCTTCGCCCCCGTGAGATTGAGAATGTACTCCATCTCCCGGTGGCGCAGGGTCCGCAGCACGGGAACGCACAGGAGCCCGGCTTTTTCGGTAGCTACCCTCAGGAGCGTCAGCTCGACGCTGTTCGGGAGTTGCACCGCCACCACGTCGTCCTTTCTGAAGCCGAGTTCGAGAAATCCGATGGCCAGCCGGTCGATCCACTCCTTGGCCTGCGCCCAGGTGAGTCTTGTCTTTGAATCGACCACGGCCTCGCGGTCCGGATACCGCCGGGCGTTATCATCCCACGCATCGGCAAAGGTGGTGCTGGTCCAGTACCCCTTGCTCCGGTATTCCTGATACATTTCGGGAGTGAAGCGGGATGGGTTGGCCATGTCTCTCCACGTTCTTTGAGTTATTGGGTTATTGAATTATTGAGTTCCCCGCCCCACCGCCGGGCAAAGCCATCAAGTTGGCAAGGGACAGCAACTCAAAAACCCAAAAACCCAATAACTCTATGCCGTCAGCTTTGCTGCAATATCCGCCATCAAGGTCTTTTTGTCTATTTTCTGGCCCTCGGCCACCATGGGCATCCTGTCTATGACCTCCAGCCTCTCCGGCAGCTTGAAGCCGGCAATGCCCTTTTCTTTCAGAAACGCCACCATCTCCTCGAAGGTAAATGTCTGACCTTCTTTGGGAACAATGTAGGCGCACGCCTTTTCCCCCAGGACCGTATCAGGCATGCCCACCAGGGCGATGCTCAGCACCTTCGGATGGGTGACCAGGATGTTCTCTATTTCTACAGGATAGATGTTCTGGCCTCCCCGGATGATCATGTCCTTCTTGCGGCCGACGATGGTCAAATACCCCTCTTCGTCCAGTTTCGCCAGGTCCCCCATCCTGAACCAGCCGTCCTTGCTCCAGGCCTTCCAGGTGGCTTCCGGGTCCCTGAAATAGCCGGACGCCCCGGCGGGCCCCCGCAGCAATACCTCGCCGACGCTGCCGAGGGGCGCCTCCCGGTCATTGTCGTCGAGCAATTTCACTTCGGCCCAGGCATAGGGACGGCCCGCGGTCAGAATGCGTTTATCCTGGGGGTCGTCCGGGCCCCCCATGCAGGCCACCGAGCAGTCGATGGATGAGTAGTTCTGAATCAGCTTTCCTCCCATCTTCTGCTCCACCTCGAGCCCTATATTGTAGGGTAGCACCGATCCCATGCTGAAGATCAGCTTGAGAGAACTCAAATCGTATCTCGAGAAATTCGGGACGCGCAACATCATGGTCAGCATGGCAGGCACGGTGGGAAAGATAGTGACCTGCTCCCTCTCGATGAGCTTCAAAGCGTCTTCGGCATCCCACTTTTCCATGTTGACGATTTTGGCCCCCACCATCGGAGCGCTGCAGTAGGACCTACCGTTAGCGCCTCCCGCCGTGGGCGAAACGATGGCGAAGATATCGTCTTGGGTGAACTTCAGGTGATCGACGATCCACTTCTCCCGGCAGGTTATCGAACATACCGGATTCTCCACGAACTTCGGGAAACCGGTGCTGCCGCTGGTGAGAAACACCAGGCTGAATTCGTTGAAGGGCATGCCGGTGCGGTTAAGATAGCCCGCCGGGTATTCCTTTTCCACCGGCGTTTCCACCATCTGCCAGATCGAGGTGGTACCAGCAGGGGCGGTATCGCCCACGGTGAAAATATGCCGCAAATCGGGCAGTCCGCCTTTGATGTCGTCGAGCATCTTAACATAGTCGAAGTCGCGAAATGCTACCGGAGTCACTATCCCTTTGGCCTGGGTATATTTGAGAACATATTCCACCTCTTTTTCCCGGAACGTCCGCATGATGGGCAGAGACAGGAGCCCGGCCTTCTCGCAGGCGACGCGAAGCAGGGTCAGTTCAACGCTGTTGGGCAACTGCAGGACTATCAGTTCGTCCCTCTTGAAGCCCATGTCCAGGAAGCCCAGGGCCAGCCGGTCTATCCATTGCTTCGCCTGCGCCCAGGTGAGCCGGTTTCGGGAGTCCACTACGGCCTCTCTGTCGGGGAATTGCCGGGCATTCCTGTCCCATATCTCGGCAAAAGTGGTCTTGATCCAGTATCCCTTCTCCAGATAGTCCCTCTCCATCTCAGGGGTATACCGGGTAGGTTTGGCCATAGAAAATTGCTCTCTTTCCTCTTCCCCCTTTGAAACTTTCCTCCCCCCCTTTGAAAAAGGGGGATTAAGGGGGATTTAACGGTGGGCCTTCGCGCCCCCTAAAGCGTGGCGCAAACGGGCGGTCGGCTATTCAGACCCTAGCCGCACCCTTTGCGGGTGCGCCTTCGCCAACCAGAAAGCGCGCGGCAGGCGTCTTCCCGCGTATTATAGACCAAAGCCGTTGCCGCATACAAACCCTTGAACACCTCCCACACCCGTGTGTATAATCTATTTATCAAGTGCCTGGACACGGAGCAAGCGAATGCGCACCCACGTTATCTTGCCTGACAACCTGGTAGAGGAAATCGACAACGCGGTGGGCAAAAGAAAGCGGAGCCGATTCGTTGAAGAAGCTATCCGCGAGAAGCTGAAAAGGAGGACCCTGGACGAGGCCCTGAAGAAGACCGCCGGAATCCTCTCCGCCGAGAAGCACCCGGGATGGGAGAGCCCGGAAAAGGTTGCGGCCTGGGTAAGGGAATCCCGCCGGCGTGATATGGGAACCGTAGCGACAGGGCTTGCCCCTGTCATCCACCGGCGACCATAAAGGTCTCCGCTACGTTTGGTATGATTCCTCAAGAACACAATCCTCAGTGAAATCATGGACAAACCTTGTACCCTCGTGCCTTTGTGTCTTTGTGCGAGAATGAAAAGCGGGTTCCTGGGGTCGTGATTTCGGTATTGGAATTTGTTTAGCGCCTAGAGATTCGGATTTCGGATTTTTTCCATTATGCATCGTATCGTCATTAAACTCGGCACCAACCTGCTCACGGCCGGTACCGACAGGCTGGACCTCCAGGTGATGTCCGGCATCGTCAGCCAGGTGGCCAGGCTGAAACAGCAGGGCATCGAGCAGGTGATCGTTTCTTCGGGCGCCATCGCTGCCGGCCGCCACAGGCTAGGGACGGGGACAGAGAGACGCGACGTTCCCTTCAAACAGGTGCTGGCCTCCGTCGGGCAGAGCCGCCTGATGTCCGCTTACGAGCAGCTTTTCGACTGGCACGGCGTCACGGTGGCCCAGGCACTGCTGACCAGGGCCGACCTTGCCGACCGGCACGGCTATTTGAACGCGAGGAACACGCTGCTCGCTTTGATGGAACTTGGGGTCATCGGCATCGTCAATGAGAATGATGTGGTGGCTATTGATGAAATCCGGGAGGCAAAGTTCGGGGACAACGACAATCTTTCCGCCATGGTGGCCAACCTGGTTGACGCCGATTTGCTGGTGATTCTCACCGACATCGGCGGCCTTTATACCGCCGACCCCCACAAAGACCCGAAGGCGCAGCTAATACCCAGGGTTGAGGTCATCGACGCCGAACTGGAGCGTCTGGCGGGCGGCTCGGCCGACCACCGGGGGACCGGGGGCATGATTACCAAGCTGGAAGCGGCCAAGCTGGCCACGGCTTCCGGGGTCGCGGTGGTCATCACCAATGGTTGCATCCCGGACGTGCTGATCAGGTTGGTGACGGGTGAAGCCATCGGCACCTACTTCCCGCCTACGGCCACCGCCCTGGAAAGCCGCCGGCGCTGGTTGCTCAGCGGCCTCGCCTCGCGGGGGAAGCTGGGCATTGACGACGGCGCGGGCAGGGCGTTAACCCGCCAGAACAAAAGCCTGCTTCCCGCCGGAGTTCAAAAGGTAGAAGGCCATTTTTCTCGGGGCGATACTGTTGAGATAGTCGATGCCGCCGGGAAGCGTATTGGGTACGGCGTCAGCAACTATGGCTGCGAAGAGGTCCGGGCCATCATGGGCAGCCATTCCGACAGGATCGCTTCCGTCCTGGGCCACGAGTACGGCGACGAGGTGGTGCACAAGAATAACCTGGTAATATTGTGACCTTCTTCACTCCTCCCCGCACCTGACCTGCGATTCCCTTTTCCAGAAGCGCATCGAGGTCTTCAATGGCTTCACTCGAACAGACTACCTTCTGAGCCATCTTGCCATTCGCTTCTCAACCTCTTCTTGTGAGTAAACCCTTCCCTCTGCCGCATCTTTCAAGCCGCGCTCGATCTTTTGAAGGACATAAAGATGATATTGGACATCTTCCAGCGAACAACCATTTGGTAAGCGAGCGAGAAGTCTGCTAACTTCCTCTTTTGCTGTTTCCATATCTTTTCCCCTGTTGAATATGAAAAGATTATATTATTTTGAAGGTTAACATGCGGAACATGTTTTTTGAGGCGTGACGGAAAATGCGGAAACCTGGAAACACGCGGGCGGGCGTGTTGACGGTAACTCTGTTTTGTCATATCATTGACAGCCAGAGGCAAATGGGTCACCCATGGTTGAAAGAATAACCGTCAATCCGTCCGACCTCGGTGCTAAACCCCGTTATCGGGGGGACAAAAATACCTGTGGAGTTCATACTCAAACTGCGTGCCTCCGGCCTCACTGTGGGCGAAATACTTCAGGACTATTCCCATCTTGCCAAAGAAGATATCCCCGACTCCCTTGAGTACGACGCCACAGCACTGAAGAACAAAATAATAGTCGAACTTGAAGCTGCCAGCGCATGAAATGCGCCAGCGCGCCGTGCTATGAGCAGCATTTGCATGGAGATCTGAGCCATTACATGTTTGTGGGCAGCCATCCCGGACAAAGCCCTTCTGTCCCAGGCAACGAATATGGCGACGACGTAGTGCACAAGAACAACCTGGTTGTCCTGTGAAAAGCCGCACCGACAAACCGCGTAGCAGTTCGAGAGGGCTCGTGAAGATGCTCACGCGATATTCCGCTGCCGCGGTGTGCGCTCACAATATTCTGTTCGGAGGTGCCATATGCTCTTCTATTTGGCAGAAGTTAACAAGACGGAGATTCAGCCCGTCAAAGGAGGCTCGCTGGCCGGGATTGGGTGGAATGAAAAGGATCTGGAGAATCTCGTGGCCGGAAACATAACGACTATCATCCCTGAAAGCCAGCTCATGGTTTTGGATCAAGAGAAGCCGGGAAAAGAGGCGGCTGACATCTACGCACTGGATAAGAACGGAGATCTGCATATATTCGAACTGAAAAGATGGAAAGCAGACAAAGAGAATCTGCTTCAAGTACTCAGATACGGCCAGATCTACGGGCAATATTCCTATGAGGATCTCCAAGATATGCTGAGAAAGTACGAAGGAAGCAAGGAACTTGAGCTAGCGACAAAGCACTACGAGTATTTCAGCGAATCGCTCAAGGCTAAGCTGGCAACGTCCGACTTCAACCGGGAACAGCATTTTGTCGTGGTAACGAATGGCATTGATGCAGATACTAGAAACGCTATCAAGTATTGGCAGCACAAGGGTCTCAAAATAGAAAGCCTTATATACAGGGTCTATTCTGTTGGCGGGAAGAATATCTTAGAGTTCAACCCCTACAATCCTGAAGGCGAAGTAATTCCTGAAGGGGAAGAGGGATATTTCGTGGTCAACACGAATCTGACGTGGAGCACGGAGGACTACAAGGACATGCTCACACAGCACAAGGCGGCCGCATGGGGAAGACCCAAGGGGGGCATCAAGCGCATCAAGAAGGGGGACACGGTTTTCCTATACCATAATCGTGTCGGTGTGATCGCATACGGCAGAACATCGGATGATTACAAACGGACCACCCACGCTAAGAAGAAACTTGACGAGTACTTTGTGCCAGTCCAATTTGACTGGCAAGTGGACCCGGACACAGCGCCTGAAAAAGCTGTTCACGCCCGGGAAATCTATCAGAAGCTCGGAGCCCAGTACTCGTTCCATCACACCGTGTTCTCCATTCCCGAGAAAGCGGCTAAGGGCATCATGGAATTGGCTGACACTAAGAAGGAGGGCATCGCCTAATATCGTTGGCCGAACATTGCTGTAGGCATGACTCACAGCGACGAGAAAGAAGATGCCCGATACCATGGACGTACGGGGACTGTCTGAAGAAGATGTCAAGTTTGTTCGGAAGCTGGTGGAGGACCTCAGAGCGAAAGCGAACATACAGAAACGGAAGGCAGGAGAAGACACAGACTTGGCAGTCTAGCCACAGTCCTTCCCCTATCGCGACGGACGCTAGAGTTTTGGGAAGTGGCGATAGGCTTGACGTTAATCTTTCAGGCCCCATGAATGCACCCTGGGGGAAAGGCGGCCACCAATGGAACAGACCAGCATGATTGTCAATGTGGCAACGGGAGTCACGGCCTTTGCGACCGTAGGCCTGGCAATATTTGCTTTGGTGCAGTGGCAAAGCCTTCGGAAGTCGGTGGAGGAATCCGCGAAAGCGCGTTCAGCCTCAGTTCTGCTTGAGATTTACGACCTCATGCAGGACCTAAGGCCAAAATGGCACCAAGTATATGCGTATCCAGACGACTTTAAATCCTGGAACGATAGCCAACGTGCCGTGGCGGACCAGGTTGGAGCGGGACTCCAAAACATTTCTTATCTTTGCTTACAAGGCCTGCTAGATCCGCGCTATGTGATAGACAATTGGGCGGGAACTTTCGTGAGATGCTGGAACAAGCTTGAGAAGTTCATAAAGGACTATCGTGTTCAGGCCGGTGAGCCGGCGGAACTGGAAGAAGGCGCATTTCAGCGCAAGGATTTTGAGTTGTTTGCGAAGCAATGCCAGGGATCTTACCCCGTTGAAATTTCCCCCGCGCCAACTTGGTGAAATAGAACAGTGTTTAAGAGTGCGGTGGTTAGGCTAACGGTGGCTTCTTCAATCAAATATTTGCTATTTTGCGCCGAGAACCCCATGAACAATCGAAACGAATATCTCGAAACCAAAGCTCAGGCTGCCCGGGCGGCGGCGAAGAAGCTGGCGTTTACGCCTACGGCGGTCAAGAACCAGGCGCTGCTGAATATCGCCGAAGCCCTGACGAAAAGGCAGGACGAAATCCTTACCGCCAACCGGCAGGACTATGCCGAGGGCGAGGCAGGGGGAATGGGCGCGGCCATGCTCGACCGCCTGATGCTGAACCCGGCCCGGCTCCAGGGCATGGCGGCCGACGTGAAGACCGTCGCCGCCCTCACCGACCCGGTGGGGGAGGTGTTCGACATGAGGACGCTGCCCAACGGGCTGCAAATCGGCAAGAAGCGGGTCCCCCTGGGCGTCGTCGGCGCCATTTACGAAAGCCGCCCGAACGTGACCGTCGACATCTCTTCGCTCTGCCTCAAGTCCGGCAACGCCGTCATCCTCCGGGGCGGCAGCGAGACTATCAGGTCCAACCTGGCGCTGGTGGCCGTCGTCGTGGACGCCTGCGCAGGAGCCGGTCTTCCCGCCGGTGCGGCGCAGTTCGTAGACAATCCCGATAGGGCGCTGGTGGGCCAGTTGCTCCGCATGAGGGAATACGTCGACCTCATCATCCCGCGGGGCGGGGCCGACCTCATCCGCTTTGTGGCGGAAAACGCCCGCATGCCGGTCATCACCGGCGGGATAGGGGTCTGTCATACCTATGTCGACAAGGGCGCCGATATCCGTAAGGCGGCCGCCATCATCTATAACGCCAAGGTGCAGCGTCCGACCGTCTGCAACGCCCTGGATACCGTCCTCATCCACTCGTCTATCGCCAGCGACGGCCTCCCGCAGATCGCATCGGAGCTCGGGAAGGCCGGGGTTGAGTTGCACTGCGATGAACGTTCCCGCAGCCTGTTGACAGGCGTTCCCTCCCTGAAGGTCACGCCCGCCACCGAGCAGGACTGGGGCAAGGAATTCCTGGCGCTCATCGCGGCTATCAAGGTGGTAGACTCCCTGGACGAGGCCATAGAACACATCGACAAATACGGGTCAGGCCATTCCGAAGCCATCGTGACCGAGAACTATACCGCCGCCCAGCGTTTCCTGAACGAGGTGGATGCTGCCGCGGTCTACGTCAATGCCAGTACGCGCTTCACCGATGGCGGACAGTTCGGCCTGGGAGCGGAGGTCGGTATCAGCACCCAGAAGATGCACGCCCGGGGTCCTATGGGGTTGAAAGAGCTTACCAGCTACAAATGGATTATCTATGGGAATGGGCAGGTGAGGGAGTAGTGAGTAATGAGTAATGAGTAATGAGTAATGAGTAGCGTGTAGCAGAGTAGGGTGGGTTAAGCGCAAAGGGGGTGGGGATTGCGGGGCGGTTGCGCGAACCCACCGGGGGCAGTAGCCAGTAGCCTCGCACCACCGCCGCCCGCCGCACCCCCGTGTCCGGCGGTCGCCAGTCGGCTACCGGCGGGGTGCGGAATCTTCAATCTGGAACATTCTGGAACAAATATCTACGCTGCCGACTCAAGAGGGGTGCGTTTTGCCTTTCTGCCCAAAATGCCGGTACGAGTTCGAAGACTGGGCGAAGGCGTGCTCCGATTGTGGTCTGGATCTCGTGGATGAACTGCAGCCACGTCGTGGCCGTGTTGCCTCGCATGACAATCCCCGCCTTGACAACCTCGTAACCATCGCGTCGTTCTCTCATCCGGAAGAAGCTCACGTCGTCTCGGCAAGACTGGAATCCGAAGGTATCTGGTCTTTTGTGGCTGACGAATACACTGTTACCGCCAACTGGCTATATTCAAATGCTATTGGCGGCGTCAAGGTGAAGGTGCGGGAGTCGGATGCGGCATCGGCAGCGCAGGTCCTTTTTGTCAAACAAGAATTCCCCCAGGCCAGTCCCGGTGACAGCGACGTCTGTCCCAAATGCAATTCAGCCGCCATCCACTACGAGACCTTTCACCTCCGTCCGGTATTCATATGCTGGTTGCTGGCGCTGCTCGTGCTCGGGAACGGGGCTTTCGTGATTCCAATCCTGAAGAGGAGATGGAGATGCAACAGTTGCGGGCACGAGTGGAGAGACGGAAGCCGCGCCGGTCAGCCGAAGACAGGAGCGAGTAGCCAGTAGCGAGTAGTCACTAGCCCGCACCGCCGCCCGCGCTAGTCGGCACCCGCCCTTCGGCCGGGCGGGGAATCTTCCAATCTTGAATCTTCGAATTCGACCGGGGCGGGGAATCTTCAATCTGCAATCTGGAATCTGCGAATCCTTCTGTTGACGGCAGAACAAAGAAGGCTATATAATCGGAGTGATGGAAGCAATACTGGCAGGGCAAAATGGCTAACGGGGAGGTTAACACCCTGGAAATGTACTTTTGAACAGGCGTCCCGATTAACATCGGGGCGCCTGTTTTCTTTTCAGGAGGTTACAAATGCAATCCAGTCTGATCGGGAAGATCGAAAAGGCCAAGCGGTATGCGGAAGAGAAGAACCGGGTAACCTTCCAGAGCTTCAGCCTGAAGTTCCGCGGCGAGCACAACAACTACCTGGTCACCTATAACCTCGGCGTCTGGCATTGCACCTGCGCCTTCTTCGACAAGTGGAATACCTGCAGTCACACCATGGCCATGGAGCGGATCATGGGCCCGATGCTAGCGGAGCAAGAAACGGAAACCCTGGGCGTGGGGTGAGGGGGAACAGAATTCAGAATTCACCACCCGGAGTAACCCACCATGCTCCCGTTGGCCAAGCTGCCGTCGATGAGAGGCGCCGCACGGCATCCCTCTGAGCCAGCTAAGCCCGCTATCCCGGGCAAGCGGGCAACCACGCCGGAATCCCCCTGACCTTAATCCCAGTTTATGTATGCCCTGTCCGTCCGATTCACTCCCCCCCGATGAATCGGGACGGCTACAACCCCACCCGGCGCGTGCGTAATCCGGGATTATTGCGGGGCGACCTGGTCCAGGTAGGCGATGGTCTCACCGACGACGAAAAGCGAGCCGGTGGCCACCACCAGGTCCCTGAGATCGGACACCGAGAGGGCATATTTGACAGCGTCGGCTACCGAGGTCTCCACTTTGGCCTGTATCCGGTAGGTCGCGAACTCGGCTTCCAGCTTCTTCGGGTCCATCGCCCTGGGATGTTTGGCGCGGGTGACGATGACCGTGTCGGCGATTCCCGCCAGCTCTTCCACCATTCCGTGGATGTCCTTGTCTAACGATGTCCCCATAATGATGATTAATTTCTCATACCTGAAGGACTTTCCGATGGCCTCCCTCAGGCGGGCCATGGACTGGGCATTGTGGGCGCCATCCGCAACCACCAGCGGCCGCCGGAGCAATATCTGAAGCCGCCCCGGCCAGTACACGCGCGCCAGGCCGGTGGCCATGCTCTGCGGGCTAATGGCCGGATAGTCATGAGACAGTACTTCCAGCGCGGTAACCGCCGTCGTAGCATTCTCCAGTTGGTGCCCGCCCAGCAGAGGAATGATCAGATTGTACGTCGCTTCCTGGGTGGTCACCTGGAAATACTGAGACCGCATGTTGGCTTTCCTCAATTGCCAGGTTACGTCAACGCCGACTTTGGTCAGCCTGGCCTTCTTGTCCTTGCAAACATCCTCGATAACCTTCATGGCTTCGTCCGGCTGTGGAGCGCTGACCACCTTGCTGCCCTTCTTTATTATCCCGGCCTTCTCGGCGGCTATCTTCGCGATGGTGTTGCCCAGTATCTGAGTGTGGTCCAGACTGATGGGAGCAAGAACGCAGACTTCCGGCTGCACCAGGTTGGTGGCATCCAGCCTTCCACCTAATCCGGCTTCGATGACTTGAAACTGTACCTTCTTGCTCTTAAAATAGGTGAAAGCCATCGCCGTAAGGACTTCAAAGGTGGTTAGCTTGCCGTGGCCCTTCTGCCGGTCGGTGTGTTCCACGTGGGGCTGGATAGTCTTGACCAGGCCGGTGAACTCATCTTCGGTTATGAAGTTGTCGTCTACTTTGAACCGTTCCCTTATCGAAAGGAGGTGCGGAGAAGTAAAGAGACCCGTGACAAAACCCGAGGACGAAAGCGCCGACGCCATCATGGCCGCGGTGCTGCCTTTGCCTTTGGTACCTGCGATGTGGATGGATTTTGCCGCCAGGTGGGGATTGCCCAGCCTGTCCAGCAGGGTTTCCATTCGTTTCAGATCATAGTTTTCCGGGGTGTAGGCCGCCGGGACTTTCTCGTAGTCGGTAAGCCCCAGAACGTAGTCTACAGCTTGCTTATAGTCCATGGCCATGTTCCTGCCTTTCAAACAGAAATCTCCTTGATATGACCACCCTCGCTCTCACCCTTGCCGACGCCTTATATTGTACACTAGCGGAATCTAAATTAAAAGGGGTTCAAGGTAAATATGGGTAAATATTTTTGCCAGAAGAATCCAGAAGCGCCAATGCATGCGGCGCTCCCGGACTCTGGATTCCGCTCGGAAAAGGAGTCCTGAAGTGCTGTACATCGTATCGACCCCCATCGGTAACCTGGAGGATATCACCCTCCGGGCGCTGCGCCTCCTTGCAGAAGTCGACCTCGTGGCGTCCGAGGATACCCGGAAGGCCAGGTTGCTTCTCAACCGGCATGGCGTGAAGAACGCCATCACGAGCTATCACGAGCAGAACAAACGGAGCAAACTGCCGCAACTGCTGAATCTTCTCAGTGAGGGAAAGGACATAGCCCTGATATCCGAAGCCGGGACGCCCGGGCTCAACGATCCGGGCTATGAACTGATCGCGGCCTGCATTCAGGAAGGCATACCGGTCACCCCGGTACCCGGACCGTCCGCCGTTATCACGGCGCTGGTGATATCCGGCCTGCCCACCAGCAGGTTCGTCTATGTCGGCTATCTCCCCCGCCGGCCGGGCGAGAGGAAGAGATATTTGCAATCGCTGCTGGCCGAACCGGGAACGGTCATTTGTCTCGAAGCCCCCCACCGCATCGCGGCGGCCCTGGCCGACATGCTCGAAGTCCTGGGCGACAGGAGGCTGGCGGTCTGCCGCGAGCTAACCAAGCTGCACGAAGAGGTCTTCCGCGGGACCATCAGCAAGGCGCTGGCGCACTTCCAGAGTCCAAGGGGCGAGTTTACCCTGGTGGTCGAGGGCACCAGCGGGAAACCGGCAGAGGCCCCCTCCGCTTCTCCGGCAGAGGCGCGCCGGTTGGTGGCCGCCTACCGGGGCCAGGGATTGAGGGCCAGGCAAGGCGTGCCCAGGGTCACCCGGGAGACCGGCCTGCCCAGGAAAGAGGTCTACCGGTTGTGGATCGAGAATGGAGTCGAGCAGTGACCAGTCAAGCAGTCGAGCAGTGACCAGTCAAGCAGTCGAGCAGTGACCAGTCAAGCAGTCGAGCAGTGACCAGTCAAGCAGTCGGCAGCCGGGGGGCGGGTAACTCAATAACTCAATAACTCAATAACCCAATAACTCAATGAACACTCTATCTCTAACTCTATCTCTTCTTGTGTATCTCCGCAATGTAGCTCAGCACGGCCTCGGAGGAGCGAAACTTCGACATGTCGTACTTCTCGTTGTGGACGATGTCATCAAGGTCCCTCCTGAATCCGGGCTTAGGCTCCTTCGCGGCGTAGCCCAGCGCCACCATGACCGGCAGGCGGTAGAGCTCCGGCACGCCGAGAATGTTCTTGAGAGAACCTTCCCAGACCGGGCTAACGCTTATCCATTCCGAATTCAGCCCGGCGGCCGTCGCCGCCAGGTGCATGACCATAGCGGCGTTGGCCATGTTGTGATTGAACACCTCCCGTTCCCCGGTGAGGATGCTGGCGGCCACCACCGAAGTGATGAGCGTCCGCGGATCGCCCAGGACCGCTATGACCACCGGGGCAACCGCAAACGGCGCCAGGCCCTCGCCCCTGTCCAGACCACCGGGATGCCGCACTTCCGGCGTCCGGGAAAGTTCCAGGGGGCCGGTCCATTTCCGTATGGCGGACTGCAACGCAGCAATCCTCCGCTTCGTCTCACCGTCCTTGACGACCACAAACTCCCAGGGCTGCCCATTGCCTCCCGACATTGCCCAGTGGCCGGCGTCCAGGATGTTGCGCAACGCATCCTCGGGGATGGGGTCCGGCTTGAACGACCTCGTCGACCGCCGCTTTTTGACAATCCGCATGAAGGTATCTAGATCACTCATGGCCAATCCTCCTTATTGGTTATCTCCTACCGAGAATAGAATGTGCCCACGCCGTACGTCCCAGCAGTAGCACAGGCCGCCGTGCCTGTGGGAGCCCGATTGCCAGTACGACTCCGCGCGGCCCATGCCTGATCCAGGATTATAGCACGAATAGTGCGATGGTCTGCCTGTTATAATAGTAGAAACGCCGTCCGCACTCGCAAGTTCCAAGCCAGTGCGCGACATTGCCTGAAGTTCTGGGAGAAAAACCTATATGGATGCCAAAGCTACTGAAGCCACCCGCAAACGCTATGACCGGATAGCCCCTCTATACGATCTGATGGAGGGGCTTGCCGAACGGGCCCGCTTTGCCCGGTGGCGTCAGCTTCTCTGGAGCAGGGTGGAGGGGACGAAGATACTCGAAATCGGCGCCGGCACAGGCAAGAACTTCCCTTACTATCCTGAGAACGCCGAACTGACCGCCATTGACTTCAGTGAAAAAATGCTGGAGCGCGCCCGCCGGAAAGCCAAAGCCCGTCAGGTGAAGGTGAGACTCATTCAGATGGACGCTCAGAAGCTGGGGTTCCCCGAGAACACCTTCGATTCCGTGGCGGCGACTTTCGTCTTCTGCTCCGTGCCGGACCCGGTCCGCGGCCTGCTTGAAATCAAACGGGTCTTAAAGCCGGGGGGCAAAGTGGTGCTGCTGGAGCACGTTCTAAGTGAGAACCGGTTCGTGGCCGGGCTAATGAACCTCCTCAATCCCATCATGGTGCGAATGATGGCCAACATCAACCGGAAGACCGTAGACAACGTCACCGCGGCCGGGCTGTCGGTGGAGAAAGTCACCCGCCTGGGACACATCTTCAGGCTCATCGAAGCCAGGAAGAAATAGCGGCCTTCGTTGGGCGCGGCCCAGCCTGTAACCCCGCTAATACGAACGCAATAATAAATGCCGCATCGCCCTGCTGATGACAAGGGAACACGTTTTCACACCAAGAACACAGAGACACAAAGAACGCGAACGGCAACGTACGGTGCTCTGGTGTTAGCGCCTCCGCAACACAGATTCCTCATTGTGCCCTTTGTGTGACACTATGCGTCACGATCTAGTGCGTTTGTGTTAGCTCCCCCATCCAGTCGGGAGCATCGACCACACGCCCCGCGACGTTGAGGCCTCGTCCGGACCTAATCCGCTCCGGTCGAACTCTTAGCCGAGACGAGCTGATCGTCCATCCAGGTCTCTTTTTCCACCAGCTTCGTTAACGCCGCATACCCCTCTCCACCAAAGGACTTCATCTGCGCGGTGAGCAGCTCGGAGTATTTCAGACCTTTGGACGCCAGCCACTCCCGGTGGGCCTTGTCGCCGCGCCCCATTATGTGGCGGGCCAGGTCGGCCGGTGTGGTGGAAACCTTATTACAGGCCTTGCAGTGATAGCTCAATGTAAACCTCCAGGTCAGGAAACGGAAACCAGTACTCGGGACTTCCTATTGCCCTTCCTGGTCTTTTCGCCCTGTTTCTCTTTCCCCTTTTCCTTAAGCGCCTTCAAGATTTTTTCGGGAGTAACCGGCATTTCTTTTATCCGCACGCCGATGGCGTTATCTATGGCGTTGACCAGCGCCCCGGGGGTCGGAATGGCCAGCCCTTCGCCGGCCTCCTTGGCCCCGAAAGGGCCCTCCGGTTCATAGGTATCCACGTTCAGGATATTGATCTTCGGCATGTCCGCGGCGCGGAACGGTTTGTAATCTCGCAAATTGCAGTTGGTTATCTTCCCGTTTTTGTGCAGGTAGTACTCGGTGAAGCCGTAGGCGCCCGACATGCAGACCGAGCCTTCCAGTTGTCCCTCGGCGCCCAGGGGATTGATCGTTGTGCCGCCGTCGTGGGCCGTGGTGGCGCTGAGCAGGGTTACCTTGCCGGTCTCAGGGTCAACCTTCACCTCCACCGCCTGGACGCCAAAACTAAAAGCGGGGGAAACCATGCCTTTGCGGTGAGGAGTATATTCCCCCTGGCCAACGATCTGTTGGCCACCTCGGGCCCTGATGGCTTCTTTCACCACGTCAAAATAGGAGATGCCCCTTTCCGGGCGGTTGGTGATATGAACCCAGCGGTGACTAATCTCCAGGTCATAGACTATGTTGGGACCGAGCTTACCGGCGGCGTACTCCAGCAGTTGCCGTTTGGCGTCGGCGGCCGCGGCTTTGACCGCATTGCCATTCATGAAAGTCTCCCGACTCGCCCAGGCGCCGAGGTCCGGCGGGCAGGTTGCGGTATCGCCGGTATGAAGTCTGACATCTTCGAGCTGGACTCCCAATTCCTCGGCGCAGATCATGCAGAGGGTGGTATTGGAACCCTGGCCGATCTCGTTGGCCCCGGTGAACAGGTCCACCTTGCCATCGATACTGATCTTGACCGTGGCTGCGCCGAAGGCATAGGGGGTGTCGAACCAGTTGAAAATGCCGCCGGAGTTGAACCCGTAGCCAGCCACGCCGATGCCGTGGTTGGGTGGCAATTGACCTTTGTCCTTGACGAACTTGTCTATCTTGTCAATACATTGTGGTATGCCGCAACTCTGGATAAAGGCCTGATCGGGGATCACCGAGTTGGGGGTCATTGCGTTCTTGCGCCTCAGTTCCATCGGGTCTATCCCCAGGTCGCGGGCCATCAGGTCCATCTGGGACTCGGTCACGAAGCACGCCTGCGGCGCACCGAACCCGCGAAGCGCGGATGATGGAAGCATGTTGGTGTAGACGCGGTAGCCGTCATATCTATAGGCCGGGTATTTATATGGAAAGAAGGAGTAGAACCCGGTGACGTACAGCGTGGTAGCGCCCATGGAAGTGTAGGCCCCGCCGTCCGTGACGGCGCGGACTTCCCGGGCGAGGATGGTGCCGTCTTTCTTCGCCCCCAACCTGCTAATGTAGTACATCGGCGTGCGACGCCTGGTGGCGGTGAAAACTTCCTCGCGGCTGAAGACGATCTTCACCGGCTGACGCAGCTTCTGTGAGAGCAGGGAAGCGATGAACTGGCCGGAGTCGAGCTCCATCTTACCGCCGAATCCGCCTCCAACATGCGGTTTGATCACCCGGACGTCGCCCTCCTTAATGCCCAGCATCTCAGCCAGCAGCACCTGGACAAAGTAGTTAGACTGGGTCGAGGTCCATATGGTCAGCTTCCCATCGTAGCCGAAACTGGCCACCGTGTTGTGCGGCTCCATGCATACATGGGCCATAGACGTGCAGTAGAAACTATCTTCCCGGATATGGTCGCACTGCTTGAAACCTTCGTCAACGTCACCCCACTCGATGTGCCGGGTGACATTGATGTTCAGGTCAACCCCGTCATGGACGCAGGGGGCGTCTTCCTTGATGGCCTCCATCGGGTCGAACACGGCCTTCAAAGGCTCGTACTCCACTTTGATCAGTTTCAGGGCCTCCTCGGCGGTGTCCTCGTCAACGGCGGCAACGGCCGCCACGGCATCCCCGATGAAGCGGACTTTGTCACGGCACAAGATCGGCTCGTCGCACAACTCCGGGAACCGCCGCCAGTTCCCCATCTTTTTGCCTATGGTATCCTTGCCGGTCACCACCAGCTTGACTCCCGGCAAGGCCTCTGCGCCGCTGGTATCGACGTGGAGAATCCTGGCGTGAGGGTGTGGGCTCCTGAGAATCTTGGCCCACAACATATTGGGCAGGGTGATGTCCACAGTGTATTTGGCTGAGCCAGTGGCTTTTTCAAAGCCATCTATATTCGGCAGTCTTTTACCGATTACTGAATAGACGCTCAACGGTGCTCCTTAACGGGGATTTTCCCGGGCCATCGCCCTGGTGGGACGCGGGCAGCAAAGGCTCAGGGACGTTCGAGTTCGCAACGCTTATGATACAACCACCGCGAGGTCAAAAGCAAGCCAAAGTCGCCTGTGCGCCCGGCCCGGTCAGGGCGCAACCCCACCACCGGGGCTCACGGGCACAGTGGCCAGCCTGTCTCAGAAACCGGTCGAACGGGCATCTTGCCCGCTCCTTCATCTTGCCCGTTTGTTCACCGAAGGTGCAAGCCACAGGACCGGGGCAACGCGGCCCTCACAATTGTACTTCCTGGATTTCATGCGTTTCGCGGTATTCACCCCTGGTTTCTCTTTCCAACAAACCGGACAGGGCGGCATAACCTTCCCCCCCGAAGGACTTCATCTGGGCGCGGAGAAGGTCCGAGAACCTGAATCCTTTTGAAGCCAGCCAGTCCCTGTGGACCTTATCTCCACGGCCCATGATGTGCCGGGCCAGGTCTGTCGCCGTCGGCGAAACCTTGATGCACGCGGGGCAACGATAGCTCATCGTTTACCTCCTGGCTGTTGTCGATCCTTTTTCTTCTTTGTGTTTAATGGCATTAAGCACCTTTTCAGGCGTTATGGGCAGGTCCGTTATCCTTACTCCGACCGCTTTGGCGATGGCATTTCCGATGGCCCCGGCGGTAGGAGTGGTAAGTCCTTCCCCGGCTTCTTTGGCTCCGAACGGACCCTCCGGCTCCCAGGTATCGACTACCAGAATCTCTGTTTCCGGCATGTCGAGGGCGCGGATCAGTTTATAGTCGCCGATAGACGGATTGAGGAGCTTGCCGTTGTCCATGGGCTGGTCTTCGCAGAAGCCGTAGCCCCCGGCCATGCTTATGGCTCCCTCTAGCTGACCGTCGCATCCGACCGGATTGATGACGGTGCCGCTATCATGAGAGGTGACAGCATTAAGGAGCTTGACCTTCCCTGTTTCCGGGTCAACCGAGACCTCGACGGCCTGGACGCCGAAACTGTAGGCGGGTGAGATCATGCCTTTGCGGTGCGGGGTGTAGTGCCCGCGACCCATGATGGCCTGGCCCTCCTTGCCCCTGATGGCATCCTTGACTACATCGAAATAGGATAGGCCGCGCTCCGGACGGTTAGCGATATGGATCCAGCGGTCCTTGATATCAAGATCATATACAATGTTCGACCCCATCTTGGCAGCCGCAACTTCCAGAAGCTGGCGTTTGGCCTCAGCCGCCGCCATCTTGACCGCATTTCCGTTCATCAGGGTTTCCCTGCTGGCCCAGGCGCCGAGGTCCGGAGGGCAGGTCCCGGTATCTGCGGCGATGATCCTGACGTCCTCCAGGCGCACACCGAGCTCCTCGGCGCAAATCATGCTCAAGGTTGTGTTTGATCCCTGGCCGATATCGCAAGCGCCGGTGTAGAGATCAACCTTGCCGTCAATGTTGATACGGACGATGGCCGCGGAGAAGGCATACGGCGTGTCAAACCAGTTGAAGATACCTCCCGAAACAAAGCCATAGGCCGACAGGCCGATGCCATGATTGGGAGGCAACTGCCCACGCCTCTTGACGTATCGTTCGATTTCCCCCAGACACTGGAGCACCCCGCAGCTTTGTATGTAAGCCTGGCCGGGGACCTCGTAGTTGGGCGTCATCATGTTCAGGCGTCTGATGGCGACCGGGTCAATCCCCAGGTCTTCCGCTATCATATCGAGCTGGGACTCCATGACGAAGGTAGCCTGGGGGGCGCCAAAGCCACGCATGGCGGACGTGGGCGCGGTGTTCGTGTAGGCGCGGTAGCCATCATAGCGATAGTTCGGAAACCTGTAGGGGAATGATGAAAAGAATCCCGTCAGGTACAGTGTGGTGGGACCCATGGAAGTATAGGCGCCGCCTTCCGTGATGACTCGGACTTCCTTGGCCAGGAGAGCGCCGTCCCTGCTGGCGCCGAGTTTGACATTGTAGTACATTGGAGTGCGCCGCTTGGTGGCGGTGAATTCCTCTTCGCGGGTAAGCACGATCTTCACCGGCCTCCCCAGCTTCATGGACAGCAAGCCCGAGCAGAACTGGGTAGAATCGAGTTCGAACTTGGACCCCCAGCCACCCCCGACGTGAGGCTTGATAACCCGCACGTCGCTCTCCCTCAGGCCAAGCATCCCGGCCATCAGCGCTTGAGTGTAGTAGGAGGATTGGGTAGCCGCATACACCGTCATCTTGCCATCGGGTCCAAAGCTGGATACGGTGTTATGGGTCTCCATGCACACGTGCGCCTGCGGCGAGCAATAGAATCTATCCTCCCGCACGTGGTCACAGCGTTTGAATGCCTCATCAACATCGCCCCATTCAATGTGACGCGTCGCATTGATATTGAGGTCGACTCCATCATGTATAACGGGGGCATCCTCTTTGATAGCCTCCATGGGGTCAAACACGGCCTTCAGCGGCTCATATTCCACTTCAATGAGGTCCAGCGCTTCTTCGGCAGTGTCTTCATCAATGGCGGCTACCGCGGCTACCGGGTCGCCGATGTAGCGGACTTTGGTGCGACAGAGGATTTCTTCGTCACAGAACTCAGGAAAGCGCCGCCAGATGCCGGTCTTACGTCCCAGCGTGTCCTTGCCGGTAACCACACCCTTTACCCCGGCCAGCCTCTCAGCCTTACTGGTATCGATATCGAGGATCTTGGCGTGGGGGTGCGGGCTTCGCAGTACCCTGGCCCAAAGCATGTTGGGCAGGGTAACATCAAAAGTGAATTTCGCGGCGCCCGTCACCTTCTCCGGTCCGTCTACATTGCGAACTCTGGTACCAATAACCGAGAATTTGCTCATTTCCTCTCCTCGTATTTGCCATTGACCACGGACGTAATAGCCCGGACTATGCTGTTATACCCGGTGCAGCGACATACGTTGCCATCGATCGCTTCCTTTATTTGCTGTTTGGTGGGCTTCGGGTTTTCATCGAGCAGGGCCTTGGCCGACATCAGCATCCCCGGCGTACAAAAGCCGCATTGAAAGGCGCCCTCATCCATGAATGCTTCCTGCACCGGGTGGAATTTTGTCCCCGTGGCCAGACCTTCTATTGTCTGCACCTGGCCGCCGTCGGCCTGGAGCGCCAGCACCGAACACGACTTGACCGCCATTCCATTCAAGATCACGGTGCAGGCGCCACAGGAGCCGCTTTCACAGGCCCTTTTGGTGCCGGTGAGGCCAAGCTCCCTTCTGATCACTTCCACCAGCAGCGTCTTTGGTTTGACGAAGAGGTCATAAAGCTGGCCGTTGATGGTGAGTTTCAGCTCTTGTTTCACTGGTGTTTCTCCTTTTTCTGCCCTGGTGCTTGGTTGCCGAAATAACCGAAAGATTCTTCGACTACGCTCAGAATGACATTGGAGGCGCTGTCACCCTGAGCGAAGTCGAAGGGTCTTTCGTCCCTCAGTCCACCTCGGAGGATTCTTCGACTATCCCGATTCTATCGGGACTGCGCTCGCTTCGCTCAGAATGACAGCCGTCGTCGCGGTTTTCAATAGCATCGAATGTCATTGCATCTGTCCGGCAGCGTTGCGCTGCCTACTGAAACTCAGAATGACATTGGAGGCGCTGTCACCCTGAGCGAAGTCGAAGGGTCTTTGCTCCATCATAACGCCTTTCTACGCAACCAAGCCCTAGGCCGCGGCGGCCCTCTCCCGGGCTTGCGCTCCCATTCGTTTGACCAGGACTTTGACCAGTTCCCGGCGATAGGTTGCCGAGGCATGAATGTCGGATATGGGATCGGCCTCGGTAGAAGCTATTTCGCCGGCTTTTCGGAGCAAATCGTCCGTGATTTCTTTACCTCTTACCAGGCCTTCAGCCTTTTTCGCCCGCACGGGGACAGGCGCCACTGCGCCAAGGACTATGCGGATATCCTGGCAAATGCTGTTCTTCTTACCCAGGGTGACCGAAGCGGCCACACCTACCGTCGCCATGTCGCTCTCAATTACATTGAACTTGGTGTAAACGGCGCCCGTGCGGTAAGGCGGAGGCGGAACCCTGATTTCGGTCAGCAATTCCCCGGGCCGGAGGGCTGTTTCAAAAAAGTCACGGTAAAAGTCCTCCAGCGGCAGAACCCTTTCCCCGTTCAGGCTTTCCAGTTTGACCGATGCTCCGAGGGCAATGAGGACCGGGGCCGGATCTCCGGCAGGATCGGCATGAGCCAGATTGCCCCCAATGGTGCCCCAGTTCCTCGTCTGAACCGAGGCCAGCCTGGTTTCCATTTCTGCCAGCACCGGGTACTTTTCTTGAATAAGGCGGGATTTCTCTATTACCCGGTGCGGCGTCAGCGCGCCAATGCGAAGACCCTCCCGGTCATCGTCTCTGACGTAGTTGAGGGAAGATATGCCCTTAATGCTCACCAGATAGTCGGGGGCGACCAGCCCCTGTCGCATCAGAATCAGGAGGGACTGGCCGCCGCCAATGATCTTACATTTATCACCGTATTTGGCGGCCAGCTTCAGGGCCGCCTGCACCGTCCTGGGAGCAAAGTACTCAAAGTCCTTTATCATGCGGGGGTCCTCCTTTGCTAAGTGAGCCAAATCTCCTTTTGTTTCGATTCGAGTGTCCTAACCCGGCCTACTCCAAAGATGTCACCCCGAGCCTGTCGAACGGTCTTTCATCCGGGGTGCACGGCAGGCGGACAATTCTCCGACCACGGCGAAAATAACATCCCTATTCTCACGCCCGTGGTCTCCGCTCCAGGCGGCCATGAAGGCTTACTTCGACGCAAGTCTAGCTTGAAGATTCCTGGTGAGCTGCGCTCCCACTTCTGCGGCTTTGGCCCGCATGATCCTTTCCCCGAAGGTGGCCAGCCGGCCGACCACATTCACGTTGGAGTTATATGATACCTCTACCTGATTCCCGGAAAGCTGCAGCAGGTCAATGACCATCTCATGAGTGAAGGTACCCAGTTTGGTCACGTCCGCGCCCTTGCCCACCGCGCGAAGATGCCTCGGAGGGTCCATTTCTACGAGGGTGGTGGTGAACTTGAATTTCGCTGCAATCGGCCCGACCTTCTGTTTGACCACCGCATCGTAGGTCTTATCATCGACCTTCTCTATCTTTTCAGCGCCGGGGACGCAGGAAAAAAGCGTTCCCGGGTCGAGCATTGAATCCCAGACCTGTTGAATATCCGCATTCAAGGTAAATTTATCCGCGATCAGCATTGAATCAGGACTCCTTTCGACTTTCTTTATGCCCGCCTGAAGGGATCGTGTAGTTTGGAACCCACGAGGACAGGCATCTCGAATTTGCGGCTGGACCTCATCTCTGAGCTCAGAGACTGGCTTGTCTCCGTAATGGGTCCAGGCTCGTCCACACGCCCCCTGTAGTCGTCACAGAAGCAGAGGAAATAATGCCGGCCTCTATAAACAGCACAGTCCCTGCATGCTTTCCCGGATAGAGGGCAAATCATTTTTACTTTGGCCACTTTCGCTACTCCTCAGGGGACACTAACCTGATCGTAAGGACGACACTTCGGTGTCTGCTATGACAGGAGCCTTACTGGAACCGGGCCAAGTAGGGAGATGTGACCGGGTGGTTTCGTAACCAATTCGAGGTCGTTTTGGTCTGGAAGCGGTCAACATTATAACCGATTATCAGACCTTACGTCAAGCCCATCCTGCAACAAAGTGTTGATCATGCTTCTCCGCATCAGCTTTACAGAATCGGAACGTTGCAGATTACAGGTCATCAGTGACTATTCAACCTGGCGTCGCCCGCTGGCCGGTACCACAGGCCACCAGGTCTGTGGGCCCCGTACCGTGAGATCGTGACTTATTGTGCGAACGACCATCATTGGAGTACCAATCGGAGGCGTACTGTTCGTCGCTGACAGATTAACTCTGCCTTGTTCAAAATCCTTGGCTCACAGGCACAGTGGCCTGTGAACCGGTTCCCCACGACCTTGCCTTCAGTAAGCAGACCGGTTAGCCGGCCCAACGGTCGTGCCGGCTTCGCATTTTGCTTATTGCGCATAACTTGTATTAAAATCAGCATCGAACGGCGCCAACATATTTTTAGTCGAGGTGTTTCAATTCATGGTAGAAAAACTGTCCGAACGGAAAAGGGAGCCGGAGCCTCAAGAAGACCTGTACGAGCTCTCGATGAAAGCCGCCAACGAGGCCCTGCGCAACCGCGCCCAGGGCAAAGTCATCATCAAGGGGAAAGACTGTCCCTTCGCCCAGGGCCGGCAGGGCTTCGTCAAGTATCTTCTGCACCGCAAAGACTGGGACAAGGTAGGAACGCCGGGCTGGCACGTATTTATCAACCGGATCCGCGTCCATTCGGGCAAACATAATCACCAGGGAGGACTCGTCATCTATGTGCTGGAGGGTGAGGGCTACACCGTGGTCGACGGGGTCAGATACGATTGGGAAGAAGGCGACCTGCTGCTGCTCCCCGTCCAGCCCAACGGCTGCGACCACCAGCACTACAACAAGGACCCTAACAGCGTCGCCGAGTGGCTGGCCATGGTCTTCTACCCCATGTGGGAGGCGGTTGGAGTGGGTATCGTCCAAAAAGAGGAACACCCCGATTGGATAAAAGGCAAAAGCAAGTAATCAAGTATGACTGAGTTCGAATGGCGAATGACCAGGTGATTTCCCAATGAGGAAGACGGAGGATGTCATTGCGAGCGAAGCGCGGCAATCTCCTGGATGGCTTGACAGGCCGTGGGATTGCTTCGTCCCGACGAAATCGGGACTCGCAATGACGGTCCGTTTTCATCCCTTCATGGTCCCGACTCGTCGGGATGGGTGACTAATTCGTCATTCGTATGTCGTTTTTCATTTCCAGTATTCCTTTGTGATTTCCGTTATATCGCTTGCAATATAGCGGTGGTCTTTTCAAGCTAATGGCGGCGCGAGAATACGTCCCTTTCCTCATATTCATGCTGGTCATCTTTGCCCTTCCGTTCACGCTGTCCGGGTGCGAGATGGGTCCCCCCACCAGCCGGTCCGCCGGCGACAGCCGAGCCTTCGTGACGACCGGAACGGAGATAACGGTGGGCGCCGCGGCCAGCCTGACCGACGTTCTGAAAGTGATCGCGGAAGATTATGCAGACCGGAACCCCTCCGTCAGGGTGTACCTGAACCTGGGAGCTTCGTCCATGATCGCCCGGCAAATTCAGGCCGGGGCGACCATCGATATCTTCCTTTCCGCCGACACGGTCCAGATGGACGGCCTCGAAAAGGCCGGGCTGCTCCTTGGGAGTACCCGCGCGGACATTCTCACGAACCGGCTCGCTTTCATCACGTCGCAGAAGCAGTGGCGGGCCGGGCGGGACCTGGAAGAGATGGTCACCCGTCAGGACATCATTATTGCCCTGTGCGACAGTTCGGTGCCCATCGGCGGCTACGCCCGGGACTACCTCGTCAAGGCCGGACTGTACGAGCGGCTCAGGCCAAAGGCCGTATACCTCGACAACGCCAGGGCTTTGCTGGCAGCGGTTGATTCCGGGGCCGCCGACCTGGCGATTGTATTCGAGACCGATGCCGGGGCCGCCAGGTCGGCCCGCATCCTCAAGGTGGTCCCCCCGCGGGAGGGTCCCCGGATCGTGTATTCAGTAGCCGCGATGAAGAAGAATGGACACCCTGAGCAAAGCCGGGACTTCCTCAAGTACCTGCAATCGCCGGAGGCATCGAGGCGCTTCAAGGAGGCAGGGTTCGGTGTCCTGACCCCGGACAGCCAACAGCCAACAGCCAACAGCCGATAGCCCTTCCAGTAACCATGACATCCGCCGACATACTCGACATTGTTCTTCGCACTTTCCAGGTCGCTTTCGCGGCAGTCCTTGGGATAGCCGTCCCGGGTATCTTGCTGGGATTCATTCTGGCCCGGTGGAATTTCCGCGGCAAGAGCTTTGTCGAAACGGTGGTCGCCTTACCCATGGTGCTGCCGCCGGTGGCTGTAGGCCTCCTGCTGCTCCTCCTCCTTTCTCAAAATGGGATTACCGGCGACTTCATCGCCAACCGGTTGGGCTGGCAGGTCATCTACACCTGGAAAGCCGCCGCCATCGCTTCCGCCGTCGTGGCCTTCCCGCTGCTGGTGCGTTCCTGCCAGCAGGCGTTTGCCAGCGTCCCCCAGCGCCTGGAGCAGGTGGCTGAATCCCTGGGCAGCGACCGGCCCCGTCTCTTCTTCAGGGTATCGCTACCCCTCGCCCGGCAAGGGATTACATACGGGTTCCTGCTGGCCTTCTGCCGCGCCCTGGGCGAGTTCGGGGCTACCACGATGATCGCCGGCAACATCCCGGGGAAGACGGAAACCCTGGCCCTGGGCATATATTCCAACGTGATGAACAGCCGCGACCGGGACGCCTTCATCCTCATGGCCATTTCCGTGGCCATCGCTTTCGTTGCCATGTACCTCTCGGAAAGCTACGTGAAGCGGGTCATATCCAGATGAAACCGGTCAACTGGAGACTCCAGCTACAGTATGCTCTGCCGCCTTTCCACCTGGAGATGGACATCGACGTCGAAAGCACGGTGCTGGCTGTTTTCGGTCCGTCCGGTGCGGGCAAATCTACGTTGCTGGAGCTTCTTTGCGGCCTGAGAAAGCCGCACCACGGAACAATAAGAGTGGGCGACCGGGTCTTGTTTGACTCCTCCCGCAAACTGAACGTCCCATCCAGGTCCCGCCATATCGGTTGGGTGCCCCAGGATGCGTCCCTTTTTCCACATCTTTCCGTCCGGGACAATATCTTCTACGGCGCCGGGCGCGGTCCCGCAAAGTGCGATGTCACCGCGGTCATTGAAGTGCTGAATCTGAGCCACACGCTCGGGCGGTCGGCTTCATCGCTGTCAGGGGGCGAAAAACAGAGAGTTGCCCTGGCGCGGGCGCTGGCCTCCTGTCCGGACATTCTTCTGCTGGACGAGCCGCTGGGGTCCCTGGACATACCGCTGCGCTACAAGATATTCCCTTATCTTCTGAAGATAAGGGACGTCTTTGGCATCCCCACCCTCTATGTCTCCCACGACCCGAACGAGGTTATGAGCATCGCCGACTACGTGGTGATGCTGGTAGCCGGTAAGGTGGTCAACCAGGGAAACCCGGCCGCGCTCCTGGCGGGGTTGAGGGGACTGAGCCTGGACGGCAACGACATGTCGCTAAACACGCTCAAGGTCAAAAGGCTTGAGCTGCTGCCGTCCGAGGGCATAGAAAGAGTAGTCACCGAGACCGGTCTGACGCTGACCATTCCCCTTAATCCCATCCGCACTGACCTGGCTGGTTTCGTGACGGTATCCGCTCATGATATCATCCTGTTCCGTGAAGCGCCGGGCGGGATATCAGCCCCCAACGTGTTTCGCGGGAGCATCACCGGTATTGTGACCGTCGGGCCCCACGCCTACATCCATACCAGCGCCGGACTGGTGGCGGGGATCAGCCGGACATCGGCCAGCCAGCTCGGGCTGTCCCACGGAGACACGGTTTACCTGGCCATCGCCGCCGAACACTGCCACTGGATGACCACCCTGCCATCCCGGGACCCTTTCAACGAGTCTTGAGGCCAGAAGGTAGGGTGGGTTAAGCACAGCGGGGCGGCGCGGCGGCAGGGTGGCTGTGCGAACCCACCAGGCAAAATGACGAATGACGATCCCCGACTCGATCGGCGACGAATGACGATTCAGTCCTCCATGCGCTGGGGGCGCACCATGAAGGATGAAAATGGGATGTCATTGCGAGCGAAGCGAAGCAATCCCCCGGCCTGCCAAGCCATCCGGGGGATTGCTTCGCTTCGCTCGCAATGACATCTTCGTAGCAACGTCGAATGCTCCGATGACCAAATAAGAGCATCGGCATTTGGAATTCGGTGTTTGGAATTTTGCGACGCCCCTGGTGGGTTCGCGTCCCGATTTGTCTGAAAGACTCATCGCGACGCATAACCCACCCTACACACCTCTGGACTCCTTAATCCACGCTGCGATCTTCTTCCCCATCTCGACAGCTTTTTCAGTTTCTTCCCGGGTGGGAGGGCCCTGGATTTCCAGGGTATCCAATATCTTGAAGCCCAGGCCATCTAGCTGCGTCCTGATTATGTTCACCGCGCCCCCGCTCCAGCCGTAAGAACTGAAGATGGCCGCGCATTTCGCCCGGGGCCGCAGGTACTTCAGCAGGGTAAGGGCAGACGAGCCGACCGGGTGGGGATTTCCCAGGAGCGTGGGGACCCCCAGCAGGACGGCGCTGGAGTCTACCATTTCGGAGGCGATGTGGCCGGGGTCTGCCGAGACGAGGTTGAAAGGGACGGTGTTGACGCCCTCAGCGGAAAGGGATGACTTGATGGCTTCAGCCAGCTTCTCGGTAGCCCCGTACATCGAAACATACAGCATCACGGCCTTCTTCTCCAGAGGTCCCCGTATCCATTTTTCGTATGCGGACATGATTCTCTCCGGGTTCCGGTAGACCGGGCCGTGGCTGGGGGCGATCACGGCGGGCCGGCAGGCTTTGGCCTTCTCCAGGGCCTTGTCCGCCATAAAGATGAGGGGCATCATTATAAGGGCATAATATGTCCGGGCGTGGGGCAGCAGGATGTCTCCGACCTCATCGTCAAAGAGGACATCGGAGGCGAGGTGGGCGCCAAAGAAATCGCCGGAAAAAAGCACCTTGTCGTCGATAACCTGGGTGAACATGGTTTCGGGCCAGTGTACCCAGGGGCTCTCGACAAACTTTAGGGTTTTCCCACCCAGCTCAATATAATCCCCGTCTTTGACCACCATCATGCGGCCTTCTTCCACCCCGTGCAGCTTCCTGGCTATCGGCGCCGCTTTGGAGGTGAGAACAAGCTTGGCGGCGGGCGCCTGCGCCATGACCCTGGAGATCGACCCGGCATGGTCCGGCTCGGCATGGTTCATCACCACGTAATCAATCTTGACCAACTCGGTCAAACTGGCTATCTTCCTCAGCAGTTCATCGCCGAAATTAGGATGGACCGTATCGACCAGCGCCACCTTATTGCCGATAACAAGATAGCTGTTATACGAGGTGCCGTACGGCAACGGGACCAGACAGTCAAAAAGCCGTTTGTGCCAGTCTTCCACCCCTACCCAGTATACTTTCGGAGCAATTTCTACAGTCTTGCAGATGCCTGGCATGATGGACAGACCTCCTTACGCTGTGGATAAGTGTATTATACAACGAACTACCAAGGTACAGGGCGGGCGGATGCTGGCGGGAAGGGCGCCGCCCATGGCTTCAGCCTTGCCGGGGAGGGAAGCAGCAGCCAATCCTACATGCCTGGTCAGCGAGGCGGCACGAAGGATGAAAACAACGGCTCACTCCGACAAGGTCGGAGTGGTACCGGGGGGCTGTCAGGTGATTGTGTGGCCAGCGTTGGACGCGTAGCGGCACGCTGCCGCGTGCCCTCACCATACGCGATGTGCCGCGCTACGCGGGTTTCCGGCGTGGCACTATATCCGGCCCTCACCCGAGCGGTCGGGGTGGTACGGAGTCAGGGCCAGGCACGGCGGCCTGTGGTACCGGGGCCTTCAGATGAACTGGTCCAGCAGTTTTCCCACCCTTGCCGGTTCGATGGGCTGCTTCACCAGTGGCCCCTTTTTCAAGGCCGGGAAATACTCCTCGAACGTCGGCCTCTCTACCTGGTAGAAAACGCCGATGGGTATCTTGTCGCCCCATTCCTGGGCCTTTTTGAAGGCGGCGTACTTGTCTTTGGGGTCATGGCCGTTATGATCGAGCTTGTAGACGCGCTCCTTGTCCCACATCCACGTATTCTTGTGATTGAAAGAAACGCAAGGCTGTTGAATATCGATGAAGGCGAACCCTTTGTGCCGGATTCCCGCCTTGATCAGCTCCACCAGGTGGTCCTGGTCTCCGGGATAGCCCCGGGCAACGAAGCTGGCTTCCGCGGCAATAGCCACCGCCAGGGGATTCAGACGGAACGCCGCGCCGTGGGGAGTCACCTTTGTTACAAAATCAGGGTCGCTGGTGGGTGAAGCCTGCCCTTTGGTCAGGGCATAGACCTGGTTATCATGGACCAGGTAAGTAATGTCCGGATTCCGCCTCGCGGCGTGCATCCAGTGATTGCCGCCTTCCCCGTAGCCGTCGCCATCCCCTCCCACAGTGATCACCGTCAGTTCCGGATTGACAATTTTCGCCGCGATCGCGGGGGGCAGCGCCCGTCCGTGGAGCCCGTTCAGCGTATTACATTTCAGGTAATGCGGAAACTTGCCAGCCTGTCCGATTCCGGAGGTGATCAGCACCTGGTGGGGTTTCAGGTCCATCTCGACCAGCGCCCGCTTCATCGCCGCGAGAATCCCGAAATTGCCGCACCCGGGACACCATGCCGGGACCTCGCCTGCATAGTCTTCCAGCTTGACGACCATAGCTTCGCCTCCTTTAGAGCAGTCAGCTATCAGCTTTCAGTCCCCACCTGCCCGGGCGGGGCGGTCTGACTGCTGATAGCTGAAAGCTGAGAGCTACCTTTCAATGCCTCCGCGATGAACTGCGGCGTTATCGGGCGGCCATCGTACCTCAGAATCCGGTTCTCGATGTTTATCCCGGTCTCGGCGCGGATCAGGTGGGCCAGTTGCGCCGTGGCGTTTTGTTCCACGACAAAAGCCGACCGCGGCATTCCAAACATGCCCGTGAACGCCTCTCTGGGGAATGGATAGATGTCCCTCAGGCTCAGCAACCTGGCCCGCAGGCCCCCCCCGTTCAAACTGTCCACGGCCTCCTTCATCGGCCCGAAGGTGCTCCCCCAGCCAACCAGGAGGATATCAGCTTCGTCGTTGCCATAGGTGAAGGGAGCGGCAATATCCTTCCTGGCCTCTTCAAATTTGCGCAGTCTTTTCTCGACCATCCTCTTCCGGATGGCGGCGTCCTCGGTGATATGGCCGGCCTCGTCGTGTTCGTCTCCGGTGGTCACCACCACTGTGCCGGGTGTACCGGGATAGGCCCGGGGCGATATGCCGCTTTCGGTGATGAGGTGCCTTCTGTAACCGTCTTCCCGCCCGGCAGCGGCGGCCAGCAGACCGCGGTCGGCGGTGACCTCCGACAGGTCAAACTTGTCGACAGTATTGTACGAGCTGGCCAGATAGTGGTCGTTAAGGATAACGACCGGGGTCTGGTATTTTTCCGCCAGGTTGAACGCCTTGACGGTGGCGTAGAAAGCATCCTCTACGGTAAGCGGGGCGAGGACCAGATGGGGGAATTCACCGTGGGCGGCGTGCAGCACGAACTCCAGATCGCCCTGCTCGGTCCGGGTGGGCAGGCCGGTGCTAGGACCTGGGCGCTGTCCCTCCACGATAACCACCGGGGTTTCCGTCATCCCTGCCAGCCCCAGGCCTTCCACCATCAGACAGAATCCGCCGCCGGAGGTCGCCGTCATCGCCCTGACCCCGGCGTAGGCCGCCCCGATCGCCATGTTCATGGCTGAGATCTCATCTTCCGCCTGGATCACGGCCAAGCCGAACTCGTCCGCCTTCTGCGCCAGGAATTCCATGATGGATGTCGAAGGCGTCATGGGATAGCTGGTCATGAACTTGCATCCAGCCGCCAGCGCCCCCAGGGCAATGGCATCGTTTCCGTTGATAAACATCTTCTTCCCCTCCCGGATGACCGGCGCCTTGAGGTCCAGTTCCCCCAGCAAGTTTGCCCTGGCATAGTCGTAGCCCGCCCTCGCCGCCTGCACGTTCCCATCGGCCGACTTAGACCCGGCCGGAAACTGTTCCCGGAGGACCTGTTCCAGAAGGGGGAAACTGTAGTCCATGACTCCCAGAGCAACGCCGACGGCTACCGAATTGGCCATGGCCTCGGAACCGCCCGCCTTCTTGGCCACCGCCTCCAGGGGCGCCGCCAGGTCGATCACTTCCCCCACCACCGCCCTGGCTTTATCGCTATCGACAATCGCCCCGCCTAGCCTTTCCCTTTTCAATTCCTCGACGTGAAGGGTTATCGTCTCTTCGTTCAGGGCGATCAGCAGTTTAAGCTTTTCCGAGATGGCGTTCACCGGCCGGTCGCTGATGCGTACCCGGAAGAAGTTATGTCCGCCACGTATTCTGGACTCGTAGTCCTGGTCGGCGAAAACATAATAGCCGCCCCGGGCAAAGACCTTGGACAGGACAAGCCCGGCGGTGGTCACCCCCTGCCCAGCCTCCCCACCGATCATCATCGTTATGTCCATGCGGTACGTCTCCTTTCAACGTATTCCATCCCGGTGACTGGGCCCAGTGCCACAGGCGTCTCGCCTGTAAAAGCCGGATTGCCTCGGGCCCCGGTACCACAGGCCTCCGTGCCCGTCACGAAGCCCCGGTACCACAGGCCTCCGTGCCTGTGCGAGTCGGATATCAACCAGAGTCGAGTCCGCCTGTCAAGCCGCCTTGGCTACAGGGGATCCCGTCTGACGGTCAAACAGAGGATACCAGAAGGCCAATTGACAAGTCATAAAATCGCACAAGGAAAGATTAAATATTTGTGACATCGCCCTTCGCGACGACCCCGCGTACTCTGCGTCCGCCGCGCCTCTGCCGTGAGACAACTTCATTCGTTGGTTCACCATCCGGCATCGTGCATCAGCCGGGCGGGGTTGTAGCCGCAGGTCTTTAGCCTGCGGGGGCGGGGAAACGCGACCGGGACTTTCCTCTGCGTCCTCCGCGCCTCTGCGGTGAGACGCTATCGTTGCCCGTGTCGCTATCAGTCGCCCAGCCCCGCCGCCTGCCGGGCCACATCCCAGCAGTAGTCATAGAGATGCAGTCCCTTGCTGGAAGCGATGATCTCCCCATCCTCCACACCAATTTCGCAGGCCATGAACTCTTTCAGCATCTGCAATCCCGCCAGATTCGAGGGGAAACCCGCCCAGAGGTCCCAGGAACGGAAATAGATGATGAAGTTCAGTTTCCCGTAGCGAATGCGTGTGTCGATTCCCCTGAGGCAGGGCGGGTCGGAAAGACCGATAGAAGCGGCGCTGCCGATGGCCATGTACGCCTGGTTGGTATTGGGCCCCTGCTCCCGGTACATCTTGATGACCTCTGGAATCTGCTTCTCCAGGTCTTCCCCGTAGGTATATTGCTCGTTGTCCGCCTTCAAAGAGGTCATCAAGTACGACATGTAGTTTTCAACGTAGTCCATGGAGGCGGGGCTGGGGATGCCCGGCTTGACGTCCGGTATCAGCGGCCGCCGGCCCGGGTGTTCTATTTGCACCACCGCCATATCCAGCTCCTTTCGCTGGTGCCCCTCCCAGCTTCCCCGGTCGATAACGTACTGGTAGCCTTTCTCCAGCGTCTTCCGTATGCACAGGAACCACGCCTCGGGCAAGTCCCTGGCCTTGATGAAAGTTATGTCCATAGTCGGCGCACCTCTGGTCGTGTTGGACTGTCATACGAGTTTTCGCCCGGACAGGGCGGCGAGGCAAGCGGTGGCAACCCTCGGGGCCTTGCTCGGGACCCACCCCTCACGGCTAGTCCGGAGTTGTGTAATTATAAACCGGATCGGCCCAATTTCCAATGCTCCGATGATCCATCGTGGTGCCGGCTAGGGATACGCCGAGACGCAGACTGCTGGGGCCTACAACCCTGGCGTATGCAAACCCTTGACTATGCGGCTGAATAGGGGTAGCATATAACACATTGCGGGGTTCAATTGTAAAGAAAAAGGTGCCAGGTAGATTGTATGGCTGAGAAACTCGTGTTCCTCTCGGAAGCGGACGACGATCTCCAAGCAATGCTGAACGAAGACAAGCAAGCCTTGGTGCGCCGCATCAACTGCTACGTACTCCTGTCCGACGGGGTCATCCTCCACCCCGCGTATATTTGGCAATCCGCAACAACCAACGAGCTAGTGTCCGAATATGTGCGGGAACGGGTTTTGCCATCGGTGTTCAGGATTCTCGTGGGCGAATCGAAGACGGTCGCCGGGTATATCGCGGATAGGACCACCAAGGTGTCACCCCTCAGAACCCACAAGGCGCTCGGTGAGTACAGGCAGTATAGAAGGTGGGGCGATATCAAAGAGCAGGCGTTGGCCATCGACAAGAGCTTTCCACCGGCCGCGAGGATATTCGTACGGGATGCGGCGAGAGACAAGAAGTTCCGAGCACTCGTCGTAAACGATGTCAGCGAAAACGTGAATCCCTACTCTTTATATTCTCAAATATCTAGCTGCGCTCGCGCACAGGCAGGCAACGGCAAAGTCAGTCCCATTATTTCGAGGTTGACACGCCACGTCGAGTCTGCCAAACTTGTCTCGGTCGAGTCGGTATCGAACTATGTTGAAACGCAAATCGACGCGCCTTTGGCCCGTTCCTTGAGCTTCAAAAAAAGGATGCTGGATCTATACTACCACTGTTACGTCGATGAAAGAATATCTGTGCCAGGTTTGCATGTCGTCGCTGAGAGAATTATAAACCCTTTTGATGTCGAAACGTTCTGGACGGTATTTGCCAGGCTCTTCGGAAACAGCGCTGCCAAAACCCTCTCTAGAAGTCATCCAGAAGTGACCGCCGCTGTTATCAGACTCCGGGGCAACCCACTGTGGGAAGATTTCCGACGCATTTACTTCTCAGTTCTGCAAGAAATTGAGACATCGTTGTGGAAGAACATCAAATGCATACAGCAGAGGATTGAAGAAAAGAGCGGGTATGATGGAGCCAAAGTGCTCAAGAGGATTTGGAGGGAAAGGAAGCTGCAGGCGGCCGCAGTTGTTTTCGGAGCTTTGGCGCTCGTTCCGGCGGGCCCAATCGCACTTGGTTTGGGATCAGCAATTTCTCTACCTGCCGGCGTGGCTTCGTCAGCACTCAGCGTCCCGGCACTCTACAGATCGCTGCGGCGATTTGTGCATGATTATCACAATTGCGATTTCACGCGGTTGAAGCACAGTATCTATGCCGAAATCGAGAACCTGGCAGAGGCGTTCCGCACATAAGCAATGTCCCCCAGCGGAAACCAGCCGGTGAGGTATAAATGTTATCGTCGGTCCGGAAATCTCTCTTGAAAAGACGGGAAGCGTCGCAATTTGCCTGGAATCGAGGCAAAAATGTGGCCGAGCAACAGCGAAACTCGCACCGTGCGGCGGCGGATTTCCCCGTCAGCCACTTGAACCCGCCTCTCGGGCGCACGGAGAACGCGCTCCTTTGGATACCGGAACAAATTCCCTTTCAGCTCACTGTCGGGTATCGGCCCGAAAGTGAACCACGAGCACAGGAGGCAAATCGTATGCCGAATCATCGAGATTACGTTTACATGTCGGGTGCCCTGACAGGACTTTCTGACGCGGATTTGACCTATGTCGAGGGTGTTTACAGCGCCGCGGAGGACATTTGTCGGTCGGCGGAGGTTGACCTGTATAGGCCCGACAGGTCACCAACTACCCCCGCTAGGGGGATCGCGCACCGCAAGATCTGGAAAATCGACTATGAAAAGGTGCTTAAATCCTCCGTAGTTATCGCCTATGTAGGCATGCCTTCGACCGGAGTCGGGTGCGAAATCGAAATGGCAAGAGAGGCCGAAATTCCCGTGGTACTGCTGTGCGAGGAAGACCGCCAGGACGGAGTGTCGAGGCTGGTTTTGGGTAATCCCGCCGTCATAGACGTTGTCCCTTTCAATACCGTAGAAGACTTGAAAGGGAAGCTGTTCCCAATCCTGATAGACATTGTAAGTCAGATCAACCTTGAAGCTGCCGCCGAGGATGGCTGGAAGCACTCTGAGGTCAAGGAGTTGAAGAAATCGAAGCTCGTCGCTGCTAGGAACCGCGATAAACCCGTCTCTGTGAAGGAATGGCAGCAAATTCGTGCTGACGGTCAACGGCAGAAACTTGACCTAGGCTAGATTTGCAAACCTAGCGGTCCAAGCCCAATATGCGCCCCCCTCTGTCCGACGAACAGCTTGCACGGACGCGTGCCGCAGAACTACTATCCACGTTGTCGCCAGACCGCCTTCCTGTCCACTTGGGCTCCCTAGCTAGATCCCGGGGCATAACGCGCGTTGTTGCTATCCAGCTTGATTCTGACGGACTCTTGGTCGAGCAAGATGGGAACCTCGTTATATACGTCAATAGTCGGCTGCCTATCGCCCGTCGCCGCTTCACCATTGCGCACGAAATAGGGCACACCTACTTCACTAAGAAACGGCCCGATTCCGTGGGCCTTGCTGAGACTCGTTTCGGATGCCAAACAGAGTTTGCCCAAAACAGCAGCAGCATCGAAGCGCTTTGTGACATATTCGGGGTCGAACTCCTCATGCCTCTTCCGGCTGCCACCAAGATAATCCGTACCGGTTTCCCTTCAATCCGCTGCATTCGAGAACTCTGCTCCACGTTCAACGTCTCCATTGCAGCCGCGGCTTGGCGCCTAGCGGAAATCGCGCCTGTCGACGTTACAATAATATGGTGCAGGGAAATGGCTAAGCCCACTGACGCTAAGGACATAAAACTCAGACTGGACTGGGGGGTGAGTCCGAGGCAAGACAGGCTGTATTTGCCACGTTTCGATGCAGTCCCTCACGAATCCCTGATATCCAGCTGCTATTACTCACGACTGCCGGCCGAGGGCTTCGAGAAACTCGACTTCGGATCTCTTCGAGGTAGCAGGTATCTCGTTTGCGAGCGTTTTGGCAACCGTGTACTTTGTCTTGTGCTTCTAGATGCATCACCGGCCAACCCACGGGGCCAACGTCCAGGTACCCTTTTCGTTTAGCCGTGCCGCACTTTCACGTCGACTTGGACCGATGGAGTCCTCACATTCAGGACGGAGTCGCGTTGTCGCAACCGTCCCGGGTTGCTGAGGAAAATCGGCCCGACGGCGTGGTGACGCCCAGCCGGAATGGTTCGCGGCGTCACCAGACGGAGGACGGGTGTGGGGCAACAGTTACCTTCGCTCCCACCCCAGTGGGCTAGCTCACGCTATGGCAACGGGGCATGGACAAGGACAATGCTATCTGGTATCAGAACAACAACGGAGGTCCTAATGCCTGCAGAAGATCTACGGCAATGGTTGGACAAGGTAGACAAGATCGGTGAGCTGCGCACGATTGACAATGCCAGTTGGAAGCTGGAAATCGGGGCCATCACCACCGTCAACTAGAAGCGGTCTCCGTGCCGCGCCCTGCCCTTCGACCACATACCCGACTATCCCTCCGGCTACCGTGTGCTTACTTCTTCCCTGTCCTCCCCCGGCCGGCTTGGACTTGCCCTGGGCCTATCGCCCAGGCTTTCCAAGAGGGAACTCATCCAGGAGGTCCGGCAAGAATGGCTGGAATGGGACAAGAGCCAGTCAAAATACGGGATCACCCCGGTAAGCAGCGGATCCGTCCTGGAAAACGTGATGTCCGGCGACAGCGTCGATCTAAACCGTTTCCCGTCCCCCTGTGGCACGAAGAAGACGGGGGACGCTACATCGCCACCGGCAGCGCGGTGGTGACGCAGGACCCCGACACGGGCGCCCGCCGGCCCGGGTGTTCTATTTGCACCACCGCCATGTCCAACTCCTTTCGCTGGTGCCCCTCCCAACTCCCCCGGTCGATGACATACTGGCAGCCTTTTTCCAAGGTTTTCCGCAGGCACAGGAACCACGCCTCGGGCAAATCCCTGGCCTTAATGAAAGTTATGTCCATAGTTAAATCGTATCCTTCTCCGGTAGTGGGGTAATTATAACACGGCGAATTGATTTCCAACGTCCGAACACTCTCCTGCCCGTCTCCCGGTCCGCGCAGCGCTGAAAACCAGCTCAGGATAATGTCGCCGGGCCAATTTCCGGTTCCGACGGCACGTTCCGAGGGATTGTGCTACCTTCAATCGCTATGTATAATGAGTGTAGGCGCAAGGCGAACGCGAGAATGCAGTTCATCCTTGCGGCACAGAGAGCAGAAGAAAACCATGAACGAGCGGATTATCATAGACCCAGACATACAGCACGGGAAACCTGTTATCAGTGGAACGAGGGTTCCCGTTACACGCATTATCGGTGGACTTGCAGGCGGCATGACAAAAGAAGAAGTCATGCATGAATACGAGGTGGATGTGGAAGATATTCGAGCCGCTTTTGTCCATGCTGAGGAATCCCTCAGGATCGAACCTCTGAAATAGAAGGCAAGGAATGCTTGCAGACGTAGTTAACTTTGAAATCCTGCCAGACTATGAGATACGGGTAACATTGTCAAACGGGAAGAAGGGGGTTTTGGACGTCAAGCCATACCTTGACCGGGGGATCTTCACCCCTTGAAGGCACAGAGCTATTTCAGAAGGGCCCGCATCGAATTCGGGACGATCACCTGCCCCAACGAACAGGACTTCAGCCCGGAAACAATAGAAGCCAGAATAAAAACGGTGGAACAGCCGATTGCGACCGATACGGACGGCCCCGATTCGGTGTAGAATGTCCCAAAAGATGGAAGAAAGGTTGAGCGTGCCAAAGGCAATGCGGCACCCGAAAGCGCTTCTGGCGGCCTGGCGGTGGCCGCTGATACGCCTTGCAGTTCCCCTATCGGTGAATTCCGGAGCAGGAACATACAAGCCGGCGTGAACCCAGGAAGCTCAATGGGCGTTAATCTCGACAAGCCACATCTCTGGAAGGCAGACATAGCCCGCTCCGTTGACATGTATAACGACTGGTTCATGAAATTCGCTCCGAAGGCCTTTCGGGACACCCGCGTTCAGACGGCAAAGGATGTCGAGGCAACGTTAAAGATAACAGACAACCTCACTGAGGTCACTCCGTCCGTTCTGCGGCGAAACCCTGCGGTGCTGCCAACCCTCCGCATGTCCACGTGTCCACCCCTTGCCGTTGACCGGCTCATCGGCCTTGCGGGTGTAAGCGCCAGTCTCGTCAAGACGATGGAAAACAACCAGAAGATACCGGTGCGGCTCGAGGCAGCAACCCTCGACACGGACCTTCGAAAGATAGGGTCTATCATCGAGCGAATGGCGGACCCGGACATTTTCGTCTGGCTAAACCGGGACGAGCCACCCACAAAAACAGAAATACGACGCGCCGCGACCATAGTAGCCGACCGTCTTTGCGGCTCTGTAGCCAACCCAATAATCCGAAATGCTCAGGAGAAGCGCCAATTGGCGGCGATAAAAGCCTGGCTTGAAGCCAGACGGCACCACGCACTTCCGCCAGGAGACCACACCAAATTCGATGCCCTGCGCCCGGGTGCTTTTGCCTTCCACATGAACGTTCCGGTGAGACTCGGAGGCGGCAAGCGCATCAACGTACCGGTTGACGCTGCCGTCATGCCGAAGACAGCCAGGGTGGGCGACCTTCCGGTTTTATTCGAAGCCAAGTCGGCGGGCGACTTTACCAACGTCAATAAGCGGCGCAAGGAGGAAGCTACGAAGATGGCCCAACTCCGTCGTACCTATGGCGCCAACATCCAGTTCAATCTATTCCTGTGCGGATACTTCAATAGCGGATACCTCGGTTATGAAGCGGCTGAGGGCATTGATTGGGTGTGGGAACACCGAATCGGTGATCTTGCCCAATTCGGTTTGTGAGATGATGAAAGAATCGACTCAAGAACGGGCTCGCGTGTCCCTCCAGGCACACCTGGATGCCAAGAAAACCCAGCCTGAACGAAATCGCCTCGGCCAATTCGCTACCCCGACAGCACTTGCCAGCGATATCTTGCGTTTCGGCTTGGGCCTCCTCGGGGAAGACGTTCCCATCCGATTTCTCGATCCTGCCATCGGAACCGGATCTTTTTTTTCTGCCCTCGTTGCGGCTGTGCCGGCAGATAGAATCGAAATGGCGAAAGGATATGAGGTAGACGCCCTCTATACAGAACCCGCCCGCGAGCTGTGGCGTGGCACGTCGCTGGACATCGTGTTAGGGGACTTCACACGCGCCGTCCCGCCCCCAGACCACGCAAATCGCTTCAACCTGCTGATCTGCAATCCTCCCTATGTCCGTCATCACCATATCGGGAACGGCGAGAAGTCCCGGTTGCAGGAGTCCACCAAGACCGCGTGCGGGGTCCGTATCTCGGGCCTTGCCGGCCTGTATTGCTACTTCCTCGGCCTGTCTCATGCCTGGCTGCGACAGGGCGGAGTCGCCGGGTGGCTCATCCCCAGTGAGTTTATGGACGTGAATTATGGGGGGCCTGTCAAGAGATACCTCCTGGACAAAGTGACGCTCCTTCGCATTCACCGGTTTGATCCTGGCGACGTGCAATTTGACAATGCCCTTGTGTCTTCGGCCATCGTCTGGTTTCGCAATGACCCTCCCCGCGAATCCCATAGTGTTGAATTCACGTTCGGTGGGTCGCTTCTTTCACCAAAGCTTTGTCGCACCATTCCCGCCGGGGCGCTCCGCCACGAAGCCAAGTGGACGCGATTCCCTGCTTCGGACATTCGCCAGGGCACTACCCTCCATCGCCTCTCGGACCTTTTCACAATCAAGCGTGGTGTCGCCACGGGAGATAACAAGTTCTTTATCCTCACGAAAGAAGAGGCCGCGGCCCACGGCCTGCCCGTTGAGGTTCTGCGCCCAATCCTGCCCAGCCCGCGCTACGTCCCCACGAACAAAATTGAATCCGATCCCCACGGACTGCCGGTGATCGACCGTCAATTGTTTCTGCTGGACTGCCGCCTGGCGGAGACGGAGGTTTGCGAGCGGTACCCGGAGCTCTGGAAATACCTTGAAAGCGGCAAACCAGACGTTTCGGCACGGTACCTCTGCCGCTCCCGGAAGCCCTGGTATTCCCAGGAAGAGCGCTCCCCCGCACCTATCCTTTGTACTTACCTGGGGCGGGCCGATGCTAAGAACGGGCGTCCCTTCCGCTTCATCCTGAACCATTCCAGGGCCATCGCAGCCAATGTCTACTTACTTCTGTACCCGAAACCGGCTCTTGCCAGGGCCATCGCCCAAGATGGTCTGCTACTGCGGCAAATTTGGGAAGGCTTGAACGGGCTGCGCCCGGATTCCATACTGGGAGAGGGTCGCGTCTATGGCGGCGGCCTTCACAAGCTTGAACCGCGAGAATTGGGGAACGTAGATGCGGCGCCTATTCTGAGCAGCATTCCCGAGCTGCAAGACCAGAAAACCGCCAGTGTTCAGTTGCAACTTCAATTGAGGTAGTGACACCTCAGTGGGGTGTAGCCCATGGCTTTAGCCTTGCCGGGGCACAATAATACAAGAACCAAATGCCACATGCCTGAAATGAGTCCGATTTACCTAAGGGCACATCTTTCAGGATAGGCAGGTACGTGTGTCGCTTGGTCTCACAGCCTCTGCCATCAAGCCGGTTCCAGCAAATTCGCTTGAGCTACAGGCCATGCCCTGGGCGAACAGCCCTGTGGGTCTCTAGTTTGCCAGACCGTCATGCGGATAGCAGCCCGCTGCACAGGGGCCAAGAACTTAGCGTTTTGTTAACTTGTTTACGGGACGCTGACACCTGAGCAAAATGTCAATTTTGGCGTTAATGCAAAAAGGTCAAAAAGCTGAATTGTCCGCCCTTTTTTGTATCTATTTTTCGGCCAGTTTGGGTCAAAAATGAGTTTTTGCAGTGATGCCAATTTTAATTCTCGAATCAAATCTTGGGAGGTTAATACATGGCCACCGGAAGAAGCATGCAACTTACTAAACAAGTCGGTGAATATTTGGTTTGCGCGGAGTTATGTAGAAGAGGCTTGATTTCAACGACTTTTACAGGAAACGTACCTGGCTTTGATATATTGGCAACTAAGGAAAACCTACAGACAACACCTATCCAGGTAAAAACAATTTCGGGACCCTCTTGGCAGTTTGATGCAACAAAGTTTTTGGATATTGAAATATCAGATAATATTCAGACTGTGCGAGGTAAGACCGAAGTTAACCCGGGTCTTATATATCTGCTGGTGAGCCTAAAGGGGCAGAACACAGATGAATTCTATATTTGCAAGGTCAAGGACCTTCAAAATATGATGCACCAAAAGTACACTGCTATGTTGGCCAGAAAAGAAGGTAAAAGACCCAAGAATCCAAAAACGACCCATTTTGCTCTATCTCCGAACGATTTGAAAAAACACAAGGACAAGTGGGAAATAATAACCAAAGGCACGGCTTGACCCACGCTGAATTTGTGCCTTTTGCGTAACCTGTGGATGAGCTCACAAAAGCCCACAACGTTCGGATATCGGTCTAAAAGGAGGCTCCAATGCCAGCAGAGGACTTAAGACAATGGCTTGACAAGGTAGACCAAATCGGTGAACTGCGCACGATTGACAACGCCCATTGGAAGCTGGAAATCGGGGCTATCACCACCATCAACTGGAGACGCTCGCCCTGCCGCGCCCTGCTCTTCGACCACATACCCGGCTATCCCTCCGGCTACCGTGTGCTCACTTCTTCCCTGTCCTCCCCCGGCCGGCTTGGACTTGCCCTGGGCCTATCGCCCAGGCTTTCCAAAAGGGAACTCATCCAGGAGGTCCGGCAAAGATGGGCCGAATGGGACAAGACCCAATCAAAATACGGAATCACGCCCGTCAAGAGCGGCCCGGTCCTGGAGAACGTCATGTCCGGCAACGGCGTGGACCTGGAGCGCTTTCCCGTCCCCTTGTGGCACGAAGAAGACGGGGGACGCTACATCGCCACCGGCAGCGCCGTGGTGACTCAGGACCCCGACACGGGCGCCACCAACATCGGCACCTACCGCGCCATGCTTCACGATAAAAAGACCGTGTCCTACCATATCTCCATGGGTAAACACGCCAGGCTCCACCTGGACAAGTACCACGCGGCGGGAAAGCCCTGCCCCATGGCCATTTCCGTCGGGCATCACCCCCTGTTCATGATCGCCGGTTCCCTGCCGCTGCCAGTGGGGGCCGAGTACAATCTGATCGGGGCCATCCGCGGCGAGGGGGTCGGGGTAATCAAGGAAGAAGTCACCGGCCTGCCGGTCCCGGCGGACAGTGAGATCGTCCTAGCCGGGTTCAGCCCGCCCGGCCGGCTGGAAAAGGAAGGCCCGTTCGGGGAATGGGTGGGCTACTACGTCAGCGGGGCGCAGGACCGCCCGGTCCTGGAAGTCGAGCGCGTCTATTTCCGCAACTCGCCCGTTATTTATGGAGCACCACCCGGACGTTCCCCAAGCGACGCCAGCTACCAGCAGTTCGTGCTCCGCGCCGCCCTGCTGCACAATCAACTGGAGCAGTGCGGCGTGCCGGACATCCGGGGTGTCTGGCTGAACGAAGCGGGAGGCAGGGAATTCGTCATCGTCTCCATAAAGCAGCGGTACGCCGGGCACGCCAAACAAACAGCGACTCTGGCTTCCCAGCTTGCCATGGGGGGCGGCTTCATGGGACGGTGGACCGTGGTGGTCGACGAAGATATCGATCCCACGGACACGAATGATGTGCTCTGGGCCATGTGTACGCGGGTGGACCCGGTGAAGGACATCGACATCATCCGGCGCTGCTGGAGCAGCTCCGTCGACCCCATCATTCACCAGCCGAGCAAGTCAGCCTTCAACTCCCGGGCCATCGTGGACGCCTGCAAGCCCTTCGAATGGATGAACGAGTTCCCACCCGCGGTGAAGGTGAGCGAGGAACTGACGCGGGAAGTCGAGGCAAAGTGGGGGAGATTGCTGTAGGAAGAATTCAGAGTGCGGGACCACGAAACACACGAAAGGCACGAAAGGGGGAGAAGAGAAGCCAGAATTCAGAAGTCAGAATTCAGGAGTCAGGAATCCTGACCGATGGGGAACCACCGAACAAACGAAGAGGCTGTGGTGGGTTCGCACAGCCACGCCACCCCCCAACCCACCGGCTGTGCTTAACCCACCCTACGTCGGCTGATTAATCCTGTCACCCTTTCGTGTGTGATTCGTGTCTTTCGTGGTTAAGATTCCGTTTCGCCCGGCTCAGCCAATGTTCTCCAGTTCCCGGATTTTCTCCACCCGCTTCCGGTGACGGCCGCCTTCGAACTTCGCGCCCAGGAACGCCTTGACGATATCTTCTGCCACGCCCTGGCCGATAACCCAGGAGCCGAGACACAGGATATTGGCGTCATTGTGTTCGCGGGACATCCGGGCGCTGAAAGTATCGTGGCAAAGCGCCGCCCGGACCCCCTTTATTTTGTTGGCCGACATGCTCATGCCCAAGCCCGTGCCGCAGGTCAGGATACCCAGGTCGACGTGCCCGTTGGCCACCGCCTCCGCAACCCGCCGGGCCACGTCCGGGTAGTCCACCGGCGCCGAATCGTACGTGCCGAAGTCCTCGTACCCGTGCCCCTGGAGGGCCAGTTGGTTCATTACCGTCTGTTTCAGCACCAGCCCGCGATGGTCGCAGCCTATGGCTATACGCATTGTGTTAACTCCTTGTGAAAAGCTATCGGCTGTCGGCTGTCGGCTTTCAGCTATTGGCGTTCAGTCCTCGAACTTGCGATGGCGTGGACCTATCACCTGGTGGCGTGTCCAGCCCCCACAGGCAGGGACGCCTGTGCTACCGTTCCGGCAGGCAGGCTTTTTCAATCTCGCTCCGGCTAATGGCGCCTTCCCGCAAGATCACAGGCTCCTCGGCCGTGACATCGACTATGGTGGACTCCGTACCGGCCGGGGGCGGCCCGGCGTCGATGATGTAGTCCACGTAGCTCCCTATCTGGTCGCGCACTTCGGCAGCGGTCTTGCCCGCCGACAGGCCGCTCAAATTAGCGCTGGTGCCGGTGATGGGGACTCCCGTCCCGCGGACGAGCGCTACCGCCACGGGATGGCAGGGTACCCGCACTCCGATGGTGTCGCCGCCGCCGGCCACCGCGGCCGCCACCCCGGGATTCTTCTTCAGCACCAGGGTCAGCGCCCCCGGCCAGAAACGCCGTGCGAGTCGCCGGGCCGTATCCGTGATTCCGGTCGCCACCTCGTCTATCTGCTCCGGTCCGGCCAGGAGGACCGGCAGGGCCTGGTCCGCCGGCCGTTGTTTGATGGCAAACACCCGCTGGACCCCGTCCGGGCAGTTGATGGCGGCGCCGAGGCCATAGACAGTATCGGTGGGAAAGGCGATTACCCCGCCTTGCTTCAGGATACTGACGCCCTCCTGGAGCTGTTCGACCAGCGCCGCGTCCAGCGGGGGCACGCGCAACGCGCCCCTGCTCTCCCCCTTCTTCAAAGGGGGATACAGGGGGATTTCCTGGTTCGTGCGCTCCATGAAAGTTGTCGAATCCCCCTTGATCCCCTTTTTCAAAGGGGGAAGAAGGGGTGTACGATTCTCCGCAGATTTGCCTTGACGATAGTATATCACAGTGGTAAGCTGTGATATTAAATTTCCCGGTTCCCGGCGCGGCATGGCGCGACGATTGCCGGCATTCGGATACACCAGCGCGCCCAATTATGAGGTACAGTTTCACACAAAGGCACAAAGAGCACAAAGGAGTGTCTGCAGCGGAGGTGCTGTCCCCCGTTGAATGCGTGTTCCATGGACCAGGACAACAACTGCCAGCCAGCTAAACCCGCGGAGGACCGCGATACGATGACCCACCGGGTCGCCACCACCGGCGACATCGAGGTCTCCACCTATCTGGAGATAGCCAAAGTCAAGGCGGGCGAAGAGCCGGCCGTGACGCCCAAACCCGTCCCTTCCCTGGAACGGGAGTCCATCGTCGTCCTGGACTTCGGCTCCCAGTACAACATGCTCATAGCCCGGCGCATCAGGGAATGCCAGGTATACAGCGCCCTGATGCAACCGGACAGTCCGTGGGAGAAGATCGCCGCTCTGAATCCAAAAGGGATCATCCTTTCCGGCGGCCCCGCCAGCGTCTACGACCCCTGCGCCCCCATGCCGCCCGCCTACGTTTACGAAAAACGTCTGCCGGTGCTGGGCATCTGCTACGGCATGCAGGCCATCGCTCACCAGTTGGGGGGCCGCGTGGTGCAAGGGGAAAAGCGGGAATATGGCCACGCCGTTCTCCATGTCAACGAACCCGCTTCACCTCTGTTCAGGGAACTCCCCGCCTCTTTCCCGGTCTGGATGAGCCACGGCGATGAGATCGTTGAGCTGCCCCCCGGTTTTCGCGTCCTGGGCTCGACAGACAACTCCCCGATTGCGGCCATCGGCGACGGCCAGTCCGTTTACGGGCTGGCCTTTCACCCCGAGGTGGCCCACACCCCCCTCGGCACGAGCATCCTGCGGAATTTCCTGGATGTCTGCGGCTGTAGCCGCAACTGGACCGCCGGCAATTTCATCAACGAAAGCATCGAAAGCATCCGCGAGACTGTCGGCAACGGGCAGGTCATCTGCGCCCTTTCCGGCGGGGTGGACTCGTCGATAGTAGCCACCCTGGTCCACCGGGCGGTGGGCGACCAGCTCACCTGCATCTTCGTTAACAACGGGTTCCTGCGGCGCGAAGAAGCGGACAGGACCCTGAACACCTTCGGGCGCAACCTCAAGATGAAGATAGTCTACGTGGACGCTTCGGAACGGTTTCTCCAGCGCCTGGCCAGCGTTACCGACCCTGAAGTTAAGAGAAAGCGGGTCGGCGAGGAGTTCATCAGGGTCTTCGAGGAAGAGGCCTCAAAGCTGGGAAAAGCAGATTTCCTGGCCCAGGGGACCCTTTATCCGGACGTCATCGAAAGCTCTACGCCGTCCAGCAAGGCATCGGCCAAGATAAAGACACACCACAACGTGGGCGGGCTTCCTGCCAGGATGTCAATGTCCCTGATCGAACCCCTGCGGTACCTTTTCAAAGACGAGGTCAGGTCGGTTGGGCTGGCCCTCGGCCTGCCTGAGGAGATGGTCTGGAGGCAGCCCTTCCCCGGCCCGGGCCTGGCCATACGCATCATCGGCGAGGTGACCAGGGAGAGGCTGGAAATCCTGCGCTCCGCCGAGTGGATCGTCATGAACGAAATCAAGAAGGCCAAGCTGTACAAGCAACTGTGGCAGAACTTTGCGGTGCTGACCGACGTTAAGAGCGTTGGGGTGCAGGGCGACTACCGCACCTACGGGTACCTGGTAGCCGTCAGAGCCGTCACCAGCGAAGACGCTATGACGGCGGACTGGGCGCACCTGCCCTACGACCTGCTCGGCCGCATCTCCAACCGCATCGTCAACGAGGTGCCGGGAGTCAACCGGGTAGTCTATGATATCACCAGCAAACCCCCTTCAACCATCGAGTGGGAGTAAGTTTCAGGAGATAGAACATGGCGAAAACGAAAGTCACGGAAAGAACAATTGCGAGTGAGGACGTGGAAATAGACCTGGAAATGCTCCGGGAGGAACTGGTCATTGTCCTTCAGTCCATCAACCAGTTGGAAGAGCACCGGGACATCATGGTAAACACCGGGGCCAGAGACGCCCTCAACCGCCTCATATCGAACCAGAAGGAAAGCTACACCATCCTGACCGACCTGATCAAGAAACTGGACCCGGACCTGAAATAGAAGGTGGGATTAACCGCAGAGGGGGCGGGGGAACTGGAATCAAATATCAAAAACCAAGATGAAAAATGACAACGCAAACTGCAAAAATGGTGTAGTGCTCGTCATGCGCAACGGTCGCATGGCCTGGCCGCCGGCAGGCCATCATTTTGCATTTTGCTCTGTGATTTTGAGTTTTGCACTTTGATTTTTGATTTTTCCTTTTGCAGGAGTCAATTCTTCTTTTGAAAGTTCTCGTCATCGGCCAGGGAGCGAGGGAACACGCCCTGGCCTGGAAACTGGCCCAATCCAAAAGGGTCAAGAAAATATTCGTGGCCCCGGGCAATGGAGGCACCGCTGCCCCATTTACCAATCTGAAGGTGGCTGCCTCTGACATCCCGGCCCTGGTCGGCGCCGCCGTCAGGCGCAGCATCGACCTGGCGGTGGTAGGGCCGGAAGGGCCACTGGCCGCCGGGGTGGTGGATGCCTTCGAGAAGAGCGGCGTCCCTGTTTTTGGCCCATCGCAAAAGGCGGCGCGGATAGAGTCGAGCAAGGTGTTCGCCAAGTCCATTATGGAGAAGTACGGCATCCCCTGCGCCCGGGGCGAAGCCTACGATTCACGGGGAGAAGCGGCCAGGGGACTGGAGAAGTTCTCCTTGCCCGTGGTGGTCAAGGCCGACGGACTGGCAGCAGGCAAAGGAGTGATTGTCGCCAGAACGCGGGAAGAAGCCCTCGCGGCCCTGACCGAAATCATGGAGAAGAAGGCCTTCGGCCCCGCGGGAGACCGTGTCCTCCTGGAGGAGTGCCTGGTGGGCCGGGAAGTCAGCCTGCTCGCCTTCAGCGATGGCAGGACGGTCGTGCCCATGGTGCCAGCCCGCGACTACAAGCCCGTCTTCGATGGTAACAAGGGTCCCAATACCGGGGGAATGGGCGGCTACAGCCCGCCGTCCTTTTTCGATGACCGGCTCCGGGATGCGGTGGTCAAAACGGTCCTGCAACCGGCCGTGGCCGGCATGGCCGCCGAGGGATGCCGCTACAAAGGGGTTCTCTACGCCGGGCTGATGATGACGGCAGCAGGTCCAAGGGTACTGGAATTCAATGCCCGCTTCGGGGACCCCGAGACCCAGGTAATCCTGCCCCGCCTTCAGTCCGACTTGGCGGAAATCATGCTGTCGGTAATTGAAGAAAAGCTGGACCAGGTTTCAATCCAATGGTCGCCGCAAGCCTGCGTGGGGGTAGTGCTCGCCTCCGGCGGCTATCCCGGAAGCTATAAGACCGGCTTTCCCATCGAGGGACTGGCAGGGCTGAGCAAGGATATCATGGTCTTTCATGCCGGTACGAAGGCCGGCCATAAAGCCGGCGATGTGCGCACCGATGGCGGGAGGGTACTGACCGTGGCGGCCACAGGCCGGACCGTTTCCGAAGCCAGGGACAAGGTCTACCGTGAACTACCAAAGATCAAGTTCCAGGGCTGCTATTACCGGACTGATATCGCCAGTGAGGACATTCCGGCTTCTGAAGCCGCAAAGCCGCGACCGTAATGACGAATGACGAAATTCGAATGACGAATCAATGCTCAAAACCCGAATGTTCAAACAGGCATACATTCGTCATTGGTGATTTGAGTTTGCTACGAAAATCCCTGGTGGCACAGGCGTCCCCGCCTGTGGGCCTCGATTTTCATCCTTCATGGCGCTTGGCGGGCCAAGCATGGAGGATTGATCCGTCATTCGGATTTCGAGTTTCGTCATTCTTTTCGGGAGGGCACCGATGCCTCTGGTAAGCGTCGTTATGGGTAGCAAGTCCGACGCGCCGTTGATGCAGCCGGCGCTGGACATGCTTCAGCAACTGGGCGTCGAATACGAAGTCTCTGTAACCTCCGCCCACCGGACGCCGGACCGGGCCAGAGACTACGCCCAGGGGGCAGCCAAAAGGGGAATCGAAGTCATCATCGCCGGCGCCGGCGCCGCCGCCGCCCTGCCCGGCGTCCTGGCGAGCTGGACGCCGCTACCCGTGATCGGGGTCCCGCTTCCCAGCAGCGAACTGAAAGGCATAGATTCACTCTACTCCATCGTCCAGATGCCGGGCGGCGTCCCGGTAGCATGCATGGCCATTGGCTCAGCCGGCGCCAGGAACGCCGCCTGCTTCGCCGCGGCCATCCTGGCTCTCAAGCACCCGGCCATAAAAGAGGCCTACGAGAAATACCGGAAACACCTGACCGTCCTGTGACAGATAAATCAAGTATCAAGAAACAAAATGCAAAATGACGGAGCAAGAGTCAAAGACCGGCAATCAGCAGTCAACTATCAGCCGTCAGCTACTGGCTGAAAGCTGACGGCTGATAACTTTTAGCCTCTTTGCATTTTAAGTCTTGGATTTTCGTCCCGAGGGACAACATGATCGAACGCTACTCCAGGCCGGAGATGAAGGCCATCTGGACCGACCAGAACAAATTCGATAACTGGCTGCGGATTGAAATCGCCGTCTGCGAGGCATGGGTTGAGCTGGACGTCATACCCAAAGAGGAACTTCCTAAGATCAAGAAGGCAGTCTTCAACCTTAAGAAGTATGATGAGGTACTGAAAGAGACCCATCACGACGTGACAGCCTTCCTGCGTGTCGTGGCGGAGACCATCGGCCCTGAATCCCGCTTCATCCACATGGGGCTGACCTCATCAGACATCATGGACACCGCTCTCAGCCTTCAGCTTGTTCAAGCCTCGAAGATTCTCCGTCAGGGCATGGTCAACCTCACTCAGGCTGTTGTCGAAAAGTCCCTGATGCACAAGAAGACCATCATGATGGGGCGTACTCACGGCGTCCACGCGGAGCCGACAACCTTTGGTCTAAAGCTCGCGGTCTGGGTAGAGGAGATGAAAAGGAACCTGCACCGCCTGGACGAAGCGGAGAAGACCATCGCGGTGGGCAAGATCTCCGGCGCTGTGGGGACCTACGCCACAGTGCCTCCCGAAATCGAGGCCGTCGCCTGCGCCAGGCTCTGCCTGGCACCCGACCCCGTGTCCACTCAGATCGTCCAGAGGGATCGTCACGCCCAGTACCTGACGACCCTGGCCATTATAGCCAGCTCCCTCGAAAAATTTGCCCTCGAAATCCGCGGGCTCCAGCGTACCGAAGTCCTGGAAGCCGAAGAACCCTTTGCCGAGGGACAGACGGGTTCATCCGCCATGCCCCACAAGCGCAACCCGGAGCTTTGCGAACGTGTTTGCGGCTTGGCCAGGCTCGTGCGTGGCTATAGCCTGACATCGTTGGAAAACATCGCCCTCTGGCACGAAAGGGATATCAGTCACTCATCTACCGAGCGCATCACCTTCCCCGATGCCTGCCTGGTCCTGGACTACATGCTGGACATCTTCACGGGCGTCATGCGGGGACTGCTCGTCTATCCCGACCGCATGCGACAGAACTTGGAAATTACGCAGGGGCTGGTCTTTTCCCAGAGGGTGCTCCTGGCCCTGATTGAGAAAGGGCTTACCCGGCAAAAGGCCTATGCCATGGTGCAGCGCAACGCCATGCGGGCCTGGAAAGAAAGGGTACCCTTCATCGGTTTGCTGGCCGCCGACCCGGAGGTTTCCGACTATCTGAGCCGGACCGACCTGGAGAAACTATTCGATTACAACTACTTTTTGAGACACGTGGACACGGTATTCGACCGCCTGAAACTGTAATTGGTACCACAGGCCACCGTGCCTGTGAGAGGCAGGATTACACCAGCCGGTACCACAGGCCACCGTGCCTGTGAGAGACGGATTACACCAGCCGGTACCACAGGCCACCGTGCCTGTGAGAGGCAGGATTACAGATTGCAGATTACAGATTGCAGATTACGCATTAGAGACCAGGAACCTTCATGCTCATAACTACCACTAATCTACCGCTTCCGGTTTTCAGCAAGGGCAAAGTCCGTGACATCTACGACCTAGGCGACCAGCTCCTGGTAGTCACCACCGACCGCATGTCCGCCTTCGACGTCGTCCTTCCCAACCCGATCCCGGACAAGAGCAAGGTCCTGAACCTGCTTTCGGCCTTCTGGTTCGAGAAGACAGCGGGAATCATCCCCAACCACGTCATCAAGGTCATCAAGAATGCCTCGGACCTCAGGACCTACAACCTTCAAACCTTCAAACCTTCAAACCATCCCTTTCTCGCCGGCCGCGCCATGGTCGTGAAGAAGGCAAACAGGGTTCCCGTGGAGTGCGTCGTCCGGGGTTACCTCTCCGGCTCCGCTTGGGCGGAGTACAAGCAGAAAGGCGCCATAGGCGGCATGCCGTGGGTGAGAGGGCTGGAAGAAAGCCAGCGGCTCGAAAGGCCCATATTCACCCCGACGACCAAGGCCGAAACCGGCCATGACATGCCACTCAACCAGGAAGATCTGGAATCCCTGGTTGGCAAGGACCTGGCCCGGAGCCTGGAAGAAAAGGCCATTGCGGTCTACGACTTCGCCCGCGAATACGCGCTGGACCGGGACATCATCATTGCCGATACCAAGATGGAGTTCGGGCACGTGGATGGCCAGCTCATCCTCATCGACGAGCTGCTGACGCCCGATTCCAGCCGTTTCTGGCCGTTGAAATCCTACGTTGTGGGCCGTTCTCAGCAGAGCTTCGACAAGCAGCCGCTCCGGGACTGGCTGGAAGCCTGCGGCTGGAACAAGGAGCCGCCGCCGCCGGAACTGCCTCCCGAAGTGATCGAGCAAACAGCGAAGAGATACCGCGAAGCATTCCGGCTGTTAACGGGGAAACGGTTGAAGTAGTAGCCAGTAGCCAGTAGCGAGTAGTGAGTAGTGAGTAGTGAGTAGTGAGCAGTCAGCAATCGCCGGCTATCGGCCATCAGCTATCGGCTTGGGGGCAATCTTCAACGCTTGAAATCGTAATCTGTCATCTGCAATCTGCAATCTTCCCCCGGGTTCTTCTGGATGCTGGATTCTGGATTCTGAATTCTGTATTCTATCTCCGGTATTCTTTCATCGAGGTAAAACGCAATGTTCCTGGCCAAAGTTCACGTTACCCTCAAGCCCACGGTTAACGACCCCCAGGGTCTTACTATCAAAGGCGCCCTGCAAACCCTGGGTTTCGATAAGGTCAAGAGCGTCCGCGCCGGCAAATACATGGAAATTCAGATAGACGAGCCGGACCGCGCCAGGGCCGAAGAGATGGTCAAGGAGATGTGCCGCAAACTCCTGGCCAACCCGGTGATTGAGAACTTCAAATACGAGCTCGAAAAGAAGGAGTAAACAGTCCTTACCAGACAGACGCTAAAGGTCTTCAGGTTTCAGAGCGGTCACTTTGGCAATACGGGACAACATGCGGGGGCCAAGCTCTTCCTTTTCATGAAATGCAAACACAACATCAGACCAACTCCGGCGTGAAAGAACCCTGTGCGAGCCGCTCTGGCGCTTGACGCTCCACCCAATGCGCAGCAATGCGGAGAGTACGCGCTCCGCCTTTGCCGACCGCCATTCGCTCATACGGCAGCAAAGGAAATGCTTAGTGGGCTGAGCGAATTCTCCCCGTGCTCCAGGCGGTCCGCAAGCACACGCAATGCCAGGGCCTGCACTCTGGCGATCGCCTCTTCAGCACTCCTCCCGTAGGTCAGCACGCCTGGCAGCTCCAGCACTTCGGCCAGCCAGCGACCATCTTCCTCTCGCTCATTTTCTATGGTAAACTTCATTCGTAAATTATCCATTTTCGAGACCCCATTATAGCCTGAGCCGACTTAGTCACTTAAAATTATAGCATACTGGGGACCATTTTGACCCACGACATCGGTCATGAGTTCCGACAAGCTAAGAAACCCCCGCGGTGGCAAATACATGGAAATTCAAATCGATGAACCAGACCGCGCCAAAGCCGAAGAGATGGTCAAGGAAATGTGCCGCAAACTCTTGGCCAACCCCGTGATTGAAAATTATACGTTTGAATTGGTGAATTCAAAAGGCTAGCGCAACTTCCGGAGTTCTGGAACCAAAGAACTTTCCGGAAAAGCATTCTCTGCTAAGGGTCTGTCCGCGAATAAGTTGAACAATAAACCACGAGATTACACGAGATTATCACAGGATCCTTTCGCTGGCCAATAGTCTTTTGGTTAACCCTCTACACAGCCATTTTCCGTTTATTTCTCGTGTTGGTCTCGTGAAATCTTGTGGTTAGATTTATGAAAGCTACCTGGTGCAGCAAAAGAACTAGCTGTTTAACTTGGTCACGGACGGTTCCTTAGCCTGAAAAAGGCCTCCTTTCATGGAGAATGGAACTGCACGATTTCGCCCAACTGTTCAAGTTAATTATGGACAGGCTCTAGAGGAGCCAATTTCATGCCAGTAGTCGACTATACACAGGCTTTCGAGCATTCCGTTGGAAAGCTCTCGAAGAAATTTGTAAGGTTGCCGTTTACGTTCCAGGGCGAAGCAGATATACAAGCAACACTTTTTGGCTATTTGATGCAGGACAAAGTCTTCTCCCCAGTGGTTGACAAACCTGAACACCAATACCACGGCCAAAGAGTGGGATTGGTTCACTTAGAGTTCCCCGTATTGTGGAAGAACGGCGACAAAAAGGGAAGGTACGACTTTGTGATCTGGAATCCAAAACAGGCAAAGAAGTCTCTAGACCGCTGGGGGGACGACGATGCAGTTATTCGGAATGTTCCTATTCTAATTGCGGCCGAAATAAAGTACCTATGGTCCCTTGCCCACCTAAAGAACCTTTGTTCGTATAACAAACTTGCCAAGAGCCAGGACGTGAAAAAACTGACGGGCGGGAAGAGCAGCTATTCCTATTATCTTGTCTTCTGGGACAACAACATAGATCCAGATTATGGGGCCGACTTTGACAGGATGCATCGGGCCTTCAAACAATTGAGGTCGCTGACAGGGCGAAGATTTCGTGTTCTTTTCGTCACGAGGGACGGGAAGTCAATCAAATTGGGGTTTTCAACCAGGGCATCACCGTAAAGCCTTTTTCTTCCAGCTTCTTGATCACCACGTTCAGGTCAGTTCCCATCTTCTTGCATCCCTGGGGGATGGTGGTCACCCGGCCTATGGTGTTGCGGGTCAGCGCGTTGGCCACCCCCAGAAATCCCAGTTCCTTCAAAACAGGGATCAGCTCCGGATAGGCCTCGGTCAGATCATACACACTCTTCCTAAGGTCAATCTCTTTCATCTGATGGCCTTGTTTCCCTTTCCGTTCTTTCGGTCAACGCCGGTGACCCGAGGGTACCACGAGCCGGGACGGGTGTCGGACTCGGGGACGAGCCCGACCACGGAGCGCACAGTCAATCCCTTTCGCTCAACAGTCTTCTCTCCCCTTCCAGTTTCTTGATGTCGGTGATATCCTGCGACATCTCCAGCGTCCCCAGGTAGCGCCTTTCCCGGTCCCGAACGGCAAAATAGCGGATGTGTACCAGCCGGCCCCGGAAGTTGATCCAGAACTCAAAGAAGTCCTTCGTCCCATCCTTGAAGGCTGTAACTATCTTCTGGACCACGTCCAGGCTCTGCGGCGGATGGCAGTTCTGCACGGCCCGCCCGATGACCGCCCGGGGGCGGGTGAATATCCTGGCTTTGCCTTCAGTGAAGTACTTTACCCTGTCCTCCCGGTCGACAAAGGTCAGGTCCACGGGCAATGTGTTCAGGAGGCACATCAACTCGGAAAGAGAAACCGAACCCGAAGGGAAGGCCACCGCGTTGTCCTGGATGACCGGCTCCTCGACGAGAGCCTCGTTCAACTCTCTGATCAGGACTTCTGTCTCTTTGGGCTTTTCTATGTAGGCGTAGCCCACCTCATCGCTTGCCTTCAAGACCTCAACCCAGTCGGATGCAGGCAGCTTCTCCAGGCAGGTAGGGAAGAGGATGTTCTCCTCCTTGAAGACCATCCCCTCAACTTCCTCGATCAGGACATTCAAAGTCTTCTCCTCGAAGCTCTTGAAATCAGCGTCGCCGGTGATGGCGTCTATGCCGGAGATGGCGGCTTTCAAGAGGTCCCTGACCTCGTTATCTTTTCCCCACATTACCTTGGAGGGGCCCATGAATCCCTGCTTTTCCAGAAACGGAAAAAGGACCTGCTCCTTCCTCTCATAGTGGGTCTCAACGCCCCTCAGTGTCACCAGCACGTCCTTGACGCCCCGTTTGAAGGCCAACAAGTCCGTGGTGGTCCGGCGGCTGACGGCGTCCTTCAAGGTCTTGAGCAGTTTCTCAATTTCCCGGTTTTCCAGTTTGAAGAGGTGGACCGGGTGCGAGGGTGAAGTCTCTTTAGCGAGCGTCTTTTCCAGCGCCGACTGGAAGAGCAGGGCATGAACATTGCAGAACTTCTTTATCTCGTCGGGCGAAAGCCCATCGTTGATGAGGGACTGTTCGATTTCAGCGATCTCCGACGAGGTGATCGCGCCGCACTCGTTTTCAAACCGCTGCTTGGCCTCCATCACGGATAGTCCCTTGTGGAGTTGCAGGATGATGTCCTTGACAACCTGTTTCTTGGAAACGGTGCTCATTCTGGTTCTCCTGTGTCTGCAGTCAGGCCAATACCTCCCCCTTTGAAAAAGGGGGATTGAGGGGGATTCAGTCGTGGCCCGCACAGCGCTTTTCGAATCCCCCTTACCCCCCCCTTCAAAAAGCGGGAAAAAGCCCGCCGGTCAGTGCTCTATGACGCCCTTGGTGCTGGGGACTTTCCTGCCCAGGCGCGGTTCCGGCCGGCTGGCGGCGTCCAGGGCGCGGGCCAGGGCCTTGAAAAGGGCCTCGGCCTTGTGATGGTCGTTGACGCCGCTGAGGACCCTGCCATGCAGGTTCAGCCGCGCTTCGATGGCGAAGCTCTCTAGGAAATGCCGCACCAGGTCCGTGGTCAATTCGGACATGGTCTCGCTGCCGAAGGCAGCCTCTATCTGGCAGTACCCACGGCCTCCCAGGTCCACGGCCACCATGGCCAGCGCCTCGTCCATCGGCACCACGGAATGGGCCATCCGCGTTATCCCTTCCTTTTCCCCCAGGGCCTGGTTGAAGACCCTGCCCAGGCAGATAGCCACGTCTTCGACCACATGGTGATCGTCGCTTCCATTGGCGGATATCTTCAGGTCAAAAAGACCGTGCCGCGCCAGTTGGGTCAACAAATGGTCGAAAAGCCTGAGACCTGTCCTGATCTCGTATTCGCCGGCGCCGTCGATGTTTATCTCGACGCTCACGGTGGTCTCTTTCGTATCCCTCTTGATGGAGGCTCGTCTCTCGCTCACAGGCTATCTCCGATAATCTTGAGTTCCTTAATGAGTGCAGTCGTGTGGGCCGGCTTCCCGACCGTGATGCGCAGGTAACTCCTGAGCAAAGGCGTGTCGAAATAGCGGACGAAAATGCCCTTCTTCTTCAGTTTGTCCTGAATGCCTTTGGCCTGGCCCTGCAGGACCTGGCAAAGAACGAAGTTGGCCCGGGAAGGGCACGGCCTCAAGAACGAAAGCGACTTCAGTTTCTGAAACAGCCGCTCCCTCTCGTCAACAATGTTGGCTATATTCTGCCTTAGATAGGAGATATCCTGCAAAGAGGCCAGCGCCGCCACCTGGGCGGCGCAGTTCACATTATAGGGCTGCTTGATTTTCATCAGATACGGTACAAGCTCCCTCGGGAAGATGCCGTAGCCCACCCGGAGCCCGGCCAACCCCGCCCACTTGCTGAAGGTGCGCAGGACTATCAGGTTGTCATGCTCCGGGACCAGTGAAGCCAGGCTGACGCCGCTGAACTCGGCGTAGGCCTCGTCCACCACAACGATGACATTGCTGCCAAGCAGACTGACTATATCCGCGGCTGCCGTCACATTGCCGGAGGGATTGTTGGGGGAGGCCACAAAAACGACCTTGGTCTTCTTGTTGAACGCAGCTCTTATATTTCCGGAGTCAAGTTCGAAGTCCTCATCCCTTTTTATGTCAACGATTTTACCCCGGTAGAGACCCGTGAGAAAGGAGTACATGCCGAAAGTCGGGACGCAGTTGATTACCCTGTCACCGGGGCCGACAAACAGTCGAACGATGAGTTCCAGCAGGTCGTCGCTGCCCGAGCCGCCCACGATATGCTCTTCGCCCACGCCAACGTACCTGGCAACGGCTTTTCTGAACTCGCGCTGCGCCGGGTCGGGATAGATATGGTAGTAGGGATAGGTCCTCAGGGCTTCCCTGACCGCCAGCGAGCAGCCGTAGGGGTTCTCATTCCCGTCCAGCTTGATGATCTCCGCGGCTGGTTTTTCGACCAGGGCGCCCAGGACCTCCACCGGCTCGATGGGAATATATTCCTCGCCGGCCAAAAGATGGGGACGGATGAGGCCGACGATATTCTTCTGTTCGGGACTTGCTGAGGAATCGTTCATAGACCCAAGTATAATCCAATGGCTCTTTATTTAACAGTGGCCGGAACCCGTCATTCCCGCGAAGGCGGGAATCCATGATACCATCCCGACACTCCGGGACAAGGGGTGTCGCCACGGGTCGGCGGGCCGTAGCCACTGGGCTTGTCCCTGTCGTGCCTGATCGACCACCAGCCATTCGACACCCACAAGGGGTGTCGCTACGGGTGGCTTTTCAGCCGTGCTTCCGCCGCCCGGGAGTGGGCTGTCAGGCCCTCGGCCTCCGCTATCTTTGCCGCGGCGGGACCAACCTTCAAGATGTCCCTGGCGTTTAACCTCACTACTCCGGTAACCTTCAGAAATTCGCCAACGCCCAGCGCCGAAGAGAATCTGGCTGAACCCCCGGTGGGCAGCACATGGCTCGGCCCCGCCACGTAGTCGCCGAAAGCTTCAGCCGAGCGTTCCCCCAGAAAGAGACAGCCGGCATTCCTGACCTTTCGCGCCCAGAGATCAGGATATTTTACCATGAGGGAAACATGTTCGGGAGCATAGGTATTGATTATGTCAACACCATCCCGAAGGTCTTTCACCTTCACTATGCCTCCCCCGCGGTCCAGTGAAGCCACCGCAATCCGGCTCCGCTCCAGCCTGGCCAGTTGACGCCCTACCTCTCCCTGCACTTTTTCCGCCAGCCGGGAAGAATCCGTAATCATAATCGCCGAGGCCATGACGTCATGCTCCGCCTGCGCCAGCAGGTCGGCAGCGCAAATGGCCGGGTCCGCCGTCTCGTCGGCCAGGATAACCGTCTCGGTGGGGCCGGCCAGACCATCTATTCCCACCTCGCCGAACACGATCTTCTTGGCTAGAACGACGAATATGTTCCCCGGTCCGCAGATCTTGTCCACCTTCGGGATTGTCGCGGTGCCGAAAGCCATGGCCGCGATGGCCTGGGCGCCGCCCACCTTGAAGATACGGGCCACCCCTGACAGATAGGCCGCCGCCAGCACGGCATCGGCGATCTTCCCATTCTGGCGCGGAGGCGTGGCCACCACCACGTCTTTTACCCCGGCCACCCGGGCGGGAATGGCGGTCATCAGCACGGTAGACGGATAGACCGCCGTGCCTCCGGGGACATAGACGCCCACTCTTTCGAGCGGCGTGACCTTTTGCCCCAGGCCCCGCATCAGGAAACTCTTGTGCGTGTGCTCCATCTGCCAGAGGTGGAAGGCGCGAATACGCTGGGCAGACAGCTCCAGCGATTCCTTAAGCTCGTCGGAAAGCCTCCGGTAGCCGCGGTACATGTCGCGCCTGTCTACCTCCGGGTCTTCTACTTCCACACGGTCGAATTTCAGAGTGAAATCGCGGAGGGCCGCGTCGCCATCTTTCCTCACGCGCCTGACGATTCTTTCGACAGCCTGCCAGGCAGTCAAACGCTCCCCGAAGGTTTCCTCTATCCCTTTCACCGCCGCAGGGGATAGCTGGATGTCTTCCCACGAACGGCGATGAAAAAGCTTTTCCCTGGCTTCGTTCAGATTGGTGTAGATTTTCATCACTGGTGTTGGTGTCCGCTTCTCTCTGGTCATCTCTCCCCCGGTCCGCCTTGCGGACTCTCGCATAGCGGAGTGGGAGAGAGTTAAAGAGAGGGGGTTTGGTTCTTCACCCTCTCCTTGATCCTCTCCCATCAAGGGAGAGGATCAGAAACGACAGGGCTTGTCCCGGTCGCTACACGGCTTTGGCCAGTTTGGCCATCAGCGTGGCAGCCAGGCGTCGTTTCCTTTCGGGCTGCATCTCCGTGGTGCTGCCGATAAGACAGCCTGACGACTCGAACAGCGTATCTATGACCTTCAAGTTGTGCCGGGCCAGGGTTTCGCCGGTCTCCGTGTTTTCAATCAACAGGTCGGCGTCCTCGGGCAGGAAAGCCTCGGTGGCGCCCCACGTGGGTATCACTTTGTAGCGGCCGAGCCTTTTGTCGCGGCAGTACCTGTCGGCGATGTTGGTGTACTCGGAGGCCACGCGCACCGGCTGGTTCCTTACCCGCTGCGCCGCCGGGTCCCCGGCGGCGTAAATAGCCGCGCCATTGGCCACCACCGCCACCAGTTTAACCCGCCCGAACTTCAGGTCCAGCAGTTCCCGCACCGGGCTCGAAGGAAACGTGCACAGATGGTCCCGCAGCCAGTCCTTGCCCGTTATGGCCAGGTCGATATTCCCGTTGGCCACCTGGAGCGGCATGTCCTGGGGCCTGATCACCCTCACGGACACGCCTTCAAGGTTTGTCAAGGGATCCTGCTCCGCTGGCGTGGCATTGTAGCCGGCTATTCTGATGCCGGCGCGGTCGAGCAGCGCCACGGCATGTTTCTGCTGATGCCCGTCGGGCAGCGCCAGGCGGAGCGACTCTGAGGTGAGAGGTGGGAGGTGGGAGGTCAGACCACCCCTCTCCAGCCGCCCCAACTCAGGCTCTTCCTCGGGCGGCGGACTGGCACGGCATATTACGTCGAGCGCCTGTCCGAGATCAACGCTTTCCCAGCTCCGCCGGTTGGCGACGAGGAAGGCTTCCCTGGAGCTGATGAAATCCAGCGCAACCAGGTCGTGCTGTTCCAGGATGCCCGGCGAGGAAGGGCAGAATATGGCAATGTCCGCGGCGAAGGAGGGGTACACCTCCGCCGAACCCCATACCGGGAACACCCTGAACCTCTTCAGCCTTAGCCTGGCGGCATATGCCTCTGCCAGATTGGGATTCTCGGTGGCCACCGCCACGCCGTCCAACCTGGCCAGGTCCGCCGCCCGGCTCATCCCAAGCCCGCGGGGGACCGCCACACACAGCTTCCCTCTCCCGTAGCCAAGTCCTTTGATGACGACCACCTCACTGGACGGAAACTTGCTCGTCAGCTCTTCCACCCAGTTGAACCCACAGATACCCAGGTCGTAGTTCCCCACTGCCACCTGGACCGGGATATCCCGTTCCTGGAATACCTTCGCCCGCAGGCCGGGCAACCCGTCCGAGGTCGGGCGGTAATTACGCGAGCCTTCCGAATAGCCCCCGATGCCAAGGGCGGTCAGCAGCCGGCTGGTCCTGGCCTGAAGCCGGCCCTTAGGCAGCGCCAGCCTTACCACGGTTTCCCAGTTCCCGGATAAGCTCGCCGGCCGAACCAAACCTCGCCGGAGAACCCCTACCCTCAAGGAAGTAAACGATTTCCCCGCCACGCCCGCTTTCCACCCTGGCCACGTAGGGCGCGCCGGCGGTGGCGCTTCCGGCAACTTCCAGGACGGCGCTGTAACCCGCGGTCCTTATTTCCCGGCAAAGCGAAAAGGCGGCCTTGGCCGTGGCGGGATTCCCTTCGGCGATCACCACGGCCACCTCGCCTCCCTGCTCTCGCCCCGGCAATTCGACCAGGTTGATCAACCTGTCCATGTAAAGGGCATAGCCGCAGGCCGGCGCCGGGGCCCCACCGATAAGCGAGACCAGCCCATCATATCTGCCGCCCCCACCGATCCTCATCCCGCCGCTGACAAACTGCACCATGGTACCGGTATAGTACTCGAAACCCCTCCCGGAAGCGACGCTGACACTCAGGCTCCCGTCCAGCGGGGACAGCAGCTCTGCCACGGCAATGAAATCTGCCAGCGGCTTATCCAGAGACGGCATCAGGGGCAAGGCCGTAGCTTTCAAGTTCCTCAAGAACCCCTCAGCCTTCCCCGAGTAGCTCAGTATCAGGTTGATAACCTTCCCGACGTCCGACCCGTTGCCGTTTGGCTGGCTGAGGCTTTCCAGGTTCCCGTCGAGAATCCGGTCAAAAAGCTCTGCCTGTTTCGCCGGGTCCTTCTCCACCCCTCCGAGCAAAGCCCTGATCAGCCCGGCATGGGAAATCTGGACTTCGACACTCCTGATTCCCAGCGCCTGGAGTACATTCGCGGCCATGAGGACCATCTCGGCGTCGGCCACCGGGGTCCGCCCGCCGATGAACTCCGCGCCGCACTGCCACTTCTCACGGTTTTCTCTCCCCGTTGGTTCAAAGGTAAAAACGTTCTGAACGTAATACAGACGCGCCTTACCCTGGCGCGCCAGGTTATCAACGTACAGCCGTGCGGCAGGGATGGTGCTGTCCGGCCTCAGGACCACGCGCTCCCCGCTCCAGCCGTCCCAATCGAGGAAGGAGTACGTCTGGCTGAGCCTGGCCGGCGTGAGAGTTCCGGCCGCGGTGAAGAGATGCAGATACTCGAGGACGGGGGTCTTTACTTCCCGGTATCCCCACTGCCGGCACTTATCGCCGAAGACCCTTTCGACATGACGGAAAACCCGCATATCGTCCGGCAGCATGTCCCGCATGCCTTTGCAGCGTTGTGGTTCAGGATTCATGACTTCCATCTCAGAACCGGTAGAACGGGCATCTTGCCCGTTCGTTCACTACTGGGCCGTTCGTTCACTAAAGATACGACGGCCATGATGAGGGGAGCATCGAATGATCTTCACCCTCGCCTGGCCTCTCCCTTCGGGGGAGAAGAACTTTTGAGACAGACAGGCCTCCGTGCCTGTGAGCCGTTGTTTGATCCTTCGTGGTGCCTGGACGACCAAGCACGCAGGACAGATTAGCTATTCTACTATAAAAGAACCGTCGGAATAAAGGGGTTGTGGCAGCGTTCCCGCGCCATCAGAGCTTCAGGACCGCAGCCACCTGGGTGAAAGAAGACGCACTTGGGCAAGGCCTATACGCGATGGGTATTGGCCAAGCCCGACCGGCAGATGGGCGATGGGGACAGGATAAGTCAACATCGTGGTGCGCTGGCGCCAGTATTGCACAGCATACCCGGAGCGCGCCATACCGATGCAAGATGCAGGTTCGGATCTGACCGCAAATGAACCTGGCTTCTTTGGGGCGGACCTCACGCAGTCCGGCGCGTCAGCGCTGCTCTAACCTTCTCAGTCCCCGGGCCGCCCTTCATGGTTTGGAGCGGCAGCCGGGGCAGCGGCATAGGCCTGCCAGGCATTTTCCCGGTGCGCTCGCCGCTGCGAATCGCCTTTTCCAACAGCTCTACGGTTTCCGCTCAGCTCGTAGGCGGCTCCCAGGAGGAAACGGGCCCGGGCCGTGCCAGGCCAGCGCATCGGCGTAGCTTCCCCGCGAGCGCTCTATATGTGCCTGCAGGCTGTAAGCTGCGATGTAGTGGGGATGCAACTCGATAGCTCTGTCCAGTTCCTTGAGGACCTCCTCGGGGCTCTTACCGGCCCGGAGATAGACCACAGCGCGGCTGAAATAGAGGCTGGCGTTTCGAGGCTCCTGGCTGAGGGCAATGTCGAAGTAGGAGAATGCCTGCTGGAACGAGGGGCCGGGCGCCGACATAAGCCAAGCGCTTCCCGACAACAAAGGCAACGGCCACCGGCAGCGCCAGGACAGCCACGGGCGTGGCGTAATCGGCATTGCCCAGGGTGCAACCGACCCTTTCACCTATTACACCTGGCAGGTTCAGCGGATTGATCCCGAAATACTCGAGGACCCCCACAAACGCGATAAGACCGGATGAAATCACGACTACTCTCAGGCATTTTACTCGGCGCTCCCCGGTGGTGAGGATGTTGAACACCAGGAAATACAGGAGCACCAGGTTGGTGAGATTGATCAATCCCACGCTGCGGTCGTGTATTCCGAAGATGCTCAACACCGGTGACAGGGAGAAAATGCTGGCGAGCGCCTAGACGTCCGGGTAGGCCATGGCGTGGATAAAGAAAGGGGGGATTCTTATCTCCAGGCGCCCCAGGAGCAACATCCTGTTGAGCCAGGCCGCCAGGGCGACCAAGGTGAGGATATTCAGCAGTGCGACTTTAGGCGTTTCCCAGATGATAAACTGGCTGGTGGAGACGAAGGCGAGCGGCGTCAGCCCGGCCACGCCATAGATGGCGCAGGTTGCCGCCAGGTCGAGCGCACGCGCCGTTCGAGATATCTTCTGGAACACACCGGATAATGGCTGGGCCATGAGCGCCCACCCGACCCTGGGATGCCCGGACACCGGGATGATCGCAACGGGTTGCCTTTTCGTGCTATCCGCTTCTTTCGTGGTTGATGAAGCGATGCCGCCCGGCGCGCGCGGTTTGGCTGCCCTTGCGTCAGCTAACGGCTATGCTGCCGTTAGTGACCTGTGCGGTGACGGCATTGCCAAACACATCGGACAGTGTTCTCACCTCCACCTGCATGGCGACTGAACGGCCTTTGCCCGCGGGCGGCGCCGAAACACTCAGGTAGGCAATGACGCCATCTTTGTTCATTCCAGGAACCTGGGTGGCAGTCCCCACCATGAGCACTGCACCCGCAGCATTGTCGATCCGGTGGGCCAGGGGAGCGCCGAAGGGCGAGCCGCCCGCATCGAGGGAGTTGACTGAGAGCAACCGCGGGTCGTAGGTTATCTTGAGGTCGTAGGCGCCCAGGCCAGCTGCCCCGGTTATGTTCTTGAAGGTTACCGGAATGCGGGCGGTCCCTCCGGCGGCGATGGCCACGGACCCGGCCTCCGCCGTCGCCCGGCCGCCCTCTTTCGAGGCCGCCATGGAGGAGCCAAGCCACTCGAAAAACTCGTTGCGCATTCCGACTTGCATCTGGTTGATGAACAGGGCGTCCGCGATGTCAATGATGTCCCACGGGCTGTTGTGCTGGGGCGAAGCCGCGTTCTCAGCGTTCATCGTTGACAGGTCGCGGGTACCAACCCGGAACTGGGCGATGAACAGCGCGTCATTATTGTCCACGTCGTTCGACGGGTCGTTGTCCTGGTCGTCCGAGGCGTCGCCCCGCTGGAACTGGCGGCGTACGGCCGTCTGGCTGGCGACGGCTTCATTGCCGGTAAAGGCCTGGATGGAATCGAAGTACTGGTAAAGCTCATGAGACTCCCTGGCGGAGCCGTCCAGGCGGAG
>JACQUA010000375.1 GCA_016210565.1 Chloroflexota bacterium
GGGGTGGAGGGGCCGGCTGCTGGTGGGGGGCCGGGGGCGGGGGTCTCTTCCTGCTGCAGGAGGTCGATCAGCCGGGCGGCCCGGGGATAGCCGATCTGTAGCTTGCGCTGCAGGAACGAGGCGGAAACATTCTTGTGCTTTTCCTTGAGGGCCCGGGCCTCATCGAGAAGGGGGTCTTCGGGGGGAGCGCCCTTGATCTGGGGGCCGCCGGGCTGCTGGGGCGCCAGGTCTTCCACTTTCAGTGACGGGACGCCTTTCTTGGGCTGGTTGTTCCAGAAGCCGACCACCCGCTCGATCTCGCCGTCGGAGACATAGCAGCCCTGGAGCCGCTTGGGCTTGGCGGCGTCCGTGGGCAGGTACAGCATGTCGCCCCTCCCCAGGAGCTTTTCCGCGCCTACCCCGTCGAGTATCGTGCGGGAGTCCACCTGGGAGGTGACGGCGAAGCTGATGCGGGTGGGGAAGTTGGCCTTGATCAGGCCGGTGATGACGTCCACCGAAGGTCGCTGGGTGGCCACCACCAGGTGGATGCCGGTGGCGCGGGCGAGCTGGGCCAGGCGGCAGATGATGCGTTCCACTTCATCATAGGCGGTCATCATCAAATCGGCCAGTTCGTCTATAACCAGGATGAGGTAAGGCATGGCCGTTTCCGGAGGCCGGTTCTTGTTGTAGGCCTCGATGTTGCGGGCCCCGGCCGCAGCCATTCTGGTGTAGCGGTTGTCCATCTCCTTGTTCATCCAGCGCAGGGCCTCCACCGCCCGTTCGTTGTCCACGATGACCGGCGTCACCAGGTGGGGGACATTGTTGAAAGAGACCAGTTCGACGCGCTTGGGATCGATCATCATGAAGCGAACGTCGTCAGGGGTGTTCTGGATGAGGAGGCAAGTGATGATGGTGTTCAGGCAGACGGTCTTACCGCTGCCGGTAGCGCCGGCGATGAGAAGATGCGGCATCCTGGCCAGGTCCGCCACCACCGCCTCGCCCCCCGCTCCCTTTCCCAGCGCCAGGGCCAGCTTGGACTTGCCTTTGAGCTTCTGGAAAGCAGGGCTTTCGATCACCCCCCGCAGGGAGACCAGTCCCATGGTGGCGTTCGGCACTTCGATGCCGATCATGGACTTGCCCGGGACGGGGGACTCGATCCGGATGCTGGAGGCGGCCAGGGCCAGGGACAGGTCGTTGGCCAGGGCGTTGATCCTTTCCACCTTGACCCGGGTCTTCGAGACCTCTTCCTGCCGTATCTTGACGTTGCCGTCGGCGTCTTTCTCTCTTATCTCGCGGAATTTTCGGTCCCATCCCGGCTCGACGCCGAACTGGGTCACTGTTGGTCCGGCGTTGATCTGCACCACCTTCCCTTCGACGCCGTAGCTCGCCAGGGCCTCCTCGATGAGCTTGGACCGCTTTTCAGTGTCCATGGGCCGCAACTCCACCTCGGCGGCTTTGTCCAGCACGTCGATGGGGGGAAGCAGCCAGCCGGTGGGTGAGATGACCGGCGCGGACTGGGCGAACTTCTTGCCGAACTCCACGGCTTGTTGCCGCAGTTGCTTGAACTGGTCCGGAGCGGCGGCTACTTTCTGTTTGGCCGCTGGCTCTTTCTCCTCGCCCGGCCTAGCCGCAGGCGCCTCCGGCGGGGCCGCCGGCGGGACAGTTGCGGCACGCCCCGGCTCCCGGGCGGTGGCTTCTTCCGGAAGGGCTGCAGGCTGCCTCTGGAGGCGCGTCGCTGCCAGCGCGACGAGGCCGGAGAGCCCGCGCAGGCCGAGAGCGAACAGATAGGCGAAGCCCTTTACCGCGGCGAAGGCGACCGCTACCGTGGCTGTCATGAAAGGGCGCGTGGCCACCAGGAAGGTACCCATCAGGGTCAGGGCCACCACCGGCAGGACTCCGCCGGCGGAAGGGGGCCCTCCTATTATGATCTTCCCGACTTCCCCGCCCAGGGAAGCCGTTCGCAGCACGCCTTCGCCCGCAAAGAAGGCCAGCACGCCGAAAGCGGCCAGAGCGTAGGCGATGCACCCCAGCCAGATGTTCCAATACCGGGCGAGCAGCCGGTATTTCTTCTCCGCGACAACCCAGATCAAGGCCAGTATCGCCATCCCCACCATCACCACTCCCAGCCCGAAAAAGGTGAGAATGCCCCTCCACAGCTCGAGGCCCAGGCGCATCAAAGGTTGGGCAAAGATGACTGCCGCTGCGATTGCCGCGACCACCAGGAGAAACTCCCAGAAAAGGGGCTCCAGGAGCAGGTTACGGCCTGACTTCTTGCCTGCCCTGGGTTCCGGTCTTGCCTTGCTGCTAATGGAACACCACCGAAGCAAAATCAAACATCAAAAATCAAAATGAAAAAAGCTGTCAGCGAAAAGCAGGCAGCTATCGGCTATCGGCTGTCAGCAAACAGCAATCAGCTATGAGCGGTCAGTCTCCTGGCTATCAGCTACTGGCTGCCCACTTCTCACTACTCGCTACTTGCTACTTCCTACTTGCTACTATACTTCCACCACCACCGGCAGGATCAGCGGTCTCCTCCCTGTTTCCTGGTGGAAGAACTTGCCCAGGGACTCCTTGACCTTGTTGTGGATGAAGCTCACCTCCAGGGGCTTGTTGCCGGTGTGGTCCAGGGACTTGACCACGACCTGCCGCCCCTTTTCCATCAAAGCCTCGGTCCCCCCGGCCTCGACGAAGCCGCGGGACACGAGGTCCGGTATGCCCACCATGCTGCCGTTGGACTTATCGATGGCGATGACAGCCAGGACCATGCCGTCTTTGGCCAGAAGCTGCCTGTCCCGGAGGATGACGCCGCTGACCGCACCCACGCTCAGCCCATCCACGTAGACATTCCCGGCATCCACCTTTCCCGCGGACCGGGCCCCGTCGCGGTCGATCTCCAGGATATGGCCGTCTTCGAGGACGAAGACATTCTCTGCCGGGACCCCAAGCGACCTGGCCAGCGCCCCGTGGAGGCTCAAATGGCGGTATTCGCCGTGGATAGGAACGAAATACTTCGGTTTGACCAGGCTGATGAGCAGTTTCAGTTCTTCCTGGCTGCCGTGGCCGTGGACGTGCACCTGGGATAGCCGGTCATAGACCACGTTGGCGCCCTGCCGGAAGAGGTTGTCTATAGTGCGGTTGACCAGGCCCTCGTTGCCGGGGATAGCCGTGGCCGAAATCACCACGGTGTCGCCGGGGACTATCCTGATGTGCCTGTGGTCCAGGTTGGCGATGCGCACCAGGGCAGAAGTCGGCTCGCCCTGGCTTCCCGTAGTGAGGATGACGACGCCGGACGGCGGCATGGAGTGGACTTCTTCCAGGCGACAAAACATGCCTGGCGGCGCTTTCAGGTAGCCCAGGTCCTGGGCCATCCTGGCCGTTTCCTCCATGCTCCTGCCGGCGATGCAGACCCGCCGTCCGTGTTTCGCCGCTGCGTCTATTACCTGCTGGATGCGCGATATGAGAGAGGCGAAAGTGGTGACGATTACCCGTCCCGGCGCCTCGCCGATGATGCGTTCCAGGGCTTTGCCGACCACCTGTTCGGAGGGCGTGTAACCGGGGATCTCGACGTAGGTCGAATCGGAGAGCAGAAGGAGCGCCCCTTTTTCGCCCACCAGGGCCAGGCGTGAAAAATCGCTCACCCTGCCTCCCACCGGCGTGTAGTCCAGCTTGAAATCGCCGCTGTGCACCACGGTGCCCAGGGGAGTATCGATAATGAGGCCGGCGGAATCAGGGATGCTGTGACAAACGGAAAAGAACTCGATCTTGAATTTCCCGATAGAGAATTTCTCTCCGGGCTGGATGGACTTCTGCCTGGCCCGGTTCAAGAGCCGGTGTTCCTTCAGCTTGACCGAGATGAAACCCTGGGTGAGGCGGGTGGCATAGATTGGCACTGGCAGCTCGGGGAAGATGTAGGGCAGGGCGCCGGTGTGGTCTTCGTGGCCGTGGGTGATGATGATGGCCCTGACTCTGTCTTTGTTTTGCTTGAGGTAGGTGATGTTGGGGATGACGAGGTCCACGCCCAGCATTTCTTCTTCGGGAAACATGAGGCCCGTGTCGATGACAATGATGTCGGAATCGTACTCCAGTGCCATCATGTTCTTACCGATTTCCCCCAGCCCTCCCAGGGGGATAAGTTTCAGTTTGTCGCCGCCGCCGCCCTTTAGCTTCGATTTGGCCTTTCCCAGTATTTCTCGATACATAGTTCAGCAATCTCTAATAACGAAATTCGAATGACGAGTCAATGGCGAATGACGAAGTCCGAATGATGTTCCGTCATTGCGAGTCCCGGTTTCGTCGGGACGAAGCAATCTCCCGGATGGCTCGACCGGCTGTGGGATTGCTTCGTCGCCCGGACACGTCGGGGCTCCTCGCAATGACGGTCGGCATGCCGGCTTGAACATTCGGGTTTTGAACATTGCTGCGAAAATGTCACCCCGAGCCGGAGTCCTGAGCGAAGCGAAGGGGCAGGCGAAGGGTCTTTCGTCTCGCATCCCACCCCAAAGGATTCTTCGACTACGCTCGCTGCGCTCGCTTCGCTCAGAATGACAGGTGACTCAGGCATTTTCATCGTTCATGGCGCTTGGCCAAGCATGGGTGATTGATTCGTCATTCGGATTTCGTCATTCGTCATTTTCTAAAACAGGTTTAGCTGTTTTATCTCGGGTTTCTTCTCCTCGCCGCCGCTGAGTTGGGCCAGAATCTGGGGCAACTTCAGGATATCGGCGTCGATAGTCTTGCGAAGGCTCTGCTGGTGGAGAGCGGCGGCGGGATGATACAGGGCGAAGTAGACGACGCCGTTTCCCTTCTTCGAAGTGCCGTGGACCTTGGAGATGGTCTCCCCGGGGAAGAACCGGGCCAGGGAATGCCTGCCCAGGGTGACGATGACCTTGGGCCGGATGGTTAACAACTGCTGGTCGAGATATTTGCGGCAGGCCTGGATTTCGCCGGGGAGGGGGTCCCGGTTGCCCGGAGGACGGCACTTGACCATATTGGTGATAAAGACGTTGCCGCGCTTGAGATTGATTGATTTCAGTAGTTCATCGAGATACTGGCCGGCGGGTCCGACGAACGGCCGGCCCTGCTGGTCTTCGTGCCAGCCGGGGGCCTCACCGACAAACATGATCTCAGTGTTATCAGGACCTTCGCCGGGGACGGCGTTAGTCCGGGATTGAGACAGAGCGCAATCCGGACAGGTCAGGATGCGCTTGTGCAATTCCGTCAAGTTTGACACTTACGCCCTCCGGAAGAACGGAAAATGGAAAAGGGCCATGTTGACTGCGATGATAGCACAGGGGTAGCGGGCAGTCAATGCGAGTTCGTTGGGTTCTTTGAGTTCTTTGAGTTATTGAGTTCCCCACCCCTCCGGGCTGCTTGACTGCTCAGACTGCTTGACTGCTTGACTGCTCAGACTGCTTGACTGCTCAGACTGCTTGACTGCTTGACTGCTCAGACTGTCATTATCAGGCGCAGCCCCACCAGCAGCAGCGCCGCGGCCAGGAGCCGCACAATGGCTGCGCCTCCTAACCTGGTGGAGAGCCTGGCCCCCAGTTGGGCGCCGGCCGTAACGCCGGCCCCCAGGACGATGACCCGCGTCCAGGCGCCAACCAGGCTGCCGGCGAGCAGATGGGTGACGCCGCCGGAAAACGTGGTTATGACCAGGATGAACTGGGACGTGGCGGTAGCGACATGGGCAGGGAAACCGAGGACGTTGACCATGGCCGGCACGTGGATGATGCCCCCGCCGATACCCAGCAAACCGGCGATAAGACCCACCCCGAAGCTGATGGCGATGCCAAGGCCCAGGTTGAAGGAGAACTGGTAGTTGGCGCCGTCACGGTCGATGATCAAACGGGAAGCGGCCTTGCTGCTTTTCAAAGATATCTTCAGCCTGGCCGTCGGCCGGAGGAAGATGTAGACGGACAGCGCGGTGAGAAGCACGCCGAAGATGACCTGGTAGGCGGTGCGGCTGATGTAGAACGTTGCCAGCACGCCCAGGATGGCGCCCGGGACGGTCGCCAGGGAGAAAACAATGCCGGTCCGGAAATCAATCCGCTTCATGCGGTTGTAGGCCAAAGTGCCGGACAGCGCGTTGAGGAAGACCACGGCCAGGGAAATGGCGGTGACTGTTCGCGGGGCCTCCCCCGGGTAAAGATAGAGCAACAGGGGGATCAGCACCACGCCGCCGCCGATGCCTATGAGGGTGCCGTAGGCGCCGATGCCTACCCCGCCGAGACCCAGGAGCAGAGCGGTGGACCAGTCCATATTGTTCGAAGGCGGCGAGGTGTTCTCCCCCTTTGAAAAAGGGCCAGGGTTTTCTCCCTCTTTGAAAGAAGGGACGGATTTTTCTCCCCCTTTGAAAAAGGGGGATTAAGGGGGATTTCTTCACTCCTGTCAGAAGTGCGAACCGATGAATACTACCACAAAACCCGTAGCTTTGCTATAATAAATGCCGTGGGGATATAGCTCAACTGGGAGAGCGTCCCGATAGCATCGGGAAGGTCGGGGGTTCGAGCCCACAGGGATTCTGCTATAATCTGAGTCGTGGGGATATAGCTCAACTGGGAGAGCGCAGCGTTCGCATCGCTGAGGTCGGGGGTTCGAGTCCCCCTATCTCCACCAATCTTGTCCGAATGTCCTTCAGGTACGTTTTGCAGAGTGAACCGACCGGCCGGTATTGCATCGGGTCAACAGATGATGCTGCTGCCAGGTTAGCCGAGCATAACGCCGGGCAGTCCCCGTCTACCAAGGGCTACCGTCCGTGGAAGCTAGTGTACGCGGAATGCTACAGTACCCTCAGTGAAGCACGGCAAAGGGGGTGCAGATCAAGGGGTGGAAGAACCGCGGCTATATGGTGAAGGCCCTGGGCCTGACTGCCTGAACTGGGAGAGCGTCCCGATGGCATCGGGAAGGGCAGGGGCCTGAATATCGTTCCAGGTCAGCTTTTGAAAAATATCATCTTTTGATTGATTGATGTTGGTTCTATCCCGGGCCTGCCACTTCATGTATATCTAATAATCTCATATTATGCATGGGCTATTTGGCGGCTTCACTTTTCCCCGCCCCGCAAGGCTAAAGCCATGGGCTACGCCCCGCCCGGCGGCATGCATAATCCGGGATAATCCAGGTACGGAGCTACGTGTTTATCCAGCAGGTCTGTGAGTTCGTTTATCACCACATCGAAAGCTGGAAGGGCATGGATTTGTTGACCAAGGTCACTCGCCCAATACCGTTTCAGTGTATAGGTGTCTTTGGGAATAAAGTCACGAAGACTTGTGAAAGTGAGCTTCTTGTGCACCAGCTTTTTGACCAACACCTCCCCTAGTAGCTTCGGGTCCAGGTCAGCAAATTTCTCCCTGAGAAGCCTCCACACGTCATAATAGTCCCGGGACTTCCCGCGTTGGAGGAGACTTCTCATTTTCTCGGCAAGAAGCTCTTCAAGAGGATATGCCAGCACTTTTTCCCCTCCGGGGGAGAAAGGCTCAGTCAGAATCCTCCTTTGTTCAGGCTCAAGGCATACTGGCTCATCAAAACTTAAGTCCATAAAGATCATACCGGGATAAGCTAACGGACCGATGAACTGGGTCCTGACACGGGTGTAGCCGTCCGGCTTATGCAGCATTTTCGTGGTTAGCCTTACCTGCGATGCTTGCTCTACCTGCAAATACCACTTATCCAGCCCCTTCCGCAATTCATCCTCTTTCATATCGCGCTTTGAGCTAAAATCCAGGTCTTCAGAATAGCGCCAGTCAGCGAAATAGGCCTTGCGCAATGCGGTACCGCCTTTGAATACCAGCAGTTCGTTAAGTGAGGGTACCTTGGAAAGTGCTCTAAGCGCCTCGGTAATGACGTAATCTTTTTCTAAAATGCCGAGGGCTATCTCTTGACGGCTGGCCAATCTCTGAAGTTCAGGCCTGGATATCATCGTTGTCTCTTCCACTGGAGAAATTCATTTTCAGGAACGTTGATAATCACTTTCCATCGTGCAATGTATTTGCCCTTTAGTTCTGACAGGGTATCGAGCGGTGCATACCTGGTGCTCATGCTCCCGAGCAAGATTTCAATTGCTTTGTCTGACTCTAAGCCCAGTGTCTCAATAAGATACCCCAACCGCTGGCTGGCTGCCCGGTTGCCATTGCGGCGAGAATATTCCGCGATTCTCGCTAAGTCGAGGTCGTCACGCCCGTACCATAACGCTTTGGCTATCTCGGATACTCCACCGCAATACCTCATGTGATCCAGGCAGTCCACGATGGTCTTCTCGGGTTCTGAGATGTTCACCTGGTTTCCATCGATGGCGATTTGCCTGAATCCGAAGAATTTTCGCTCCGACACATTGACCAGGCGGTAGGTCACGCCTGAAATCTTCAGGGAAGACCTCAGTTTTCTACGGGTAGATACGATGAATACTGTCCGGCTCATCTGCTCGGTGTAGCCATAATAATTCAAGGCGCTGCGAAACCCGATGTAATACGGCTCGATGAGATAAGAAGCGATGATGAATTCATGTTCGGTCCACTCTCTTTCTCGCCCGGCTTCAAACGGCAGTATGAGGTACTTACCTTTTTCAAGACGCTGAAGCCATCCCCGTCTAGCGAGCGTCGATAATAGTTCGCGCAAGCGGCGATCGCTGCTACCATAAGCTTTGACGGCATCTTCATAGGTAAAGATTCGCTTTCCCTGACGGATTATTACCGTCAGCAGGTCACTTCCAGTCTTGCCAAGAGTTCTAACGGTATCTGACATGATTATCACCTTCCAGGCGATTATTATAGCAAAAAACGTCACACCCGACCAAAGTTCTTGCCGCATGGCAATACCGGGTATATCGCGCCGTTTGGCAGGTACTCGAACCCTGCAAACGTTGCCTGTTAGATTTTCAGACCGAAGGTCAACTCGAAGTCCCTGGCCGTTTTACCTATTGATACCCCGTGTCCACCAAGACCAATCTTGATGGCAGAGCGTCCCGATGGCATCGGGGAGGTCCGGCATCGAATCCCCCCCAAGTTCTTGTTCCTCCCGCCCCCAGGGTAGCCCCTTGTCCTTCGTATAGTGCATGGTCTACAATTGCTCGATGAAGAAAGACACGATATCAGCCATACGACAAGAGCTAAAACAGCAAGCGGATACAGGGACCGGGGAAAGCGTTCAGGCGTTTTTCAAAGAAAAGGTCACTGCGTACGGAGTGAAGACGGCAACTGTGATAAAGATTGCCAGGAAGTATCTTAAAGAAATAAAGCCTCTGGGCAAAAGGGAGATATTCAAGTTATCCGGGGAGTTGCTGAAATCGGATTACATTGAAGAAGCATTTATCGCTTTTGAATGGGCTTACCGGCTACGCGACGAATACGAACCGGGCGATTTTGTCGTATTTGAAAGGTGGCTCAAGGGGTATGTCAACAATTGGGCTAAATGCGACTCTCTGTGCAATCACACAATCGGCTCATTCGTTGAAAAATATCCCCGGTATATTGCTAACCTCAAGGGCTGGGCCGGGTCAGAAAACCGGTGGCTCAGGCGCGCCGCGGCAGTGACGCTCATCGTCCCGGCTAAACGGGGAAAATTCCTGAAGGATACGTTCGAAATAGCCGATATCTTACTGCAGGACAAAGATGACCTGGTGCAGAAAGGCTACGGCTGGATGCTTAAAGAAGCCAGCCGGATGCACCGTGACGAAGTATTTGATTATGTGCTGAGGAACCGTAGGCTCATTCCCAGGACAGCACTTAGATACGCGATCGAGAAAATGCCAGAGGACTCGAGGCGTCTGGCTATGGAAAAGAACTGAGAGCAAAGGCCGGCTCAAGAGTCCTAACCGTTGATCCCTGAGCTTCAGCACGCGTGGACACAAGGCAAGACTTCTTCCAGGACCTTCACCGTCGTCCGATGGGCCTTCACTTGCTTTACAATCCGGTGAGAGTGTTGCCGCCGGCAATATTGTGTCACTGACCACTGCCTCGCACGAACGCCTGCAAAGGCGGAAAGGAGTCCGGAGTATGAGTGTGAACCAGGGCATTTCCAGCCAGGGCAGTCCCGCGGCCATCCCGAACGAAATCCGCGGTTGGAACTGGGGGGCATGCCTGCTGACGTGGATCTGGGCTATCGTCTATGCCCCGCCAAAGTGGATAATCATAGCCTTCCTGCCCCAGGTCCTTCCCATCCCTTTGTATATCGGTTTAATGGCGGCAACGGCGATTTTCGGTGCGGGCGTCTTAGCCGCCTTTTACCTCCTGAGCGGGGTGCTCTCGGTGGGGGGGCAGATGGCGATAAATGTCGTCTTCGGGAAGAAGGGTTCCGGCTGGGCCTGGCGGAGCAAAAAATGGGAGAGCGTTGAGCACTTCAAAAGGACACAGAGGACATGGAAGATATGGGGGATAGTGGCGGCGGGCGTCGGCCTTGCGCTTTTCACATTCATTATTGTTGCCATGTTGATGAGCGGATCGTGGTTGTAACGGCCCGCAAGTATCAGATCAGGGGTGTAACGGGTTGACGGTCGCCTGCGATTCGTAATAAGATACCTGGCATGATGATAGGAAAGGAGATGCCGACCACCGTACGGGCACGTTGCATGTGCCCCATGTCCAGGTGGCCGGGTTGCCGGCTGCTTTGTCGGGTCTGGCGCTGGTACAGCCCTCACAGGCGGGACGCCTGTGCCACCGTGTTTGACAGACTATGAGAACAATCACGCTTGACGTCAACGGGTCCCGGTTTGAACTGCAGGTCCAGGAAACGGCTGCGCTGGCCGAGGTGCTCAGAGAAGACCTGGGTTTGACCGGGACCAAGATCATGTGCAACGACGGGGAGTGTGGGGCCTGCACGGTACTGATAGACGGTAGGCCCATGCTGTCCTGCATGATCCTGGCCACGGACGCCGAAGGTACGGACATCCTGACCATAGAGGGTCTGGCCGACCCGGTTACCGGCAACCTGCATCCCATCCAGCAGGCCTTTGTGGAGAAGAGCGGGATGCAGTGCGGCGTCTGTACGCCGGGGATGATCCTCTCGGCCAAGGCCCTGCTCGACGAAAACCATGATCCCACCGAGCAGGACGTCAGGGAGGCCCTTGCCGGCAACCTCTGCCGCTGCGGCAACTACCGCCGGATAGCCGAGTGCGTGCTGGCCGCGGCCGGAATGATGAACGGGGGGGCGACGTGACGGGCCAGTTCGCCGTTCTGGGGAAAAGCTTCCCGCGAAAAGACGCCATCGAAAAAGTTACCGGACGGGCCAGGAGCGTGGCGGACATGCGGCTGCCGGGCATGCTGCACGCCGCATTCCTGCGAAGCCCCCATGCCCATGCCCGGATCAAAAGCATAGACACCTCCAGAGCCGAGGCGCTGCCCGGAGTAAAGTGCGTTCTAACGTACCGGAACGTGCCCAGGGTCCATCCCCTGAAGAAGTTGGAATACCTTCTCGGTGACACCGTGCACCGTCCGGGAGAAGAAGTGGCGGCGGTGGCCGCACTGACCGCGGAGATAGCCCGAGAGGCGCTGAGGCTCATTGAAGTAGAATACGAAGTCCTGCCGCCGGTAGTCGATTTCGAAGAGGCGGCGAGGCCGGGGGCTCCCCTGGCCTACCAGGAATACGGCAGCAACATCTGGCATGGCACCGAGCAGGTGCGGATACCGAGGCTGGGTGAAGACGGCTGGCTGCGCCTGGAAGTAGGCGATGTGGAGAAAGGATTCGCCGCCGCGGACTACATACTGGACGCCACCTGCAAGACCCCGATTCAATACAACTGTTCCCCGGCGCCGCGGGCCGTTCTCTGCGAGTGGACCGGCGACCGGCTCACCTGCTGGGCGGAAACCCAGTTGCCGTTGTGGGCCTGGCAGGACCTGGCCCGGACCCTGGGCATCCCCCAATCGAACGTCCGGCTGATCTCCAGCTACACCGTGGGAGGGTATGGCGGCAAGAAGCCCGAGAAGACGGCCACCCTGGCAGCCATCATGGCCAGGAGGACCGGCCGCCCGGTCAGGGCGGTCTTCAGCCGCGCCGAAGACTTCATCGGGACCCACCACCGCATCAACTACCGCAACTACAACCGGATCGGGGTCAAGAAAGACGGGACCATAACGGCCATGCACAGCCGGATAATCGCCAACTGGGGCAGCGATACCACCGAACATTACGTCTGCCAGGCTTCGGCTCTGGTCAACGCCTGCACCATGCTCTACCGGTGGCGGAACTCCAGGGCCGAGACTTGCGGGGTACTGACCAATACCCTCGGCTACGGCGCCATGAACGGCTTCGGCGACCCCGAAGCGATATTCGGCATCGAGCTGCTTATCGATCAGGCCGCCGAAAAAATCGACATGGACCCGGTCGCGTTCAGGCTCCGGAACTGCATGCGGTATGGGGACAAGGCCATGCCCCAGGACCGGGTGCTGAACGGCCCGGTAAAATGGGGAATCCTCGGGCCGGACCTGGACAGTTTTCCCGAGCTGATACAGAAATGCGCGGAGGCGGCCCGCTGGAAGGAAAAGTGGCGGGGATGGCGGACGCCGATGGCCGTCGAGGGATACCGCAAAAGGGGGATCGGCATAGCCATAGGCATGCATCACACCAGGTTCTGGCCCTGCTCGGCCATCGTCAAGATGAACCAGGACGGCACGGCCAACGTCCTTTCCGGCGCGGTGGAGATGGGGCAGGGCTATGGCACGGCCATCGCCCAGGTGGTGGCGGAGACGCTGGGAATCAGGTACGAAGACGTCAGTCCGGTGCTGGCGGACACCGCGGTGACCCCGGCCGCCCGGGGAAACGTGGCGAGCACCGGGGTATCCAGCGCCGTGAACGCCGCCAAGCTCGCCGCCGAACAGGTGAAGCGCAAGCTGTTCGAGCTGGCCGCGCCGGGACTCGACGCCTCCGTGGATAACCTGGAAGCGAGGAACGGCAACATCTACGTCAAAGGAACGGACCGGGCGGTGAGCATCGCCGATATCTGCGCGGCGGCCTTTCAGATCACCGGCGCCGCCAACAACCCGCCCGCCGAGGCCATCAGGGATGAAAAGACAGGGCAGGTCATCTACTCCTTCGCTGCTGCGGCCACTATCGCCGAGGTCGAAGTGGACACGGAAACCGGCAGGGTCGACGTGCTCCGGATAACCTCGGGCCATGATTGCGGCAGGGCGATAAACCCGGTCATTATCGAGAACCAGATAGATCTGGGACTGACCATGGCCGCCGGGTGGGCGCGGACCGAGGAATACGTTATCGACCCCAGGACCGGAATCATCCTGAACCCCAATCTCCTCGATTACAAGCTTCTGACGTTTCAGGACGTGCCGGAGAACGGCAACGTCGGGAGAATCGTCGTGGAAAGGCCCTGCGCCTGGGGTCCCTACGGCGCCAAGGGGTTCAGCGAGACGGCGTTCGTCGCGCTGGCCCCGGCCATAGCCAATGCGATATACAATGCCACGGGCGTGAGGATTTCTGACATGCCGTTTACCCCGGCAAACGTTCTCAGGGTGATAGAAAGGACCAGGCCCGGTGGGCGAAACAGTTCGTAGACTGAATGACGCGAGAGAAATTGAACAGTCCCTGCAGTGGCTGGCCAGGCACTTCGATAGACCGGCCCGGCCCGAATTCCGTGACGCCCGGACGGTGGACGAGGCGGTGTCCCTGCTCAGCAAGCACGGGCAAGGGGCAAAGCTGCTGGCCGGGGGCATCGACCTGCTCGGGCTGATGAAGAACCGGGTGCTGATGCCGGCAGTGGTGGTTAACGTAAAGAAGATCCCTGGTCTGCATTACATAACGGAGACCCCCGGCGGGCTGGCACTGGGCGCCCTGACCAGGATCAACGACATCGAAAGGTCCCCGCTGGTAAAGACCCGTTATCCCATCCTGGTCGAGGCCGCCCATTCCGTGGCCTCGCCGCAAATCAGGAACATGGCCACCCTCGGGGGTAATCTTTGCCAGGAGGTGAGGTGCTGGTACTACCGGCGACCGCCGGATACCGGGATTTCCTTCGATTGCCGGCGAAAAAGCGGGGACAGCCCCTGCTATGCGATTGCCGGCGAAAACCAGTATCATGCCATTATCGGTGGGAATCAATCAACCATGCGCCGATGGCGCACCATGAGCGATGAAAATGTCATTTTGAGCGAAGACGAGCGCAGTCCCGATAGAATCGGGAGAGTCGAAGAATCCTTCGCTGCGCTCAGGACAAGTTCTTTGGAAGGGGTGGGGACTAAAGACCCTTCGCCTGCCCCTTCGCTGTGCTCAGGGCTTCGGCTCAGGGTGACATCTTCTGAGCAATGCTTCGCTGTGTGTCCATCGGACATGGCGACTGTGCTGCTGGCCCTGGACGCCGGGATAAGGACCGTTGATACCGGCGGAGGACGTCTGATTCCCCTCGGGGAATTCTATACCGCCTTCGGCAACGTGCTGTCACCTGAGGAAATCGTGACGGCCGTCGAGGTCCCGCGGGTCATGCCGGGGGCCAGGCAGCGGTTTATCAAGTTCCGGCTGAGGAAGGCCATCGACTTCGCGATGGTCAGCGTGGCGTCCGTGGTGACAGAGGAAGACGGCGTTGTCATCCGGGCCCGGATCGTGCTGGGAGGGGTCTCCCCGGCGCCATACCGGGCAGTCCAGGCGGAAGAGGTTCTAACAGGCAACAAGCTGACGGACGACCTGGCGGCTTCCGCCGCCAGGTCGGCGGTGCGCGACGCCAGGCCCTTGAGCAAGAACGGCTACAAAGTGCCCATGGTGGAGACCCTGGTCAAAAGGGCCCTGCTGGAATAGCCCGCGTTGCCCGATACCCAGTAGGGTGGGTTAAGTCCCGATGGCAATCGGGACGAACCCACCGTGCTGGAGGTTGGAAGCTGGATGTAGGAGTCAGGAGCGTGGTGGTTTCGCGCCCCGATTGCGTCGGGACGGTTAACCACCCTACGTCGTTGTGTCCAGCCGAAAGCTGAAAGCTGACTGCTGATAGCTGTTAGCCTGAACAGGCTACAGAAAGGAGCTGTTGACATGAAGAAGCGTCTGTTAATCATGGCCACGGTGGTTGCTCTCCTCGGCGTCTTTGCCGCTTGCGCGGCGTCCGTTGCTCCCGCCCCGCCGGACGCGGTCCGCCCCGCTCCGGCAAAGGAAAGCGCCAGAGCGGAATGGGAAACGCGATGGTCTCAGGTGATAGCGGCGGCCAGGCAGGAGGGAAAAGTTATGCTCTACGGGCAGGTGGGGCCGCTTTTCAAGCAGAGACTGGCCGAAGCCATGAAGGCATACGGAGTCGAGGTGGATACCCTTTCGGGGAAGTCCACCGAAATCGCCCAGAAATATCTCATGGAAAGGTCGGCCAACCTCTACCTCGCCGACGTGCTTTTCACTGGCACCAGCACCACCCTCACTTTGATCAAACCGAAAGGCGTCCTGGCTTCACTCAAACCCCATCTGATTTTGCCCGAAGTGCTCGATACAAAGGTCTGGCCGGAAGGGAGACTCCCCTTCCTGGATAGAGACCAGAACGTCCTGGCGCTCATCGCCGGGTACAACCGTTACGTGGCCATTAACACGGAACAGGTCAGGCAGCGGGAAATGGGCTATCCGGACCTGCTCGATCCCAGGTGGCGCGGGAAGATAACGATGTTCGATCCCTCCATGGGCGGCGCCGGGGGCAACTGGTTCGCCTTCCTTATGGAAACCCTGGGCCGGGAAGCGGGCGAGAAGTACATGCGGGAGCTGGCCAGACAGGACATAGCCGTCACCAGAGACGCGCGCCTTCACGTGGAAACAATGGCCAAAGGCAAGTACGCCTTTGCCATTGGGGCCGCCTACCAAAGCCTGCAGGAGTTCGCCCAGGCCGGGGCGCCCGTGGATTGGGCCAAGATGAAAGAGGGCGGCATGGTGACGCCTGGCCCGTTCACCGCCTCGTTGCCGGACAAGCCCGCCCATCCCAACGCGGCCATCTTGATGCTCAACTACCTGCTGACTAAGGAAGGGCAACTGGCTGCCAGCGAGGCCGCGGGCCTGCCCGCCATGAGACTCGACGCGCCGACGACCTATGTTATGCCCGGGGCCATCATACAGCCCGGTGAAAAAGTGGTCTGGACCCAGGAGGACTCCATACTGAGGGAACCCACCCTCTACCCCCTGGCCAGGGAGATTTTCAACATACGGTGAGAAAACCTCGTCCGCCGCGGGTTATTTTCGGAGCAAATGCCCATGAGCATTTCCAATGCTCACCACGAAGCATGAAAAAGACCGCGCAGGCACAGACTGCGCCCCCCGGTTATCTTCAGACTAACGCCCATGAGCTGCGCTCACAAACGCAGGTATGAAAAGGGCTATTTCCGGGGACTACTTGATTATGCCGACCTTCTTCTGTAGCTCCCTGGTATAGTTCAGGACTTCCGGCGATGCGCTTAACACATCCTTGATCACCCTGGCGGTTTCCTCTCCGGTGCTTACGGTGTAGACGTCGGTGTCCACTCTTCCCATCGTTTCCTTGAACCGGGGGTCCCTGGTCATAGCGGTATAGGCTTTCGTCAGGATATCCATGACCTTCGGCGGGGTCCCCGGGGGCGCGGCCAGGCTCTTATCGATGAGCTTGGGTCCTATCCAGGCCAGATAGGCTTGCCAGGCGACTCCCTTTGGTATCTTCTCCCCCACCAGTTCAAACGAGGACGGGACATCGGGCATGTCCGGCCGCCGCGCAAATTTGCCGGCCACTACACTGTCCTCGACCGCCAGATACTCTATTATACCCTCCTGGTTCAAACGGCCGATGATGGTGGCATTCGCCGACCCCAGAACATCCACCTCGCCGCGCCGGAACGCCAGTTCTATTTCACCTGTGCCGCCGTACCCCGGCACCCATCGCACGTTCCATCCCAGGAGTTCCTTTCCCCACATGAAGACGGCCTGCCAGCCCTCTTCACCCTCCCTGGTCCCGATCACCAGGGGTGGGGCCCTGGGGTCGGTCAAGCGCCATGTTTGTCCCTTCCGCACCAGTATCACCACCGCTTCCCGGCTGATGTTCCCCACATATTCGTATTTCGTGAGGTCATACCTCACGATTTCGTTCTGCTTCATCTGCATGGCGATGGGGGAAGTGGAGTTCTGGAGGAGGGTAAGACCATCGGGTTTGACTCTCTGAGAGAAGATGTTGTTGGCCACGGCGCCGGCGCCCCCCGGCTGGTTCCGGACAACGATCCTGGGCGTCCCGGGTATATGTTTGGGAAGAAAGGTAGCAGTAACACGGGCCACGGTGTCGGTGCCGCCGCCGGCGGCGGTCGCGGCCAGGATTTCTATGGTCTTCCCCTGGTAGTAGTCCGGTTCTGCCGGTCTCTGCGGCTCCCGGGTGGGGGCCGGGGTTTTGGTGGTGGCGACCGGTTTTTGGGTGGCCTCCGGCCCTGTCTTTGCCGGCCCTGGGGTGGCGGTGGCCCGGGCCGGGGGCGGGGGAGTTACCTCGGCGGCGCAACCCAGCAGGAAGAGAGCGGACAGCAAGACCGATGCCAGGCAAAACGGCACCCTTCGCCGGGTAGCGACCAGTCCCTTAGCTTGCCTTGCAGCCCGGCGCCTCGTTCCCGCGGCTTCGGAACGGCCGGTTGCGCCTCCATTGGCGGCGTCCCGTCCCGTGGTAGCGGCTGAACTGGCCCGGCTCTGGATTTCCGCTGCTTGTACAGCGCAATTATGATTCTGCTTGCTCATGTCGCCTCCTTCCGTCTTTTCTTCGATCTTCCTGGTAGCAACGCCAGTATAGCAGCAGGGCTATTTCAAGCTCAAGTCCTTGATGCTGCTCATGTCCAGTCGCCCCCGTTCGGCCCGGTAGTAATCATACTCCAGAGGGAAACGGGCAGAGTTACCTATGATCCGGGGGAAGAAAGTCTGGCGGGTGGAGTCATAGTCCCCGGCGGCGAAAATCCAATCATCCAGGGATGTTTTGATCTCGTTTACATCCTCTTCCAGCGCCCTCATGGCTTGTTGAGCGACATGCAAGGCAAGGTTCAACCGTCGTTCAGCGCGTCAGTCCAAAGTGCGCTCCTACCGTCGCCAAGTCGTAGATGTCTGCGATCCCGTCATTGTTGATGTCAGCGTCTGCGTTGAAGCCCGGGTCGCCGCTGCGTTTGTTCAGGGATGCCGCAACCAAGTGTAGGTCGGCAAGGTTCACCACTCCATCCCGGTTGACATCGCCGGACAAGGGGACTGGTGAAGGCGCGGGTGATTGGGAGGGCATGGGCGTGGGTGTGACGTTGAAGGGAATTGCTTCAAGTTTGGCTGCAAACCCATCATGGAGGCCGAAGGAACTCTGACCCGGAAAAGCGCCAATCGTTGTGCCAGCCACGTAGACATTCGCCCGACCATCCACTGCCACGCTTTGGGAAAAGTCGTTGTTAGATGTGCCGAACTGGCTTGCCCACAGTTCATTTCCCAGGCTGTCATACTTGCGAACGGAGATGTCGTAATCACCCGGACTCTGCCACGGCGGCAAGAGCCTCCGCACATGACCGGCAACGTAGGCACTTCCGGACTCATCCACAACAAGGGCCTCGGCAAAGTCATCGTCTCGAGTGCCGAATTGTCTCGTCCAGAGCTCGTTGCCCGAGCCATCATACTTGCGGATGAAAGCATCGCTGCCACCGGGTGAGGACATATTTGGAAGGTTGCCCCAGAGAGTTCCTGAAACGTACACGCTGTTCGCGCGATCCGTGGATACGGCAGATATGTATATTACCTCGCCGGATCCGAACTGCCTTGTCCATGCCTCCGCACCCAGACTGTCGTATTTGCGAACGAAGGCGCTGATCCCTGGCGGAGCCGTCTCCTGACCTGGCAAGGCACTCCCGGTGAAGCCCCCAATGTAGACGCTCCCGCTGCCGTCCACTGCCAGCCCGCGAACGAGGTCGTCGGTCTCGGTGCCAAACTGCCTGACCCATATTGGCTCGCCCTGGTCGCTGTACTTGCTGACAAAGGCATCCAGCGACTGAGACCAAAGGACACCTCCGACTTCTCCCGCCACAAAGATGTTCCCCGAGTCGTCCAGGCCTAGCCGCCGGACAGTGGTGTAGCGGAGATCGCGGTATTGGCGTGTCCAGAGGTCATTGCCCCATGCGTCGTATAATCGAATGAACATTTGATTTCCGCCGGAGGAGGTCTGCCCTGGAAAGGCTCCGAACGTGGTCCCTGCCACGTAGACGTTGCCCGCTCTGTCCACGGCTAAGCCGTAGGCGTCGTCAGTGCGGTTGGTACCGAACTGTCTCACCCAAGTTTCGTCGCCGGAGGTATTGTATTTGATAATAAAGGCGTCCCAACCACCCCACGAGGTCTGCCCTGGGAGCGTCAGTCCCGTCTGGCCCACTACGTATGTATCTCCTGAGCCGTTGGCAGCGAGGCCACGAGTGAAGTCAAGCCCACTCGTACCGAACTGGCGAGCCCAGGCAAGAGCCGGCGGAACGTCTTGGGGAGAGCCGGTGGGGGGGCTGGGGTCGCTTCGCATCGTCGCCATGACCAACGGCAGAGAACGACCGCCGCATGTCGCGGTTGCATTCTTGACCCCGGATGGAGTTTGCCCTCTGGCCGGCACGATGTCACGGCCTTGGCCTGAAACGCCCGTGAGTAGCAGCATCGCGAGGAGTGGCAACGTTGCCAGCACCCGGACAGCCGCGTAGCGAGATTCCATGGTAATTATCCCTTTGCGCTTGGCTCCTGACGCGTACTGGAGATCCCTTGGGGATTTTACTCGGTCAATAGAATCGAGATTATCGTTCTAAGCGATGGTGCCGTTCGACAGTTACGGCGAGTATCAAATCCTGTTTCTGCCCTCACTACACGGGAAGTCTCCCAACGGCCTGACCTGAGACAATACCGTGCCTCGACAAAGCCGGCGCAGGACGGCGGCTGCCGCGGGAACAGTCTGCGGGGGCCTCCCGTCCGGGGGTCACTTCATCAGCGGGCCGAAGATTTCCAGGGCCACGGCGCCAAAGGCGTCCTTCTTCTGGGTGTGTTCCTTGGTTATCGTGTTGAAGTACTTCACCCCGGGCTGGCGCACCATGATCGGGTCCAGGAAATCGGTGGGCACGTCCAGACGGGCGCTCTGGCCGCCGATGACCTTCGAGACCAGCGTTGCCCCCTCCCTGGACAGGGCCCAGTTGGCGAATAGCTTCGCCGCGTTGGGGTGAGGCGCCCGGTCAAAGACGCCGACGCCCCCGGCGCCGGAAACCAGATAGTCGCCTTCTACGGCGCCGGCCATTTTGACCGGCGCGCCCATCCTGACGAATTCGGCCTTGTTCTCTCCCCGTCCGCCCAGGGCCACCGGGTATTTGCCGAAGGCCACCCATTCTACCTGCTGCCGGGCGTCATTGACAATGATAGGCTCCTGCTTCGCCAGGTCCCGCAGGTAATCGACGCTGCCCAGAACGACGGAAACGTTGTAGACCCAGCTCAGCCCGCCGCCGGTCCTGGGGTTAAAGAGCACTATTTGCTTCTTCCATTTCGGCTTCAGGAAGTCTTTGTAGCTCTTGATATCGTTGGGATCGACCAAGTTTACGTTGTAGAATACCGGCGCTACGGGATAGGCCAGTATCCCCGCCCAGGTGTGCTCGTCATCGTCGAAGATCAGGCCGCCGCCCCACCAGGCGCTCTTGTCCAGCACCTCAGGCAGGAACAGGATATTGTCGATAGGTTGCAGGGCCTTGACCTCCGCCAACTGGACGCCGCTGGAGCCTGAGAAATAGATATCGGCCTCATAGATGCCGGCCCGCCGCTCCCGGTAAATCCTCTCCTCCAGTTGGGCGGTAGTCGCGGAGACCCATTCCAGGTCAAGGCCGAACTTCTCGCTGAAGAGCTGGGTGATGGGCTCCCGGACCGCGGAACCGGAGCTGGAATAAAGGACCAGCCGCCGTTCCTTTTTCGCTTCGGAAAGCAGCCTTTCCCACTGTATCTGCCAGGCCTCTTTGCCGGCCGGCTGCCCGGCGGCGGCGGGCCGGGCTTCCGGCGCGCCGGAAGGTGTGTTTTGAGGGACCGCCCCCGGCGCGCAGGCTGCGACGATTGACGCCACCATCAGCAGGGCGATGACAGTGATAATCGTTCTCATGTTTTTTCCTCCTTTTAGAATGTGGACTTCACCACACAGACACGGAGAATACAGGGATTCCAGAATTCAAAGATTCAAGATTCCCCACCGCGCCGCCGGTATCCAAAGAATATTCAAACAGTGGTGATGCGCCCAGGGTGTGGTGGTGGGGAACTCGATAACTCAACGAACTCAAGGAATTCACAGACGCCTTTGTGCCCTTTGTGTCTTGCGTGAAGCTATGCGCCACAGTTTACTGCGTTTTTATCAGATGCTTCTGCCTACCCGGTTCCCGTCCCTGACGGCGTGCATGCCGGTCCGGGGACCTGCGGCATCCCCGATCACGTAGACCTCTTTCACCGTTCTCTTGAGTCCCTCCGCCAGCCCATCAACCGGTTTGACGCCCGTCGCCAGCACTATGGTATCGCAGCCGGGCCAGGTTTCTTCCTTTCCGTTTCTCAATACCCGGAGCCCGTCCGCCCCCGCTTCTTTAACTGCGCAATTCCTGACTATCTCGCACCCGGCCCGGTGCAGCCGCCGCAGCAGGTGAAACCTGACCGTGTGTGGCAGGTCCGTCCCGATGTGCTCCCTTTGCTCCACCACCGTGACCTTCTTGCCTCTGAAGAGGAGGAAATCCGCCGTCTCCAGGCCGATGCTGCCGCCGCCTATTACCAGGACCCTCTGACCGGGGTCCACGTGGCTCTTGAGCACGTCCCAGGCAGTGACAACACGCTTGGGGTCTGCCGTCCCGGGGAAAGACCCCTCGGGCAGGGCGCCGGTGGCAATGACGACGGCGTCCGGCGATAGTTGTTCCACGGCAGCGGCATTGGCCCTCCGGCCCAGGACCGTTTTCACGCCGAGCTTGTTGACCTGGGCGGTAAGCCAGTGGACGAAGCCCATGAACTCCTGCTTGTACGGAGGCAACGATGCCAGTACCCATTGCCCTCCCGCTTGTTCGTGTTCTTCAAAGAGCGTGACCTGATGGCCCCTCAACGCCGCCACCCGCGCCGCTTCCAGCCCGCCCGGCCCACCCCCTATGACCATCACCTTTTTCCGTACCCCCGCCGGTCTGATTTGCGAGTCCCTTTCCTTTCCCAGGGCGGCGTTGACGGTGCAAACGATGCCCCCGGGTTCGGCGATGGCGAACTCACACCGGCTGCAGCTCAGACACCGTCTGATTTCGTCAAAATCCCCCCGCCGGGCCTTGTCCGGTAGGTCGGGGTCGGCCAGCAAGGACCTGCCCAGCCCGATGAGGTCCGCTTTGCCTTCCCGCAGCGCCTCTTCGGCCAGCTCGAGGTTGCCAAGCCGCCCGGTACAAATCACCGGCACGTCGACGGCCCGCTTGATCGCCTCGGCGAAGGGCAGGTTGCAGCCGTAGGGGACGTCGTAAGGCGGCACGATGGTCCAGTAGGAACCGAAAACTCCGGAGGAAACGCTGATCACGTCGACGCCGCCCTTGACCAGGAGTTGGGCGACCCTGAGGGCCTCGTCAATGGCTAGCCCGCCCGGCACGTTGTCGGCGCCGTTGATGCGAAACCCGATGGGGAAGTCTTTCCCCACGTTTTCCCTGATAGACCGGACGACTTCCAGTGAGAACCTGGTCCTGCCGGCCAGGTCGCCCCCGTATTCGTCCCGGCGTTTGTTGGCGGCCTCGGACAGGAACTCGCTGACCAGATACCCGTGAGCGCCGTGGATTTCGACCAGGTCGAATCCCGCCTGTTTAGCCCTTCTGGCCGCATCGCCGAAGCTGGCGACCACCGCCTGGATCTGCGGCTTTTGCAGCTCGTGCGGGACGTCTTCGCGGGGCGACCAGGGAAGGGGTGAGGGCGCTACCACGGGGAATCCCAGCTCGGCGACCTTCCCCTGCCGGCCCACGTGCTGGATTTGAATGCCGGCGACGGCGCCCCTGGAGTGGATCACATCCGCCAGCCTTCGCAGGCCGGGGATGAAGCGGTCATCGTAGAGGCCCAGGTTTATCGGCAGGCAGGAGTCCTCGCCGACCATGCCGGGTTCCACGATGACCAGGGCCGCCCCGCCGGCCGCCCGGGCTTCGTAGAAGTCCAGGTGCCGGTCGATGACGGTCCGGTCCGTCGTCAAGCGGGAGACGATGGGCGGATAGACGATACGGTTCCGGAGCTTGAGTCCCTTGATTTCAAAGGGACTGAAGAGTCTGGTGAGGGGTTTGTGCATCGCTACGATAATGTCAGCGGGTAGGGGCGGTTCACGAACCGCCCGACTGGTGGGCGCGTGCCAGTGGCGGGCGGTTCACGAACCGCCCCTACTGGCAATAACAGCCAATGATCCTTCATGGTCCCGACTCGTCGGGATGGGTGATCAATTGAAATTCGATTGAGATACCTTGACATCTCTAAGATTGGGCTCTCACAGGCACGGCGGCCTGTGGTACCGGGGAGCGGCTACAACCCCGGGCTAGATAACTTCTCTGTCCTTCAGTTTTGCGATGTCATCCCAGGTGTACCCGGTTTCCCGGAGGATTTCTTCGGTATGCTGGCCGAACTCCGGGGCGGCGCGCCTCAGCGACGCCGGCGTCTTGCTGAACATATAGGGGGAGCCGACCGCCTTGATTTGCCCGAGGCCGGGATGGTGGAAATTGACGATGTACCCGTTGGCTTCGGCCTGGGGGTCGGCCATCGTCTCCGATATGCGGTTTATCGGCGCGTAGATGAGACCCTCCCGGTCGAACAGGCGCATCCATTCCGCTCTCGGCTTGCTTCTGAACTTCTCGTCCAGGATGGCCAGCAGTTCGCCGGCATGCCGCCTCCTGGATTCAATGTTCTCAAACCTGGGGTCATGCTCGAGATCGCAGATACCCATTGCCGAGCAGACCCTGGACCAGTACTTGTCCGGCTGGAGCATGCTCAGGAATATCCACTGGCCGTCGCCGCACTGGTAGTAGGTAAGGAGCGGGTTCTGGGTTTTCGCCCTGTCGCGCCTGCCGTAATCGGCGCCGTGCAGGGCGGTGTAGGTAGCCGGCACCGCTTCGAGGGCGATCAGGCTGCCCAGCAACGAAACGTCGAGTTCCTGGCCGAGGGCGATCCGTTCCCGGACGAAAAGGGCGGAAATCACGCCCAGGGCCAGGTTGAGGCCGCCCAGCAGGTCGCCGAAGCCGGTGGCGTAGTGCAGGGGGGGCATGCCGCTTTCGCCGGCCAGAAACGCCCAGCCGGACCGGGCGATGGCGGCGGCTTCGTAGGCCGGCTTGCCGCTATCGGCCCCCTTCGGTCCCCATCCCGACCCCCGGCCGTAGATGATCTTCGGATTGCAGCGGGCGACGCTCGCGTAGTCCAGTCCCAGTTCCATGGCCGTGGCTTCGAGGTAATTGTGCAGGAAGACGTCTGATTTTTCCAGCAGCCGGAAAAGCACCGCTTTGCCTTCCGGCTTGCCGACGTCCAGGGTCATGCCCCGCTTATTGTGATTGGCATACTCGAAGACGAAGTTCCGCTTGACCTCGAAGGGCAAAGAGGCCACCACCGCGTCCATGGCGCCCCTGAGGGAATCGCCGCGGACGCGGTCTTCCACCTTGATGACGTCGGCCCCCAGGTCGCCGAGTATGGCGGCGGCGGCCGGTACCATGAGCCACCGGCTGAGCTCGACTACCCTCACCCCCGTGAGGGGACCGCCCGGAACCGGTCCTGGGTTGGAACTCGCCACTGAAGCATTCGTCATTGCTACGAAAATGTCACCCTGAGCCGGAGTCCTGAGCGCAGCGAAGGAGCAGTCGAAGGGTCTTTCGTCCGGACCCCGTCTCGAAAGATTCTTCGACTACGCTCGCTGCGCTCGCTTCGCTCAGAATGACAGCGTACGCGGTTTTCATCCTTGATGGCGCGCCGTCGGCGCATGGGTGATTGATTCGTCATTCGGACTTCGTCATTCGTCATTCTCTATTTGGTGGCGTCTTCGATGGTCTTCTTGTTTACGTCCACCATCTTCGACCGCGCTGCGATGAGTTCCTCGGTATCCCAGTACAGCTTTTCCCAGTTCTTGGGGACCAGGAACGAAACGAGGCCCTCCACCGGCACATCGGCCCTGGTGCTCGCGGCCCCGTAGGCCTTTGAAAAGATGATCTGGCCTTCTTTGCTCATGACCCAGTTCACGAAGACCGCGGTGGCGTTGGGATGGGCGGGCTTGCTGGATACCGCGATGGCCCCGGCGGCGCCGGTGACGAAGGTTCCCTCTTTGTTGATCACCACGTCGATGGGGGCGCCCATCCGGAGCAACTCGTCGATGACGTCCACTTGCGGCCCCAGCCCGATGGCATACTTGCCGCGGGCCACCGATTCCACATGGAGGCGGAGGTCCCGCTGGATGACCACCTCCTGCTCCTTGACCAGACGCCTCAGGAACTCGGTGGCTTCGTTCATGCTCCACACGTTGTATGCCAGGTGGGTCATCATGGCGTTGCCGGCGCCCGTTATCGACGGGTCGTTGAGGGTGACCTTCCCTTTGTACTGGGGTTTCAGCACGTCGTTGTAGGTGGTGATTTCGCCCTTCTTGACCAGGTCCGTGTTGTACATGATGTAGGGCTGCACGACGTCCACCAGGTCAACGGAAATCTTGTCTTTTTCGCGGAACGGCAGTTTGCCGTTATTCCAGTTGCTCGGGCCGGTGACCTCGGGAAGTATCAGGAGGGCATCGACCGGGCCGAGCAGTCCCTCGGGCTTCAGCAGGTTGGTATGGGTGAAGGTGCCGATCCCGAATATGTCGGCCAGGAACAGGCCGGCCCTGTTCTCCGCCTTGACTTTGGCCAGCGCCTCCGGCCCCCTGGCGAAATTGCTGAATTCCAGGGTGATGCCGTATTTTTCTTTGAAAGCATCCCCCAGGGCGGTCCTCAGGCGGGGTTGCCACTGGTTGTAGATGGCCACGCTGCCTTCGGTCTTGCCTTTGGCCATGGCGTCTTTCCATTTCTGTTCCCATGCACCGGCGGGGGCGGCTGCCGGACCGGCGCCCGGGGCGGCGGGCTGGCAGGCCGCCACGAGGGCCGCCGCCAGCAACAGAATTAGCGCTGTACACAGCTTCATTTTCATGCTAGACCTCCTGGATTGTCCTAATAATGCAACTGGTGGCACAGGCGTCCCCGCCTGTGGGCACCCAGGGCGCGGCACGTCGCGCCCGCCCTGGTCCACCAAGCCGTCGCCGTCTCTTTTCGGGCTTGGCAGAAATATGCTCCCACACAGGCGGGACGCCTGTGCCACCGGATGCTCATGCTACTTTGCGGTCTCCTTCAAGACCTCCCTGGTGAGCTCCGTCATCTTGCCCCGCATCTCGTAGTGCTTCTCCGAGTCCAGGTGCATCTTTTCCTCGGGCCGCGGCAGGAACAGCGCGTTGATTCCTTCGGTGGAGACGTCGGTGCGCAGGCTGGGAATGCCGTAGCCTCTGGAGTAGGCTGTTTGTCCTTCTTTAGTCAGGAGCCAGTTGACGAAGACCTTCGCCGCGTTCGGGTGGGCGTATCTGAGGGGCACGCCGATGGCCCCCGCCCCCACGGAGACGAACGTCCCTTCCTTCATCACGGCCATGTCCACGGGCGCCCCCGCCCTGAGAAAATCGGCCAGGGTGGTGGACTGCGGTCCCAGGGCGATGGCGAATTTGCCGCGGGCCATGGATTCGTTGTGGAGACGGAGGTCCCTCTGGATGACCACCTCTTGCTGCCTGACCAGTTGCCTGAGGTAATCCAGCGCCCGGTCCTGGTCCCAGACGTCCAGGGCCAGGCTGACAAAGATGGTATTGCCGGCGCCGGTGACGGTCGGGTCCTGGAGGGTGATCTTCCCCTTGTACTGTGGCTTCAGCACGTCCAGATAGGAGGTTATCTCACCCCTCTTCACCAGGTCGGTGTTGATCCCGACAGGCCGGTTCAGGTAGGCGCTCATGCCCACGCCCAGACGGTCGTTCTCCTGGAAGGGTAGCTGCCCGCCGGTCCAGGCCCTGGGGTCCTTCGCCTCGGGAAGAACGAGGACAGGTTCTATCGGGGCCAGGATTCCCGCGGGTTTCATGGTGTTTACCAGGGTGGCCCCGCCGACGCCGAAGACGTCGGCGAGGTACAGGCCCGCCCGCGTTTCGCTTTGCACTCTGACCAGTATTTCTTCGCCGCGGCTGAAAGCCGTGAATTCCACGTCGATCCCGTACTTCTTCTTGAAGGCATCCATCACCGCCGTCCGGGTGTCGGGACCCCAGAAGGTGTATATGGAGACAACCCCTTCTTTCTTAGCGTCAGCCACGATGCTGTCCCAGCTTTGCCCGGATGGGGCCGGGGCGCCGGGGGGTTGCGTCCGGGCGGCCGGGGCCGGGGTGATTCCGCCGGGCGGCGGCGACTGCGGCCCGCAGGCATCGCTGATCAGGCCGAGCGCCAACACGCCGGCCATCACGAAGATACCGAGTTTATTCATTTGTTTTGCCTCCTGCTTCTTTGCTGAGGGAATGTCACCCTGTCCCGACATGTCGGGACTCTCGGAACGGAGCGTGCTCCGTTTCGGAGAGCCGGAGCCCTGAGCGCAGCGAACGCGCAGGCGAAGGGTCTTTCGCCCGGCGCCCCACATGGAAAGATTCTTCGACTTCGCTCGCTGCGCTCGTCTCCGCTCAGAATGACGTTTTCATAGTTCCTGGCGCGCCATCGGCGCACGCCTTTTTGCTGAGAACGTCATATAAACGCGCCACATTCATCCGCTGTTGCTCGTTGCCGGGATGGCGAGCGAGCAGGCGGGACTCGAAAGATACCGCATTCATCGCCTCTTCCTTGCTCCGGCCCTGCCGGATAAGGCCGGTCACGGTGTCGATGACTCCCTGGATGAACGCCGCGAACTCCCGGACGTCCGCTTTGTTACCGACCAGGCCATGGCCGGGCACCACGTGATCGACGTCCAGGCCCTCGATGAACTTGAGGGAACGGACCCATTCGAGGGGACAACACTGGGCGAGACTGGGCTGTATTGCGTTGCCGAAGTTGTCGCCGGTAAAGACCACTCTCTCCCGCGGGACATATACTCCGACCTGGGAGGGGGTGTGGCCCGGCAGATGGAACAGCTCGAAGACCGTATCACCCAGGTACAGCGTCAAACGGTCGGAGAAAGTAAGTTCGGGCAGCCTGGGCTGATAGTCTTTCGCCAGCGCCAGGCCCTCCGGGTCCCACTGGCTGTATTGCCACAGGACATACTCGCGCAGGCTCAGGGAGCGGGCCTGGCCCAGTAGCGCCGGCTCAAAGGCCCGGATGTGTTCCAGGGGCCCGCGAAGCGCCGCCCTGACCCCCTGGTGCGAGACCACCGTACCCGGGAAGAAGTAGTTACCGGCGACGTGGTCCAGGTGCTGTTCGGTGTTGATGATATAGCGGACCTCTCCCCTGCCGGCGATTTCGCTCTTCCATTTCATCGCTCTTGTCGGCAGCATCGCCGCGTCGACCATCACGATGCCGGCGGAAGTGACGACGAAGCTGGGGTTAGACCCGTGGCCGTAGGGCGGCTCACTGCTCTCGGTATCCACGAAGACGTTTGGTGTTATCTGGCGAATCTTCATACTGCCAACTCCTGTGTAGGGTGGGTTAAGCGCAATTGGGTGGTGCTGATGGGGGTGGTTGCGCGAACCCACCGGGCCAAATGACGAATGACGAATCAAACCGGAAATGACGAACCCCGAATGACGAATGACCAATCAAAGAGGCTGAATGACGAAACCCCAATGACGAACGGCTAACCGGGGCTGGGAATCTTCTAATCTCGAATCTGTAATCTTCAATCCTTCCTGGTGGGTCCGCATCCCGATGCAATCGGGACTTCCCCGCTGCCCCGCTGTGCTTGACCCACCCTACGGTTCTTGAACCCGCAGGCGGGACGCCTGCGGCACGTTAGATGACGCCGTCATCCTTGAACCTTGAAATGTCATCCCACGTGTAGCCGATTTCCTGGAGGACCTCCTCCGTGTGCTGGCCCAGTTCCGGGGGCGCCCTCCTTATCGAAGCCTGAGTCTTGCTGAACTTGTACGGGAAACCGATGGTGCGGCTCGGACCATAGCCTGGATGGTCGTATTGGGTGATGTATTCGTTGGCGAGGACCTGGGGGTCCTCCACGACTTCGGGGACCGTCTGGACCGAGCCGTAGATGAAATCGCCCCCTTCTTCGAGCAGCTTCAGCCATTGGGCCCTGGGCCTTGCGGCGAAAGCCCCGTCCAGGATGGAGATAAGTTCCACCCTGTGCTGGCGGCGGGCTTCCAGGCTTGCGAATCGGGGGTCACTTTCCAGATGGCAAATCCCCATCACTTTACAGAAGTCATGCCAGTACCTGTCCGACTGGATCATGGCCAGATAGATGTACTCCCCGTCGGCGCATTTATACATGTTGTACAGGGCGTTGGGGACATTTGACCGGTCCCTCCTGGGAAACACCACGTCGTTCAGGAGCTTGGTGCTTATGGCGCAGCCGGCGCCGGCTATCAGGCTGCCGAGAAGCGACACGTCCACCATCTGTCCCGTCCCGGTCCGCTGGCGCTCCCAGAGGGCGGCCAGGACAGCAATGACCGTATAGGTGCCTCCCAGTTGGTCGCCGAGGCCGGATATGAACCACAGCGGGGGCATGTCGGGCCCACCGGCATAGTAGTGCCAGCCGGCCCTGGCCATGGCGGTGACTTCGAAGGCCGCCTTGCCCCGGTCGGGCCCTTCCGGTCCCCAGGCGGAGGACTGGGCGTAGACCAGGCGCGGGTTCCGCCGCGAGAGGGCGCGGTAATCCAGACCGAGTCTCTCGGGAACGTCGAGACGCAGGTTATGCAGAAAGACGTCGGCCCGGTCAATTAGCCGGTAGATGATTTCCCTTCCCTTTTCGCTTTTGAGGTTGAGCGCCACGCTTCTCTTGTTGCGGTTGGCGAACTCGAAAGAGTAGTTCCGGCCGCTGATATCGAGGTTGCCGATCTTGGTGTGGCCCCGGGCCGGGTCGCCCTCCAGCGGCTCGATCTTGATGACATCCGCGCCCAGGTCCCCCAGCATGAACCCCGTGGTGGGTCCCTGGATCCAGATGGCGCACTCTATGACTCTGATTCCGTCTAACGGGCCGGACATCGTTCTCTCACTGGCATCCGCTTGGCCGCGATGCACGTTCATTATGCCATTAAGACAAAGTCTTGCGCAAAAAGGAAACAGGAAATCCGAAATCCGGATCTCTGAATACTAAACGAATCCCAATATCGAAATTCCAAACCACCGGGGAATTCCAGTATACTCCAATTTCGTCGCTCAGGCCTGGGCGGGCCCGTCCGGACATTTGAACATTGGCATTTTGGATTTGCTCAGAAAATGTCACCCTGAGCGAAGTCGAAGGGTCTTTCAGCTCGCGCCCACCCCGAAAGATTCTTCGACTACGCTCGCTGCGCTCGCTTCGCTCAGAATGACAGGTGACAGCGCCATTTTCATTGTTCATGGTGCGCCGCCAGCGCATGGGTTGATTGTTTAGGATTTCGGATTTAGTGCTTCGGATTTTGGCTCCGGCTTGTCCGGCTTATTGCATTCGTACGAGGATTATCGCCCGTGTCGCCTTGACTTGTCAAACGGGCGGGGTCCGGCGTCTTCCAGGTGGTAAATCCCGCCGTGGCCGAGGAATCCGTACAGCCGGGACTGGAAAGCGACAAAGAGCGCGGTTTCCCTGGGGTCGCTGTTGAAATGCTGGTGCTCGACGTACGGCGGGATACAGACCACGTCCTCGGCCTCCCAGTCGTGCCTGACGCCGTCGTGGACGTCATAGCCCCTTCCCCGCAGTATCTTGTGCGCCTCTTCCGCCGCGTGCCGGTGCCTGCCGGAACAGCCTCCGGGCGGCATTTCCTGGAGGAAGGCGTCATAGGCCTTGAGGCCGCAGCCACTCCTCGGAGTGACCAGGAATTTGATCTTGCCCATCCGGGTGTTTTCCCATGGGACGTCCGCACCTTTGACGACATGCGGCGCCGAAGCCCGCCACCGCACCTCTTCCTGGAGCAACTTGATGTACTCGTCATAGCTGTTCGCCGGGGCGTCGATGGTCTCCACCGCCGTGGAAGAGGCGTCAAGGCGGCTCTGGATACTCTCGTCCAGTTCGAACTTCACTTCCTGCCCGTCGGGGGTACGGTAGCCGATGATCTTGTTCCCCGGCCCCAACACCGGCTGGGTCCCTTCGGCCAGCCGGTAGCCGGGCCCTGTTTCGATCTGCTCGATCCAGTGTATCCCCATGAACTCCACGACCACAGGAATCGAGTACCACATGCGGGAACGCAGCCGGGGGTCGGGGTTGAAGTGCTGGTGGTCGCAGTAGCTGGGAACGGCCATGATGTCCCCGGCCGCCCAGTCGTACCGCTTCCCATCGTGGATTTCGTAACCTTCGCCGTCGATGATGTAAAATATTGCCTCTCTCACGTGCCGGTGCCGGCCGCCCTTCATGCCCGGCTCAAGTATCTGTTCCAGGATGCCCATGGTCCGGATGGGGGCCTTCGCCAGGCGGTCCCGGGGGGCGGCGCTGACCCATTGCCGGGAAAGCGCTGTCTGCATGGACTTTTCCCATGGAATGTCCGCGGCCTTCAAGACCCTGGGCAGCGAGGCGACCCTTCCGGCTTCCTGTCCCAGTCTGAGTTGCGTCTCTTCGATGCGGCGGTTGAATGCCACCGGTTCGGGTTCTCGTCTTCTCTCTGTGATTCTTTCCATGAAACTGCTCCGGATGTATCAGTGCCACAGGCGTCCCGCCTGTGCGGGAAATATCAGTGGGCAGCCGTCCCGCCTGTGTGGGCTGTACATTCTGCCACGTTTGAAACACCGGGACTGGCCTGCGGGTGGCCGCGGGCACGGCATGCCGTGCCCCTACGGTTGCGGGCCGCGCCCTTTGGTCATTCCCCCCGTGAAGACGGGGATCGACCTTGATTGGGTGTCTCTGTTTCATTCCCGGTCTCCGCCTTGGCGGGGACAGGCCAGGCGCGAACGACGGTCATCCCGTTTTGTGGATTCCCGCCTGCGCGGGAATGACGGTTGCCCATTTGCGCAGAGTAGCCGCTCTCAGTTCGTCGCTCGCCCTGTTGACCTTCGGGAAATCCTTCCTCCAGTGGAATGGCCGGCAGGCCAGTATCATGGCCCGGGAACTGGTGAAATCACCCTGCTGCCTCTTTTCAGGAGAGATTGTCGGGTCCAGCGGCGTGCTCCAGCAACCCCTGACGATTTCCAGCGAGGTGGCCGGGTCGCATCGGGTAGCCATCGCCCAGAGGACGTCTTCGTCGCTGGTGGGGTCGATGTCTTCATCCACCACGATGACGAACCGGCTGGCATAGGCGCCGTCGGGGCCGACCAGGGCCGCCATGGCCGCTTGTTTAGCATGGCCCGCGTATTTCTGCTCGATAGAGACAACGGTGATGAGCCTGGAGGCGCCCGCCCTCATGTCCCACACCCCCCGGATGCCTGGAATCCCCAGCCGCTCCATCTCGTACCAGACGTTGCTGGCCCGGAGAACGTAGTTGCCGCTGCCGCTGGCCGGGGGCCTGAGGGGTGGACAGCCGAGGATGACCGGGTTGTTCCGGTGCAGGACTCTTTTTACCTTGATCACCGCTTCGCTGCGGGCGCCGGAGGCGTAATAACCGGTCCACTCGCCGAAGGGGCCTTCTTTGCGCGACTCGACCTCGGGTGGCGGGCAATCGCCTTCCACCACGATCTCGGAATCCGCCGGGAAGGGCAGGCCGGTGTATTCCCCGGCTACCAGTTTGAGCGGCTCGCCCATGAGCCCGCCGGCGATACGGTACTCTTCGACCCCCCAGGCAAGGGGCATGAAAGCCGGCATCCAGGCCATCGGGTGGGCGCCGAAAACCACCGCCACAGGGCACGCCTTGCCCTGGGCCCAGTAGCTTTCCCGGATCAGGCGGCCCTGGTGACCGGGCGAGATGTAGAGGCCCAGGGTGTCCTTATCGTGTATCTGCACGCGGTAGGTCCCCACGTTGACCCAGCCGTCCTTCGGGTCCTTCGTCACCACCATGTCCCCGGTGCCTATGTAGCGGCCGCCGTCGGCTTCGTGCCACCTCGGCGTGGGGAATCTGAACATGTCGACATCCCCGTCGCGGTAGACGTTTTGCAGCACCGGGCCTTCCCGCACATAGACGGGCGGGATGGGCTGCAGGTCTTTGAACCTGTCCTTTATCCGGCGGACCAGTTCGATGTTCGAGAGGCCGGGGGGGAAACCGAACCCCGCGGCCATCCTGCCGGGCGTGGCGATCAGGTTCGACACCACCTGGAACCCAGAGGGATAACCCTTGATGTGGTCGAAGAGAAGGGCAGGCCCTCCCCTTTCGTCGCCCAGCTCCGTGATGGTCCCGATTTCCAGGTCCCAGTCCGCCCCGTCCACCCGCCGCAGCTCTCCAAGCTGGTCCAGCCTGTTGATGAAGTCCTGCAGGTCCATTTGATTCCTTTCCTCTAATGAGGCGCCAGGACCGCTTTGATGGGGTACAGCCCCGGGGTTTCGCCGCCCACGGCCTTCACCGCCTGTTCGGCCTGTTCCAGCGGGAACCGGTGCGTGACCATCTTTTCGATCGGGTATTTCCTGGACTCGATGAGCCTGATGGCGCAGGCGATAGAATCGAAAGTGCTGCTGTAAACGCCCTGGAGTCTTATTTCGTCGAGCGCTATCTTCTCCATGGCCAGGGGGGCGGTGACCGTTCTGCCGGGCGTGCCGCCGCAGACTACGGTGCCCTGCTTCTTTACCAGGTTAACCGATACCGGGAAGGCCGCTGGGCTGCCCGTGACGTCCACCACCAGGTCAGCCATCTTGCCGCGGGTCAGTTCCGAGACCAGTTTGACGGCGTCTTCCTTTTCGACATTGACGGTGAAGTCAGCGCCGAACTCCTTCGCCAGCTTCAGGCGCTGCGCATCCCTTTCGAGCCCGGTGACGATGACCCTGTACGCCCCCGACTCCCTCGCGGCGATGACGGCGTACAGGCCCTGCGGTCCGGTCCCCTGGACGACGACTACGTCGCCCACCGAGGCTTTCCCCATGACGCGGACCCACTGGATGCCGTTGCTCAGGGCATTGACCGCCAGGACCGCGGCCTCGGCGGGGACGTCTTCCGATATGGGGAAGACGACGCTGTTGGGATGCAGGTACATGTACTGGCCGTAGGCGCCCCAGAGGGACGGGGGTACCCGCGTCGACAGCCTGGTGCCGTAGCCCATTTTGGTCCGGCACCACCTCGGGTTGCCCGACATGCAGTAAGGGCAGCGGCCGCAGGGGATTTGCGAACTCACCACCACCCGGTCCCCCTTCTTCACGCCGAGTCTTTCCCGGGCCTCGGACCCTATCTCTTCAATGCGTCCCAGTATCTCGTGGCCGAGGATCATGGGCAGGTAGTCGGCCCGGCTTTTCCCGTAGTATGATTTGGGGTCGCTGCCGCAGACGCCGGCCAGCTCGATCTTGAGCAGGGCGTCTCCCGGACCTATCTGAGGAAGCTGGAATTCCTGGATTTCCATCTTCCGTGGGGCGGTAAGCACCGCCGAATATCCTGTTCGACTCACTTTTTTGTACCTCCGTTACCCGGTACCACAGGCCACCGTGCCTGTGATCCCCAGACTTTGAGACACTGACTTATTGCGCGAATGGCCATTGTTTGCAGTACGAATCGGAGGCGTGCTATTCGTCGTTGACAATGTTGGGTAGCCGTGTTCAAAATCCAGCGCTCACAGGCCCCGATGAATCGGGGTGGTACCGGTTGTCTGCAATGTTGCCCTGGAGCAGTTAATCTATCGGCTGCTCCTGCGTCCCACATCTCAAACGACCCTCTATGTTCACCGCCCAAGATGTGGGCAAGGATGACAGTATGCATCAGGGTCGCAATGACGGGTCGTAACCTACTTTGCCTCTTCCAGGACCTGTTTGGCCAGCTTCAGCCACTTGGCCCGGGCATCCACGAATTCGTCCGAATCGGTGTAGTATTTCTTTGCCGGGTCGGGGATGAAGAGCGGATCGATGCCTTCTTTGGAGGCGTCGATCCTGGTGCTGGCGCTGCCGTAGCTGGTGGCGTAGACGCTCTGCCCTTCTTTCGTCAGCAGCCAGTTCACGAACAGGATGGCGGCATTGGGATGGGCTAACCTGGCAGGGACGCCTATGCCCCCGGAGGAAGAGGTTATGCGGTTATCTTCTTCGACCATGGCCAGCTTCAGGGACGCCCCCTGGCCGACGAACTGGGCAGTGATCTCGGCGTTGGGGCCGAAACCGATGGGGTATTTCCCCCGGGCCACGGATTCCACGTGCAGGCGCAGGTCCCTCTGGACCAGGACGTCCTGGGTCTTGAAAAACCGTCTAATCCAGTCGATGGTCTCCGCCTCGCTCCACAGGTTCATGCCCAGGTGGGCGATGGAAGCATTGGCCATGCCGGTCATGGTAGGGTCGACGCTGGTGATCCTGCCCTTGTACTGGGGTTTGAGCAGGTCCCGGTAGCTTTTGATCTCCCCTTCCCGGACCAGGTCCGGGTTGTACCCCACAGTGCGCACGACGATGTCCACCAGGGCCAGGGACATGCCTTCTTTGTCGATGAAGGGAAGCTCTCCTCCCCGCCAGGCTTTCGTATCGAGGACTTCCGGCAGGACCAGCAGCGGCTTCAGGGGAGCGAGGACTCCGGCGGGTCTCAGGGTCGTGGAAAGAGTGCCGCCGGCGCCGCCGCCGAAAACGTCAACCAGAAACAACCCTGCCCTCTGTTCCATCTGGACCTTGGTCAGTATTTCCTCACCCCGGCTGAAAGGGGAGAACTCCACGTTTATCCCGTACTTCTTTTTGAAGGCCTCGGTGACCCCGACCCGGGCTTCGGCTTTCCAGATGGAGTAGACGTTTACCGTTCCCTCCTTCTTTGCTTCGGCCACGATTCTCTCCCAATTGCCGGCCAGGCCGGAGGAGACGCCGGTTGACGCCTGCCCGGCAGCCGACTTCGGGGCCGGCGTGGGGCTGACTGCAGGCGACGAGCACGCGAGGAGAACGGCGGCCACGACCAGACCGAACAATGCTACTAAACACTTCATCATTGTCTTCTCCTTTCTCAAGAGACTAACCCATCAAATGCATTGGCACGGGGGGCGTAGTGCGCAGCTTCAGCTCCGCGGGTGGGGATCTCGACCACCCCCGCAAGGCTGAAGCCATGCACCAGGCCCCACCGGGCGCATCCTGATCTGGCATGCCTATACCGTCATCCCTGCTTCGGCGCCCTCGCGGATAGCGTCGATGGCGCGGCGGGGTTTCAGGGCGTCCCCGATTACCCGGATTTCTTTAACTTTGCCCGCAAGCTCACCGGCTATTTCGTTGCGCGGCTGTGCCCCCACTGCCAGGACGATGCTGTCGAACGCCCCCAGCGGGACCTCGGAAGCCCCGCTCACAGCGATGACCGCGTCGCCGTCCGCCCGGACTACTTCGGTTGACCTGAGGACCGGCACTCCGTTATTGCGCAGGCGGGTAAGAAGGTGGAACCGGACCGTGCTCACCATGTCGGCGCCGGCATGGGGCAGCTTTTCGGCCACGGTCACCAGGTTTCCCCCGGAAGAAAGGAAATCGGCCACCTCAAGCCCCAGGGCGTTTCCGCCGATGACCAGTATCCGCTTTCCCGGCGTAGCTTTCCGGCCCAGCACGTCCCAGGCCGTGAAAGTCCGCTCCGGCGGGAAGCCTTTCAGCGCGCCGGTGACCGGCCTGGCGCCGGTGGCAACTATGACGGCGTCCGGCTGCTCACGAACGACGGTTTCGGGGTCGCAGTTCTTACCGGTGACCACCCTCACGTTGAGCGCCGCGAGTTGCCTGACCTCCCAGGCCACGAGAGAGGCGAAATCCCGCTTGCCTGGCGGGATCGAGGCGAGCAACCACTGGCCCCCGGGTTGCTGTTCCTCTTCGTAGAGGACAACGCGGTGGCCCCGCAGGGCGGCTACCCTGGCCGCCTCGAGCCCCGCCGGTCCGCCCCCGATGACAAGGACCTTCCGCGGAGTGGCCGCGGATGAAAGAACGAAGTCGCTCTCTTTTCCCAGGGCGGGGTTTACCGTGCATTGGATCCCGCCTTCTTCATAGCTTCCGTCCACGCAGTGGCAGCAGGCGAGACAGGGCCGGATTGCCTCCGGTTCGCCTCGCCTCGCCTTGTCGGGAAGCTCCGGGTCGGCCAGCAGCGGCCGGGCCAGAGCGATCAGGTCGGCCTTGCCCGACTCAATCACTTGATTGGCCATGACCAGGTCGTTAAGCCGCCCGGCCACCGTCACCGGCGCGTTGACGGACTTCTTGATATGCTCCGCCAGGCCCACGTTGCACCCATAGTCCATGTCGTAGGGGGGTATGATCGTTGGATAGGAACCGAAGACGCCGGAGCTAACGCTGATGAGGTCTACCCCCGCCTCGACGAGCGCCGGGGCGACAGCGGCGGCCTCTTCCAGGGTGAACCCGCCGGCCATGTGGTCGGAACCGTTGATGCGGAAGGCGATGGGCATGTCCGGGCCGATTTCTTCCCTCACCGCCCTGACGACCTGGATGGCGAAACGGGCCCGGTTGCCGAGGCTGCCGCCGTATTCGTCGGTCCGCCGGTTGCTGAGAGGGGAGAGGAACTCCGAAATCAGATAGCCGTGGGCGCCATGGACCTCCACCAGGTCGAACCCGGCGCGTTTGGCCCGGCCCGCCGCCCGGGCGAAGCAGTCGATCAGGTGGGAAATGTCCTGGCGGGACATCTCCCCGGGTCTTTCCGCCTGGGGCGACCAGGGAATGGGTGACGGGGCGAGGGGCGGGAGTCCCTTGATCATGGACTTGCCCTGTCTTCCGGTGTGATGGAGCTGGATTGCGGCCAGCGCGCCGCCCGAGTGTATCCTGGCCACGAGACGGCTGAGCCCGGGGAGGAAGGCGTCATTGTAGATGCCCAGGTTCATGAAGTTCATGTTGGTCTCTTCGACCTTGCCCGGCTCGACCACGATGAGGGCGGCGCCGCCGTCCGCCCGCTGGCCGTAGAAATTGATGGTCCGTTCCCCGACCAAGCCGCGGTTGCCATAGCCGGTTACCACCGACGGGTAAACCAGGCGGTTCTTCAGGGTTAGTCCCTTTATCCGCAGGGGGCGGAATAGAGCTTCCAGTGAATTCATGTGTAACTGACCTGTGCCCGGGTTTCCTCTCCCTCGATGGGAGAGGACTAAGGAGAGGGTGAAGTGCAGTACCCTCTCCGACTGTCTCCCGCCAGGGGAGAGAGGGGACTTGTCCGTGTCATTCCCGGTCGACTGACGGAGTCCACCCCGGCAAGGCTAAAGCCATGCACTACCTGCTTCCGTGCCTGGCCGGCCAGACACCGCGAAGGATGTAAATTGCGGCTCACAGGCACGGTGGCCTGTGGTACCGGCTGCCCCGCGTTTTCACATCAGGATGCGGCTATCCAGGTTGAATATCTGTCCGGAGACGTCGTTCATTCGAGAAAGATGGACGAAAAACGAGGCGGTCTGGGAGGCGTCGTGGTGTATCCGCCGGAGCACGTTCTCCTGGACCAGCCGGCTTTCATCGGCGAAAACGCCTTTTTCATCGGCGTCTCCCGGGCGGAGGGTCCGGCCCGGGTTGACCACGTTTATCTGGACGTTGTGCTCGCCCAGTTCCCTGGCGGCGGCCTTCATCAGCCCGTTGACGCCCGACTTGGCCGCGGCGTACAGGGCGCGCTTCGCCTCGCCCTTGAGGCCGGTCCCCGACCCCATGATGATGATGTGCCCGTGTTTCTGGCCCACCAAGACCGGGGCCGAAGCCCTGATGCTCTCGAAGACGCCTTTCAGGTTGGTATCAACTACCAGGTCCCAGTCCTCATCGGTATAATCCAGCAGGGGCTTGTCCTTCTTGCCTGAAAGGCGGGCATAGCCTCCGCCGGCCACGGCGGCCATGACGTCCAGTCTCTGCCACTTTTGCAGGGTCTCGTCCACGACCCTCTTTATCTCCCTGTATTCCCGAACGTCGGCTGTGCTGAAGATGGCCTGGCCCGGCCCGCGGTTTATGGTCCCCGCCAGTTCGGGCAATCTGGCAGGGTTCAAGTCGGTAAGCATGACCTTGTCGCCCGCGGCCCCGAAAGCCAGGGCAACGGCGCTGCCGATGAAACCCCCTGCCCCGGTTACGATCACTGCTTTTTCCATATGGGTCTCCTTTCCATTCCTACTGCTGCCTGACTGGAAGCGAGATGCACCGCCCCGCCCGCAGCGGCTTGATTCATCAAGCCTTGATCGGGTTTGATGAACCAAACCGCTACGGCATGGGCCGTTGACTGCATTGTCTCATCGTCTCCGCGCCCTCCGTGGCTCTGTGGTGAAACCATTCGCAGGCATGCGGGCGGACCCATGGGTCCGCCCCTACGTCACAAATGGATTACCCCTGTTTCACCTTCCTGTCTTATTTCGGTGCCGAAGGGCCGCGACAGTTCCTTCATGTAGTTGATCGTCGCCCCGGCCGCGGCGCCCTCCGCCAGCACCGGGCGACCCCTCTGGGGACGGGGATAGCCCTGGCCCAGCTCTATGGGATAGAGTTCTATTCTGGCAAGGCGGCTCGCTTCAAACCGGCACATACCGACCATGCTTCTCCAGTAGATGGCCTCGGCGGCGAAACTTCTGGTATCCTTCCCCGACCGCATGTCGAAATAGTCCGCGGGCGTGGAAGTTTGCTCCATTCCGTAGTGGGTATAGTCGTCGGAGGGCAAGCGTTGCACGGTCTCGATTTGAAAGACCAGCTCGCCGAGGCTGTAGAAAATCGGCTTCCCTTTGTAAATCTCTATCCCCCTCAGGACGTGCGGGCCGTGCCCGGCGAACACGTCCACGCCGGCGTCGATGCAGGCATGAGCTAATTCTACAATATGGTCCGCCGGGATGTCGCGCAGGCCCTGCGAGCCGACGACGTGGTCCTGCCCCGGAATGGGATAAGCGCCCTCGTGGCAGTGGAGGCTGAAGACGACCCAGTCGGCCTGGCGCCTGGCGTCGCCGACCCAGCGCACGATATCCTTCACGTCCGCAGCGTGGGCGCGCGTGGTCGTTCTGAAGCCGTCTCCCCTGACCCATTTCTCTCCCTTGAAATCGAAGGCCCGGTCCTCCCGGAACGAGGTGACGAAATACATCTCGGCGGGCTCGCCATCGTAGTGTCCCGCCCAGGGACCGAGGGCGGCCCTCGAACCCTTGATGCGTTCGAGACCCAGCCCGTCGCTGATCCGGCGCAACTCCTTGAAGGCGGCTGCGTCTATCGTGTGGACAATCTCGTGCCGCAGGTAACTGACGCCTGGCCTCCCCTGGGCATCGCCCCGCTGCTCTCCGGCTTTGCCCCATTCGGGAAAATAGGACACCGCGGCGAGCACGGCCACCCGTCCGTGGGCGGTGTCCAGGTACCGGGGACCCCTGGCCTCGTGGAGGTTCCGCCCGGTCCCGGCGAAAACGATCCCGGCCTCATCCAGTTTGCGTTGCGTCGCCAGGACGCCGGCCTCGCCGTAGTCATAGATGTGATTGTTGGCCGTCGAGGCGAGGTTGATGCCCATCCATCGGAGCTCCTGGGCGGTGCTTCCCAGTGATATCATGTGGGTGCCGCTGGTGAAGTTGTAGGTATTGTCGTAGTCCGGAATGGGCATTTCCAGATTGCAGCAGGCGGCATCCGCCCCCCGGAGCAGATCGACCAGTTTCATGTAGGCAGGCTCCCGGTAGACCGAGAGCTTGCGGGTGACCATGGCATCGCCCGCCAGGGCGATGTCTATTTTCCCTGACGCTGATTCGTAAAGCATGATTTGTTAGTCCTTTGAAACCGGTAGCACGGGCATCTTGCCCGTGACAAACGCGCCTGGCCGTACTTTCGGCCTGCCGCAGGAGGGATGCCTGCGGCACTGGCTTGTTAGATAGTTCCTTTCCACTTTGCCTTTACCCTTTCCACCAGCTCCGGGCTTATCCTTATTTCCTGGGGGAACTCATTGATCCATTCGAAGGGCTTGCAGGCATCAATGATGGCGCGGGAGTTGAAATAGGCCTGGGCGGGCTTGCGGATGATCGGGTCCATGATGGTGCTCCAGCAGCGCCGGACGATGTCGATGTCCTTTTCGGGGTCGGAGCGGGTGCAGAGGGCCCACAGGACCTCCTGCATGTTGGTGGGGTCGATGTCCTCATCCACCACGATGACGTAGCGGCCCCAGAAACCTCTCCGGGCCAACTGGGAGGCCAGCACCGCCGTCTGTTTGGCGTGGCCGGCGTATCTCTGCTTTATGGAGACGATCACCAGCATCTGGCTGGCCGCCTCGCCCATCCATACCCCCCTGACGTCGGGGACTCCGGCAGCTTCCAGGTCGTTGTGCAGGAGCGCGCTGAGCATCACGCCGCGGATGTAGCTCGTGTCGCTGGGGGCTTTTCCGGGGGGCGAGCCGAGGATGATGGGGTCGTTGCGGTAGTAGACGCGCTCGACCTCGATGATGGGGGCGTTGCTCTCCCCGCTGGCATAGTAACCGGACCATTCTCCGAAAGGCCCCTCCGGCCGGCTCCTGTCGGGCGGGCAGAAGCCGGCGATTACTATTTCACTGTCGGCGGGAACGGGCAATCCGGTCAACTCTTCGCGGATGACTTTCATCGGCTCGCCGGCCACCGAACCGACATAGTTGAACTCCTGTCCCGCGGGCAGTTCCATCCCGGCCACCCGGAGGACCAGGGGATGGTGGCCGAAGGAGACGGCGATGGGACACGGCTTCCCGGCGGCCCGGTACTTCTCATAGTGCATTCGCCCGTGTTTGCCGGGTATGGAGAAGAGGCCGAGGGTCTTCCCGTCGTGGACCTGAATTCGGTAGGTCCCCATATTAAGGTCGCCCGTCTCGGGATCCTTCGTGATGACGGCGTCCCCGGTGCCGATATAGCGTCCCCCGTCCAGCTCGTGATACTTCGGCGCGGGGAACTTCAGGAGGTCCACGCCGTCTGCGCGCCGCACGTTCTCAAGAACCGGGCCGGAACTGACCCATTCAGGAGGGTATTTGCCCGCGTTCTGTCCCCATTCCTTGAGGCTGGTGCGGAACATGTCGATGACCTCTTTCCCCGAAGTGGTCTCTTTCAGGTTGAAGGTCAAGGCCGTCCGTCGGGCATTGGAGGTGACCCCGGTGAGCACGCGGTAGCCCCGGGGATAGCCCAGGATGTTGTCGAAGAGAAGGGCAGGCGGATTCGGCCTGGCCCAGTTCAATGCCGTGACGCAGCCGATTTCCAGGTCCCAGTCGGCGCCATCGACCTGCTTCAGTTCGCCCCGGCCGGCCACTTTGTCCAGCCAGGCTCTTAGATCATCCATGGTGGGTCTCCTTTAGAAAAGAATGATGAAGTCCGAATGACGAATGACCAATCAAACGGGAAATGACGAAGCCCGAATGACGAATGACCAGGTAAACTCCAAATTCCAAGCGCCAAATTCCAAACAATCAACCATGCGCTGTTGGCGCACCACCAAGGATGAAAATGGCTGCGCTGTCGTTCTGAGCGAAGCGAGCGCAGCGAGCGTAGTCGAAGAATCTTTCGGAGCGGGGGGAGCAAAGACCCTTCGCCTGCTCCGTCGCTTCGCTCGGGGCTCCTGCTCAGGGTGACATTTTCGGAGCAATCCCCCATCTGGACGAGTCGGGACCGTGAAAGATGAAAATGCCGTCGGGTCGCGCCCCGATGGGTCGGGGCCTTTGGGCCGTAGGCCACCGCGCAGGCACGGAGGCCTGCGCCACCCGGGATTCTCGGAGCAATACCAAAACCGGAACCTCGAATCGCCAAAGCGCGCCCTCACGCCCGGTTTGGAACTTGCCCCCGATCCAGTCGGGGGTTGGTACTTGGGACTTGTTTGGTCATTCGTCATTCGGATTTCGTCATTCGTAATTCGCCTGGTGTCTTTGTACCTTTCTGTGATAACCCGTCCGGGATCAGACCCCGTACTCCTTCCATCTGCGGTCGACCAGCCTGGTGGTGGCCTCGTCGGTCTCGGCGCAGGGGGGCGGGTAGCGGCGGTTTCCCCACTCGGGCCTGACGGGGTGCTTGCGCCAGTCGATGGTGGCATCGATCAGGAGCCGGTTCTGTAGCCCCGTCCCGTATCTCCACTCGTCCCGGTCGTCCCAGGCTATGCTCGGGTCGAGCGGGCTGCCGGCGGTCCACGGGTACACCACCAGGTCATCTTTGGGGTCTACCCTGTCCCTGAAGGCCAGCTCCAGGGCCCGCAGATTGTGAATGTCCACGTCTTCGTCAACCACCACGATGGTCTTGGCGAACTGCAAACTTATCCAGGACCCCCACAGCGCCGCGGCGACCTGCTTGGCCTGGCCCTCGTAGGTCTTACGGATCTTGACGATGATGGTGGGGACCGGCACGATGTCCAGCACGCCGGGCACTCCCGCGGATTCCAGGTAGTTCCAGAGGAGGGCCGCATGGGAGTAGAAGGCCATGTATCCGGCTTCGCTGATAACGCCCGGCTTCATTCCTTCCAACTGGCCCCGGAAGACCGGGTCGTTCCTGTGGGTGATGCAACCGACCTTGATCACCGGCCTCTTGCGGCTCCAGCCGTAATAGCCGGGCCATTCGCCGAAAGGCCCCTCGTCTTCGAAGGCGGCGGGGTCGGGGGATATGGTCCCCTCGACCACGATCTCGGCGGAAGCCGGGACCTCCAGGTCCGACGTCTGACACCTGACCAGGGGCACCGGTTCCCGGCGGACGGCGCCCATCACCTCGTATTCCACGGCGGGAATGGGGGTGCCCGCCACGAAAGGCATGGCCGGGTCCCAGCCGTAGACCACCGCCACCGGCATCGCCTCACCCCTCTCCTGGTACTTCAAATAGTGTAGTCCCCAGTGCTGCTGGGGGATCATGTAAACGCAAATCTTGTCCTTGCCGGCTATCATGCCCCGATAGATACCCATGTTGAGTTGCCGGGTCTCCGGGTCCCTGGTCACAATGCCGGCAAACGTATTGATGTAGCGTCCCCCGTCGAGGGGATGCCACTTCGGGACAGGGAACTCGAAGAGGTTTACGTCGGCGCCCATCACGATGTTCTCTTTTACCGGGCCGCTCTCGACACGGACCGGCTTTACCGTCTGCTTGAACCTTTCCCGGACCGTCCGGACCATTTCCTCACGGGGCGCGTCCTTGTCCAGGCCGAGCATCATGGCGATCCGGTTCTTCTTGGCCAGCGCCGAAGTAAAAAGTTTCCTGCCCCGCGTGGTCTCGTGGTCTTTGATGTTTTCGAAGAGGAGGGCGGGACCCCGCTGGGCCAGGACCCGCCGGCCCACCTCCGCCAGTTCCAGGTTCCAGTCCACTTTCGTTTGGACTCGCTTCAGTTCGTTCTCGGCTTCGAGTTTGGCCATCCATTCTCTGAGGTCCTGGAATGCCATTAGCGGTCTCCTTCATATCGGTCTACGACGCCATCTTTCTGGAAGTGCTGGATATCCCCGGGGGAATAGCCCAGTTCCCTGAGGAGCTTTTCGGTGTCCCGGCCATCCGGCGGGGCCAGCCGCCGGATGCGGCCGGGGGTGCGGGACAGCTTTATGCCGATCCCGGCCTGTTTCACTTTGCCAAGCCTGTCGTGTTCCAGTTCAACCACCATCTCGCGGTGCCGCACCTGGGGGTCTTCAAGGACCTCCGGCAGGCTCTTGACGGGCGCGACGGCGACGTCTCTGTCCCTGAGGAATTCGAACCACTCGTCCCGCGTCCTGGCGAGGAACGCCCTGGTAAGGGCACGCTTCACCCGCTCCCGGTCCTCTCCGGCGGCGTGCTGGAGGGGAAGGAGGTCTTCGAGTCCCAGCGCCCGGCAAAGGTTCTCGTAGAGATGGGGCTCCCAGCAGCCGATGGCCACGAATTTGCCGTCCTTTGTCTCGTACACGTCGTTGTAGGGGGCGCCGCCGTGGCTGACGGTCTCGCCCTTCTTCGGGGCGGCGCCGGTCTCCAGGTAGCTGGCAATGTGGCCTTTCATCGTTGAGACGATGCCGTCGGTCAGGGCGACGTCGATGAATTGCCCGTCCCCGGTGGTGTGCCGGGCGACAAGCGCCAGCAATATGCCGATGACCGCCTGGGACATGCCCCCCATCCAGTCGCCGACGGGTATCCCGCAGGTCGACGGCCTGCTGCCAGGCGGGCCGGTGAGGTCCAGCAGGCCCGCCATGGCCGAATAGTTGATGTCGTGTCCCACCATGTCCCTGTAGGGGCCGCCCTGACCGTAGCCGGTGATGGCGCAGTATATGATGCGCGGATTTATCCGGCGCAGCGTCTCGTAGTCAGCCCCGAGCCGCCCGGCGACGCCGGGCCGGTAGCCTTCGGTGACGATGTCGGCCCTTTCCACCAGGCGGCAGAGAATCTGGCGGGCCTGGGCTTTCTTGAGGTCCAGGGTGATACTTTCTTTGTTGCGGTCGAAGGGGTTGAAGGCCGCGTACCTTTCCCTTTCTTCCGGGGAAGTAAGGGGTCTCATCCCCGTGGTACCCCACCGCACCGGGGCCGCCCCCGCCCGGCTCACCTTGATGACGCGCGCGCCGAATTCCGCCAGCAGCCCGCCGGCCCAGGCCCCCGGCGGCCCGGCCAGTTCGATGACCGTGATGCGGTCCAGCGGCGAATGCCCGTTGCTAACTTCGGTGCTCATGTCCGATCATGTCTCATGCCAGTACCACAGGCCACCGTGCCTGTAAGACCCGGAATTCTGACAAATGTCGAAGGTCTAGGTGCGCCGGAGCCATGGGTCGCGCAGATGCGCGGCAGGCTGCGCCGCTGCACTCGTCAGTCAACACTCGACTATTCATCCTATTTCATGCGCGCACTTGGAGGCTTGTAGCCGCTCCGCTCTGCGAGAGTCCGTAAGGCGGACAGGTCTTTAGCGTGCAGGGGTGGGGAAAAAGTGAAGCCTCCGTCTAGCTCGTGCATTAAACTGGATCACTCCGCTTTCCTGGCAATGTCAAGAATCCAGGAGAATTCTATGTCCGGCCAAGCAAAATGTCTATGATGTGCCTCATACAGCCCGCCAGCCGGGTGTCTCTACGGGTGTCCCACAGCGCGGGAGAAGGACTCCAGTTCATCCTGGCAAAGGACTACTACCTTGCCGCGAAATGACCTGACCACTCCCATTCTTTGCAGATTACTGACGAACCGTATCGCGGTCTCGGTAGTGGTCCCGGCCATTTCGGCAATTTCCCGGCGGGTAAGAGGGATGGTAGGTCCGAACTTCGAGGACAACATGAACAGAACCTGGGCCAGGCGGGAATCGGCCCGCTGCGAGGCGAATTCGCTGAGCCGCGAGGTAACGTCGATGTGCCGTTTGCCGGCGACCCTCAGCATCTTTTCCAGCACAAAAAAGCCCGGCCCGGGATGCCTGTGCAGGAAGGACAGGAAGTCCTCGCTCCCGATGGCCAGCACGGCGGCGTCGGTTGCGGCCTGGCAGGAGGCGGTGTACGGCCGGTCGAGAAGAAGAAGCAGGTTGCCCATCATCTCTCCGGGCCCGTAGGTGGCCGTGACAAAGTCCTTTCCGGCGGTGGAATGCTTCATCACTTTGACCATGCCCGAAACCACGACGTGGCAGGATTCGACAGGGTCGCCTTCGAAAAACAGGAACTCTCCGGCCTTCAGGTCGTGATTCCGGGCAAGCCTGGAGAGTTCGAGCAGGCTCCCGGAATCGAGGTCGGAAAAGAGCGGGCACCTGGAGAGGGCGCGAAGCTTCTGATGGCTCCCGGAGACAGGCGCCGCCGTCGCGCTATTCTGACGGCTCACGGTTCTGCTTTGCCCCGCAGGGCCGGCGGCCGGCGAAGCGGCTTGGCGGGGTCGGTGGGTCGGGCTGAGCCGGGCAGCGCCATACACCCGGGCAAGGCGGTCCAGCGCATTGGCGGCCAAGCTGCTGGGCCGGACCTGTCCGTTTTCCCACCGGCTGATGGTGACGCGCGAGACGCCGAGCCTGGCGGCCAGTTCACCTTGCGTCAGGGCGAGGTCCTGCCGCAACCGTCTTATTGATTCCACATCGCTATCCTGAGCTGAGCAACGTCCAATTCTAGCACAAAACCGGGCTTGTCACACTTGTTACAGGAGACCATCTGCCGGCGCGGTGTCCATTAAGAAACTCCCGTTTCCCGGGGACTTCGGTTAGGAAACAAAATAACGATTTTGTCTAATAATAACCTATCCACCGCGCTCTTATGAGGTTACTTGGCTGCCTCCTGCTGCCGGTCAAAGCCACGGAGGGTGGGTTACGCACAGCGGGGTGCCCGGGAAGTCCCGATTGCATCGGGATGCGAACTCACCGCAGCCAGAGAAGAACAGCAAAGCTGTGAAAGCCGCCCAGTCAGAATGGTGGGTTCGCGCAACCACCCCCGTCGCCGCCACCCCATTTGCGCTTAATCCACCCTACGTGCCATGGCCTGGTCGGCCTGGGGCCGTGAGAGACCAAAAAAAGCTTCGACAGGCACGGTGGCCTATCGCACCGGAGCCGGCCAAAGCCGGCCGTTGAGGTGGGGCCTATTATCTGGTCGCTTGGTCGATAACCGCTCTTAGCTGGGTTACCAGTCCGCCCCGGAATATCGTATCTTCCTCGGACTCATAGACGAGTTTCTCCCCTGGCTGGGGCAGGAAGATAGGGTTGATTCCCTCGACCGAAGCATCAAGGCGCAAACTGGGCGCGCCGTAGCTGCCGGCCAGAATACTCTGGCCCTCTTTGGTCAGGACCCAGTTTACGAAGAGCCTGGTGGCGTTCGGATGCGGCGGCTTGACGGCGATAGATATGCCTCCAGTCCCGTAGCCCACCAATCTTCCTTCTTTGGCGGCGGTTACATCTATCGGCGCCTGGTTCCTCATGAATTCAACCGTTGTCGTCGGGTGGGGACCAATGCCAATGGCGAATTTCCCCCGGGCTACCGATTCCACGTGCAGGCGAAGGTCCCTCTGGATGACCACCTCTTGCTCCGTTATCAGTTTTCTCAGGAAGTCCTTGGCCTGTTCCGGGTTCCAAACATAGCGGGCGAGGTAATTCCATATCACACTACTGGCGCCTGCCAGGGAAGGGTCATTCAACGTCATCTTCCCTTTGTACTGGGGTTTGAGGAGATCGTCGAAACCGGTCAGTTCGCCTTTCTTGACGAGGGTGGTGTTATAGACGAAGGTGGGGTTAATGTTGGCGATCATGGCTATAGCCTGCTTGTCATTGTCCATCCAGGGAAACCTGTTCCCCGCCCAGTTCTTGGGGTCCTTGACCTCAGGAAGGATGAGCAGCGGTTCCATGGGCCCCACCAGGTGTTCCGGTTTCAGCAAGGTGATGGGGGTGGCGCCGCCGACTCCAAAGAAGTCCGACAGATTCAGTCCTGCCGTTCTTTCCGTTTGCAGCTTGGTCAGCATTTCCGCGCCCCGTTGAAACGGCATGAAGTCTATATCGATGCCGTATTTCTGTTTGAAAGCCGATCCCAACGCTTCCCGCTGCTCGGGGCCCCAGAGGGTGTAGCTCATCAATCTGCCCTCCTTTTTGGCCTGGGCCACGGTGTTCTCCCAGGTCTGTTGCCAGTAATCCGTAGAGGGCCTGGAAGCAGCCGGCGTCGCCGCTTTGGGTTCACCTGTGGTGGGCGTCGCCGCGGGGGCCGAACAGCTCACGCCGGCAAGCAGCGCTATCATGGCCGCCAGCAGACAAACCATAGCCGAAACCATCTTCATTGTCTTTGCCATTTTCGTGGTCCTCCATGAGTTCAAAACTGGAAATTCATTGATAGAAAGAATGACGAAAATCGAAGTCCGAATGACAAATCAATCAGCCATCCCGACTTCATCGGGACCATCAAGAATGAAACAAGGACTGTCTTTGCGAGGAGCGCAGCGACGAAGCAATCCCCTCCGCTTTGCGAGAGTCCGCAGGGCGGACCAGTTGGCTGAACAGGCCGAGAGATTGCTTCGTCCCGATTAAATCGGGACTCGCAAAGACATTTTCTGGGGAAATTCCAATGACGAATGACGAATGAATGTGTTGCCTGAACATTTCGGTTTGGAGCATTGCTCAGATAATGTCACCGTTCAGTGATGCGGGGCGTAGCGGCGACGTTCCCTCGCCGGGGGGGAGACCGCGCCCCTACGGATTGTGTATTCTCATCCTTGATGGTCCGACTCGTCGGGATGGGCGATTGATTCCGCGTATTGGTTGCTCATCGCACAGGTTTCCGTTTCCTTTGCCCGGGTGCGGCGCCCTCCTTCCGGGGCTTTCCGGCGGGATTGTTGCTTTGCTGGAATTTCTGTAGCTCGTCAGCCATGGCCGGCAGCATGGTAGCCAGGGAGTGTATTCCGATGTGAACGCCATTTTCCAGCGCTTCGATTATTTCCATGGGCGTGGCGCCTTCTTTCAGGGCATTCCTGAGATGGACCCTGAATCCCGGCTCATAGTTGGTAAAGGAGGACAAGGTCATCTTGATGATTTCCTTCATCTTGCGCGGCAGACCCTGTTTGTCTTCGTTCATGTGCATCATCTGTTTGTGAAAAAGCTCCAGGAATTCGGGGTCATATTCGGCAAGGATCTTGCGCCAGGGTCCGGCGAATCCCCGCTCTCGCTCTATCTTCTCCACCAGTTTTCTGGCTTTTTCGTCCATGGTAACCTCCTTAAAGCTGTTTCGTGCCCGGGCTGTCCGGCTGGCTATGACAGCTTTGCTTTCCTTCTTTCTCTCGCTCTGGCGGGTTCGCATCCCGATGCAATCGGGACCTTCCCGCATCCCCTCTGTGCTTAACCCACCCTGCACTGCTGCGCTGACAGCTCGTGTCAAAGCGCCAGGTCCTGCATGAGAACTGAAACGTCGTCCAACTGTTGCAGGGTCCATATCTGGCGGCAGGCGTTTTCGATCTTCCGGGCCGGCAGCAGTCCGGAAGCGCATCGCCTGAATTTGTCTTCAAGCTCCTGGTCCGTCATTCTCGTTTCCGGGGTTGCCGGCGAACCCTTGCGGTAGTTGCGTTGCGCCGCGTATTTCTTGCCTCTGGCGGTGACCTCCACCCCGCCGATTCTGCTGGCCGGGTCTTTCTCCAATGCCTTGAAATAATCGGGATGGCCCTCAAATTTGACCTTTGGCATGAACCCCAGGATTTTCTCGCTGCGCAAGGTATCAGCCGCGAACCACGCCATGCCGATGGGGACGCGATGGGCCGCCACGGCGAAAGTGTAGGGCACGCTCATCTGGGCATCGATGTGAGACCTGATGTCCGTCGCAGCCCAGGCCGGTTCTCCTGCCACGTGAGCATCAATGTAAGCGTGAATGCTTTCGATCTCTTCCGGCTGAAGGCCCTCTTCCACCAGTATGCTGCAGAAACAGTCCAGCGCCGTATGGGTTACCCGGCAGCCGGGATAGTATTTGTAGATGGTTGAGCGCGGGAAATCCCACCTTTCCCCCAGCCCATCCAGCATGGCTCCCGGGTTCCATTTGGTTGAACCCATGAAGCGATAGAACCCGAACTCACCTTCCAGCAGCGATGTGTCCCCGGTATACCCCTTCGATGCCAGCATGACCGCGGTAATCGGGACCTGGGCCGCCCATCCCGCCATCAGCGACTTATCCATGGAAAGGGGTGAAGTCCTGAGCCATTTGGTGCTGGATTGAGCCGGGGCCATGCGCCCGGCGAGGCCGACCGCATTCGCGGCCTGGGCCGGACTGAGCGAAAGCAGTTTTGCGGCGCCGAGGGTGGCGCCCAGGACTGTTGAACTGAAGCCTGTTACCGGCTGCATCGTGGTCTGAGGGCGCGCCGGATCGCGGTAGTAACCCATGGCCCTTCCGAGCCTCAAGCAGGCTTCGTGGGATACAGCCACAGCCATCAGAAGTTGTTTACCGGGAACCCGGGACTTTTCGGCGAGCGCCAGGAGGGCCGGCGCCACGTATGGCGTGGCATGGCCGGGCGGGGTCAGAAGAGCATCGTATTCCATGGCGTTTATCAGCTCGCCATTGGCGAATGCGGCGCCCTGGACCGACACCCTGGGACCTAACCCCAGGATGGTCGCTTGCTGGTCACTTCCCATCTGCCTGCCGACTTCAACGGCCGTCTTGCCCTTTTCACCCACATAGCCGGTCATGCCGCAGGCGGCGCAATCCAGGATGAGCCTCTTCGCCTCCGAGACGACGTCAGCCGGCAGGTCGTCAAACCGGACGTTAGCGGCAAAGTTGGCCAGATGCTCAATAAGAGTGGCCGTCACCCGGGCTCCTCAATAAATGACATGACATTTCCCCATCCGGAGAACGCCGGAACCAAAATCCGAAGCACGAACGTTCAAACTTTGCAGCCTGGTCGGTAAAGCGCCGTCAAGGATGAAAACGTCATTCTGAGCGAAGACGAGCGGAAGCGAGTCGTAGTCGAAGAATCTTTGCCGAGGGGAGTGCAAAGACCCTTCGCCTGCCCCTTCGCTTCGCTCAGGACCCCGGCTCAGGGTGACATTTTCGGAATCCAAAGCACGAATGTTCAAGATTCAAAGCCTGGTCGGCAAAGCGCCATCAAGGATCAAGACAACGGTCCACAGGCTGAGGCCTGTGGTACCGGGTGCTATTCTCGACGGCTGATCTACTTGAAGAGGCTGGCAAAATCCTCTTTGGCCATTTCTATCATCCGGGGTTGTTCCCCCATTTGTTCCTGCGTGCTGACAACATCGTTGGGGCGGCGGAGCATCGCCGGCGGTATGCCGCCGGTGGATACATCCGTCCTGGTCACGGGCAGACTGATGCCGGCGATTTCGGAGAGCCCCTCTTGCGTCAGCAACCAGTTGACAAATACCCGGGCGGCGTTGGGATTCGGCCCCTGTTTGAACACATTCAGAAGAGCCCAGGCGGGAGTGACGATTCGTGGCTCATCAGAAACGACGAATTCGATAGGAGCGCCGAGCTTGATGAACTCGGTGGGTTCATCGCCCCGGATGGCGACGCCCAGGGGGTATTTGCCCCGCGCCACCCAGTCGGCGTGCTGGCGGTAATCCCTGGTGAGGGTGTCGACATTCTGGGCGAGGTCTTTCATGTATGCCCGGCCCTTCTCCATACCCATCGCATAGCTGACGACGCTCTGGTACCAGGAAACGGCCGGCCCCGGGATGGTGGGGTCCATCATCACTATTTTCTTCTTCCATTTGGGATTAACGAAGTCACGGGTGCTGGTGACTTCCCCCTTCTTGACCAGGTCGGTGTTGATGATGTGAAACTGGCCGGCCATCATCACCAGGGCGAAAGCATGGCCGTCTTTATCCATCAGGGGCAGTTTTGTCCCGAACCACCGGCCCGTGTCCCTGACATCAGGCAAGACCAGCAAGGGCTCGATGGGATCGGTCAGTTCGGCAATGGCCCTGGAGTAACTCGCCCATCCTATCAGCCCCACATCCACCAGGTGAAGACCCGCCCGGTTTTCCCTCTCTATTTTGGCGTTCAACTCGACATTCCTGCCGGGCGTAAATTCGAGGTCTATGCCGTACTTACCCCTGAAGGCATTGGAAAGGCCGTTTCGGGCTTCGGTGGGGGCGCTGGAGTATATGACGACTTTGCCTTCCTTCTTGGCTGCGGCCAGAAGTTTGTCCCACGTTTGCCGCCAGTCATCCGCAGAGGGTTTGGGAGCGGTCGTCGCCCCCGCTTTGGGTTCACCGGCTGCCGGCGCCGGACCGGGCGCTGAACAGCCCGCGGCGGCAATCAGAGCCATCACCGCGGCCAACAGGCAAACCGTGGTGAAGATCGCCTTGTGCACTTGTCCAGCCATGTTCCATCTCCTCAGCATTCTAGCTAATCACCCATGCGCCAATGGCGCACCATCAAGGATGAAGACCCGACCCGTAGGGGCGCGGTCTCCGCGCCCACCCCGGCGAGGGAACCTCGCCGCTACGCCCGGCATCGCTCGTATCAGGAAAGCAGCCGTCCCCATTTTTGTTTGGTTTTTCCCATGAACTCCGCACCGGTCCTGATTGCTATCGGAAAATCCTTAATCCAGTGATAGGGCTTGCAGGCGGTGATGAGCGCCACCGAGCTGGTGAAATCACCCCGGTCCCTCTCCTCGGGGGACAACAACGGGTCCAGCCGGCTGACCCGGCTGGCCTGGAGGATATCGATGCTGTCCTTCGGCTCACACCGGGTAACCAGGGCCCAGATGACCTCAGAGATATTCGATGGGTCTATGTCATCGTCCACCACCATGACGTACCTGGTGTTCATGCCGGTTACGGCCTTGGCGGCAATGGCGGTGTCTTTGGCATGACCGGCATACTGCTGGTGAATCGCCACCACCGGGAAATGCATCGCCGCCTCCTCTACCATCCAGACCCCCTTGACGCCGGGCACCAGTCTCTCCAGTTCATTCCAGATTTCGGCGGCCCTGATAATGTTCTTGCCCCAGTAATACATGGGCTTTATGCGGAATTCCGGATTTCCCTGGAGAATCGGAGCGTTCCGGTGCATAACGGACTTGACGCGGAAGACCGGCTCCGGCCTGACGCCGCCCGCGTAGTAACCGGTGAACTCCCCGAAGGCGCCTTCCATCCTGGACTCAACCTCCGGAGGTGGGATTTCGCCTTCCAGTACAATCTCGGCGGCCGCCGGCACGGGCAGTCCCGTTATTTCTCCCCTGATGACTTCAATCGGGGCATTCGACAGCCACCCGGTGTAGTCGTATTCCGAGACCCCCCACGGGACCCTGGTGGTGGATATGATCCACAGCAGCGGGTCATAGCCGCATACCACAGCCGCGGGACAGGCCTGCCCCCTGGCCCAGTACTTCGCTCTGATGGTGTCGCCGTGCTGACCGTAGGCTATGTAGCTGCCCAGCGTATTCCGGTCATGAATTTGCATCCGGTAGGTCCCAAGGTTGACCCAGCCCTCGTCGGGGTCCCTCATTACTACCATGTGCCCGGTGCCGAAGTATCTGCCGCCGTCCAGCTCGTGCCATCTGGGAGTGGGGAACTCCAGTACGTTTACGTCGTGCCCGGTGTGAACGTTCTCCTTAACCGGCCCGGTGGCCACCTCTACGGGGGGGACCGGTTTGAACCCTCCTTTGGTCCTGGCCCGCAACCCCCTCACCAGGTCCATAGGCTCCGCCGCCTCAGGCAACCCGAGCATCAGGGCAAGCCGTTTCAGGGAAGCAGCGAGATTGGTGAGGACGCGGTATCCCGGTGGGTAGCCCTTGATCCTGTCGAATAGCAGTAAAGGCGTGTTGGGCTTCGATTGCCACTCCGTGATGGCGCCTATTTCCAGGTCCCAGTCGGCGCCTTCAATGACCCGGCACTCGCCTGATTCATCAACCTTCTGAATGAATTCTCTCAGGTCCTTCATTAACTCTCCTGTTTTCACTCCTGTCCAGATAGAGGTCTGCTGCATTGATCCCTGACCCGGTGGAAAAAGGTCAGCAAAGAGACCCTGACCAGGGGAGGTCTCAAGTATGAGTCGGTATTGTAGCGCATTCAGTCAATTACTGCAAAATCCGAAGCGCGAACGTTTTTGCTGGTCCGGCGGGAAGCCCTGTAGCGGCCCGCGATGCATCGGGGTCGTGCCGGGTTGACAGCCAGGGTTGCGATCCCGACGTGTCGGGACGAGGGGTGTCGCTACGGGGTCTACGCCCCACCCCGTGCAATCGGCGGCGGGGAGTGCTATGATTGCCGTCATGAAGGACCTCAATAAGAAACGGCCGCCTTGCCGTCGCGGGCCGCCCGGGAGCGGTAGTTGGACCTGAGGCTGTCTGGCACTTTCCAGCCTCTGAAATTTCGAGACTTCCGCCTGCTCTGGCTCGGCCAGCTCAGTACCTCGATGGGGATGTGGATGGACAACGTAGCCCGGGGATGGCTGATGTATGACATGACTGGTTCTCCCCTGCTTCTCGGCCTCACCGGGGCAATGAAGGCGGGACCGATGCTGGTCTTCTCGATGCTGGCGGGGGTGCTGGCTGACAGATACGGACGGAAGCCCCAGATAATAGTCTTCCAGGGGGTTAACGCAGCGGTCAACTTTCTGCTGGCCGTCCTCGTGGTTACCGGCACGGTCCAGACCTGGCATGTTCTGGCCACGGCCTTGATTGCCGGCATCGCCCAGGCTTTTCAGCACCCCGCCAGGCAGGCCATAGTGTCCGACCTGGTCGAGGAGAAGTACCTGGGCAACGCTATTGCCTTGAACTCTACGGCCTTCAACGTTAGCCGTTCCCTCGGGCCCATGCTGGCGGGGATACTGGTGGCGCTCATCGGCGTGGGCGGCGCCTATTTCTTTCAGACGGCCATATATCTTTTGGCGGTCGCATGGACAGTCCCGATGGTTGTTCCGGAGTCCAAGAACGGGACGACCGGCCGCCATGGCCGGGAAAAGGCTTCAGTGCTCCAGGACACCGCGGCCGCATGGAACTATGTGAGATCAGAGAAGACCGTTTTCGCTCTCCTGGTGGTGGCGCTCATTCCAACCTTGCTGGGCCAGCCGTACATTGCACTGATGCCCATCTTCGCCAAGGATGTCATGGGGACCGGCCCGGAAGGATTGGGGATATTGATGTCTGCAATAGGAGTGGGATCCATCGCGGGGGCGCTGCTGGCGGGGCCGGCCTACCACCAGCGCCGCCGGGGTCCCCTCATGCTGGCCCAGGCGACAGCCTTCGGCATATCCCTGGTGTTCTTCGCCTTTACGCCCTGGTTCGCCGTGGCTATTGTATTGCTGGCGATTTCCGGGGTGGTCCACACCTGCTACAACGTTCTCACCAACACCCTGATCCAGACCAATACGCCTGCCCACCTCAGGGGGAGGGTGCTGGGGATTCATTTTCTCAGTAGCGGACTGATGCCCCTGGGCACCCTCCTGGCTGGCGCCATGGCTGGCTTTATGGGAGCGCCCCTGGCGGTGGGCATCCTGGGGTTTGCCTGCGCTATCCTGCCCGTCGTGGTAGCCATGACGGTGCCCCCAATGCGCCGGCTGGATTGAGCGAGTCCGGAGTCGAGACTCTGGACTCTTCAATCTGTAATCTGCAATCTGTGTTCCCGAACCCTGAAGTTGACATAATGGCGGAGAATCAAAAGGGCCGCCTGCTCTGGATTTGCTAACCCAGGGGCGGCTCGAAGGTGGCCACCGACCTCAACCGGGATATCCCCTGGGAAGCCATGTGGAAGTATGGCATGGCCGGTGCGGCCACGGTATCCGTGGACAATGTCTGGTCGGCAATACGCTTCCGTCTGGAGGAAAAACTGGGGAAGCAGGCGCACGGGGAGCGACGCCCGATGGGGGGAACAGACAGAGAAAACCGTCATACCGCGAAGGCGGGGAGGGGTCCACCCGCTGTCATAGTGCGGTGCAATGATTTTTGGGGGCGGCGGTGATGCGATAGACGGAGGGGTGGGGCTGTCCGGGGCCGCGCCGCCGCTGGCGCCCAATCTGGCGCTTATACAAAACACAAGCGCTGAAGCTGCGCCGGAGTTGGGCAAGACCCCCAGGTGGCCCGTCCGACCCGGGGAGATCGCCGCGGGCGGCGGGCGAGGGGCCATTTGAAAATTGCCGCCCGTTTCTGCTATACTTGCTACTGGTGGGGAATGTTTTTCGGTGACTTTCCTGGGGCTGTAGTTCAATTGGGAGAACGTTTGACTGGCAGTCAAAAGGTAGGGGGTTCGAATCCCCCCAGCTCCACCACTTTTTGAATCTGAAATCCCCCTGTTTAGAC